>CALESR010000293.1 GCA_937907485.1 uncultured Paracoccaceae bacterium | reverse complement strand
ATTTCCAGCCGGCGATCGACGAGCCGTCGAACATGAAGCCTTCCTCGAGGAAGTCCTCATCGACCAGATCGACGATCACGGTGACATGCTGCAGCTTGCCCTTCGGATCGGTAAAGCGGATGTCGACGTATTCCGCCTGCTCATCAGCTATCAGTTTGAGAACGGATTCAACGCTCATTCATTGTCCCCTGATTGACGTAAAAGTTTGCGGATCACACGGCATCGTCGCCGGTTTCCCCGGTCCGGATGCGGATCACCTGTTCGACGGAGGATACAAAGATCTTGCCGTCGCCGATCTTGTCGGTGCGCGCTGCGGCGATGATCGCCTCGATGGCGGCATCGACCATGTCGTCGGTCAGCACGACCTCGATCTTCACCTTGGGCAGGAAATCGACGACATACTCGGCGCCGCGATAGAGCTCGGTATGGCCCTTCTGGCGACCGAAACCCTTGACCTCGATCACCGAAAGCCCCTGGATTCCGATCTCCTGTAACGCTTCCTTCACCTCGTCGAGCTTGAATGGCTTGATGATGGCTTCGATCTTCTTCATCGTCTCTTCCCCGGCTGGTTTCGGGCCCCGGATGGGTTCGGGCCCCGGCTGGTTTCGGGCTCGGTGCCCAATGACCACGTTCACAGGGATGCGACAATCCGCTAGCCTGCCTGTGCCCGGCTTTTCCGGCCATCGCGCGGGGTTTTGCCGGGCTTCGCTGGTTATTTGGGCGCTTTGCCTGTTTTTTCACCATTCGTTGAAGGCTGTTTTGGCAAAAATGACCGATTTGGTGACATCTGCCCAAATGCGCGCCATCGAAGCCGCCGCGATTGAGTCGGGCGCGGTGACCGGCGCCACCCTGATGGAGCGCGCCGGAGCGGGTGTCGTCGCGGCGATTCTGGCCGAATGGCCGATGCTGGAGCGCGGCGCGCGGGCGCTGGTGCTCTGCGGGCCGGGCAACAACGGCGGCGACGGCTATGTCATCGCGCGGCGGCTGGCGGCGCGGGGCTGGCCGGTCACGGTGCTGGCGCTGGGCGATCCAGCCCGTCTGCCGCCCGATGCCGCGGCGATGGCGCGGGCGTGGTCGGGTCCGGTGCAGCCCTATGGGGCAAAGGCCCTGGCCGCGGCCGCCGCACCGGGCCCGCCGCTGGTCATCATCGACGCGCTCTTTGGCATCGGCCTGTCGCGCCCGCTGGGCGCCGATGTTCTGGGGCCATGGGAGGGGTTTGTCGCCACCCTGCCCGCTGGCGTGGTCTGGGTCGCGGTCGATGTGCCCTCGGGCCTGTCGGACGACCAGCCGACCGGGCGCAGCCTTGCCGACAGCCTGCCGCCAGACATCGAGCGTCTGACAGTCACCTTTCACGCCGCCAAACCCGCGCATGCCGCCCTGCTGGCGGCGGGCGAACGGGTAAGGATCGCCGATATCGGATTGCCTCCATGAGTTTCGACTTCAGTCTCAAGACCTTGCGCGACCTGTTGCTGAAACCGCAGGGGCACAAGTATCAGCACGGGCATGCGCTGGTGCTGACCGGCGGCATGGGCCGGACCGGCGCGGCCCGGCTGGCCGCGCGCGGCGCGCTGCGAATCGGCGCGGGTGTGGTGACGCTGGGCGCCCCGGACGAGGCCATGCCGGAATGCGCCGCGCAAATCAGCGCACTGATGCTGCGCCGGATCGACACGGGCGAGGATCTGACCGCGGCGCTGCAGGACCGGCGGATCAATGCACTGTGCATGGGGCCGGGGCTGGGGGTGCAGCGCGCGGGCGCAATGCTGGCCGCCCTGCAGGCGGCAGCCCCCGGATACCGGGGTGCGCTGGTCCTCGATGCCGACGCGCTGACCGCTTTGGCGCCGCAGCCCGTGACCTTGCCCGCGAACTGCGTCCTGACCCCGCATGACGGTGAATTCGCCCGGCTGTTTCCCGATCTTTCGGCGCGGCTCGGCGAACCCGCGCTGCGCGGTCCGGCGGCCTGGCGCCTCGACGCCACGCTGGAGGCCGCGAATCGCACCGGCGCAGTGGTGCTGCTGAAAGGGCCGGACACGGTCATCGCCGCCCCCGACGGACGGCTGGCGCTGCACCGGGCCGCAGGGTCGCGCGCGGTGCCCTGGCTGGCGACGGCGGGCGCGGGCGATGTGCTTGCCGGCATCATCACGGGGTTGCTGACGCGCGGCACAGCCGCCTTCGAGGCGGCCTGCGCCGGGGCCTGGATCCATGTCGAAGCCGCGCGGATCTTTGGCCCAGGCCTGATCGCCGATGACCTGCTCGACACGCTGCCCGCTGCCCTGCGCAGCCTGCAGTCTCCGCGCGAGGCGGACGAGGACCTGGATCGAGGGTTGCAGCCCTGACGACGGACCACCCGGCGGGGTGTCGCCGTGGGAGGCGAGAGTGCTGGGCGGGGGCTGCAAGGGCTGGGGACAGATCGGAGGCAGACTGAACCGGCTGCGGCGCGGCGGCGGCAGTGCCCGGGGGGCATCGGACGCTCGAGGGTGATAAAGGGGAGGCGTGGCCCCAATGGGCGCTGTCGGGAACCCCGCCACGCAGGGCTCAAAGCTGGCAGGGCGGGACATTTGGATGGGACAGTTGCGAAGGGCGCGGTGCCGCGCCAACGGGTTGGGCCGCGCGAGTAAGGGCGGTGCGCCATCGCCGGGCCATCTAGGCGCTGGCGCATAGCCGGGACCCAGGCGACGACTGCACACGGCTTACCGGGTTGCGCCGATGCGGCAGACGCGGGCCGGGTGCGGGTGCTATGGGGCGGCCTCAAGAGCGCGCGAAAGGGGCGAGGAGAGTGCAGAGGCGGCTTTGGCGTGCTGGCAGGGGTGTTTGGGCGGGACCATCGGCGTTGGCCGGGCCGGGCATGGCCTGTTTGCAAGGATGGTCGAGTGTGCCCTACGGCAGCAGGGCCGCGCCAATGAAGGGCCCGACCCAAGTTGCGGGGGCGGGCCTGTGGGTTGGGCGCGGGCCGCTCGCCTCAGTGCAGGCGGCGCTGGACGGTGACGTCGGGGGCGCGGGTGCGGGCCGAGGCGACCTCGACCCCATCGGCCCAGACGATCTGCGGCGCGTCGAAATGCAGCCGGATCAGCCGGACCTTGGCGCGGGTCTCGCGACGCACCAGCCGATCATCGACCAGCGAGGCGGCGGGGGTGAGCATCTCGCTCTGCCCATGCAGGATGGTCGCGCGCCAATCGCGCACCAGAACCTGATGATCGGCCGGCAAGGTCACCGACTGGCCCAGCACCGCGCCCGACACCGGCGCGCCGGGCTCGATCACCACGACGTCGATGTCATGGCCAACGAGGGTGCTGGTGCCGCGCAATTCGACCGGTCCGTTGCGCGTCAACACGATGTCGCCCGCCAGCAGATACTCGACCGGAATCGCCCCCTCGGTGGTGCGCACGACCGTACCGGCCAGCAGCCCCGTCGGCCGCGAGCGGCGCGAGGCGTGGATGACCGGGGGCAGATTGGCGACGAGTTGCGACAGCATGGCGGACCTCACAATGAACATCCGGCCAATCTTGACGCGCATAATGGTTAAAATGTGACGAAGATCCTGTATTTTCGCGGCAGCCCCCCTCGCGCAGGGGCAGGCGGATTGCTAAACGGGCGGCGGGCGGGTGTGGCGGAATTGGTAGACGCACCAGATTTAGGTTCTGACGCCGCAAGGCGTGGGGGTTCGAGTCCCTTCACCCGCACCACCTGCCAGAATCAGGGTTGATCCGCCCCCGCGCCCGCTCTAGGAAGACCCGGATTCATCAGGCCGCCGTCCGGGCGGCCTGTCAGCTTATGCGAGGACCAACATGCAAGTCACCGAGACCCTGAACGAAGGGCTGAAGCGCGCCTATACGATCACCGTCAGCGCCGCCGATCTGGCAGCCAAGGTGGATCAAAAGCTGATCGAGGCGCAGCCCGAAGTCGAGATCAAGGGGTTCCGCAAGGGCAAGGTGCCGATGGCGATGCTGAAGAAGCAGTTCGGCCAGCGCCTGACCGGTGAAGCGATGCAGGAAACCATCGACGGCGCCATGCAGGCGCATTTCGACGAGACCGGCGCCCGCCCGGCGATGCAGCCGAAGATCGAGATGCAGAACGGCGAGACGTGGAAAGAGGGCGACGACATCACCGTCACCCTGTCCTACGAGGCGCTGCCCGAGATCGCCGAGCCCGACTTCACCGCCCTCTCGCTGGAGCGTCTGGTCGTTTCGGCCGATGACGCGGCGGTGGACGAAGCCCTGACCAACCTGTCCAAGCAGGCGCAGGATTTCGCCGACAAGGACGGCGCGGCGGAAACCGGCGATCAGGTGGTGTTCGACTTTGCCGGCTCGATCGACGGCGTGGCCTTTGATGGCGGCACGGCGGCGGATTACCCGCTGGTGCTGGGCTCGGGCCAGTTCATCCCCGGCTTTGAAGAGCAACTGACCGGCGCCACCGCCGGCACGTCGCGCGACGTCACCGTCAGCTTCCCGGAAAACTATGGCGCGGCACATCTGGCCGGCAAGGAAGCGGTGTTTGCCTGCACCATCAAGGCCGTCAAGGCGCCCGCCGCCGGGGCGATCGACGATGCGATGGCGGCCCGTTTCGGCGCCGAATCGCTGGACGCGCTGAAGGGCCAGATCCGTTCGGGTCTGGAAGGGGAATACGCTCAGGCCGCCCGTGCGGTGGTCAAGCGCAGCCTGCTCGACGCGCTGGACAAGGCCGTCAGCTTTGACCTGCCCGAGAGTCTGGTCGAGGCCGAGGCCAGCCAGATCGCCCACCAGCTCTGGCACGACGAAAACCCCGAGGTCCACGACCACAACCACGCGCATATCGACACCACCGACGAGCATCGCTCGCTGGCCGTGCGCCGGGTGAAGCTGGGCCTGTTGCTGGCCGAAGTTGGCCGCAAGGCCGAGGTCACCGTGACCGATGCCGAAATGACCCAGGCCATTCTGGCGCAGGCGCGTCAGTATCCGGGTCAGGAACGCCAGTTCTTTGAATTCGTGCAGAAAAACCCGCAGATGCAGCAGCAGTTGCGCGCGCCGCTGTTCGAGGACAAGGTCGTCGATCTGGTCCTCAGCCGCGCCACCGTGACCGAGCGTGCCGTGTCCAAGGACGACCTGAAAGCCGCCCTCGACGCGCTGGAAACCGAGGCCTGAGGCCAGCCGCCTGACCAGCAGATCCCCGCCCCCGCCCCCAAAGGGCGGGGGTTTTCGCTGGCCAAACGCCGCGCGACGCCCTAAATCCTGCACCGACGCCCCCGCACGGAAGCCCCGGCATGACCCTGCAAGACGCCACGATCTTTGCCTACAAGCTGTGCGTTTACACCTGGATGGTGACCTATGTCGCGCTGATCTGGCGCGGGATGAAGGACCGGTCCTATGGCATGCCGATCCTCGCGCTGGCGCTGAACCTGACGTGGGAGCTGATCTTTCTGGCGTTCATCCCGCCGCAGGGCAGCCTCGATTCCACGCTGGTTCCGCATGGCGCGCTCAAGGCGCAGATCGTCTTTGGCCTGTGTTTCCTGCTGGATGCCGGGATCCTCTATACCTATTTTCGGTTCGGTTACAAATACTTCGCCCAATCTTACGGCCTGACCCGGCCGCAATGGATCGGCTATTCGGTCGCCCTTCTGGCCTTCAGCTTTCTGGTGATCCACTCGGGCGCGTATTTCTTCATGCAGTTCGACAGCTATTTCCACCACGACCAGATCGAGGCCGCCAAGCTGATCGCCTTCATCCAGAACGCGGTGATGTCGCTGGCCTTTGTCGCGATGTTCCACATGCGCCGCAGCATCGAGGGGCAAAGTTTCACCATCGCCTGGACCAAGTTCCTCGGCTCGTCCCTGACGGTGGGGCCGATCTATCTGATGCAGCACCCGGACAACTATTTCGCCTGGGTCATCATCGGCACGATGGCGCTGGCCGATATCTGGTACATGGGGTTGATCTGGGGCGCCCTGCGCCGCGCCGGGATCAACCCGCTGACGCGCCTCTGACCGGCGGCTTACGGGCAGATCGAGTGCCGGGTGACGCAATTGCGGCTGTTGGCGTTGCAGAGCCCTTGGCCACGCTGACTGCCGCAGTTGTCGATCCGGAATAGGCGATGGCGCCCCAGCCCAGTGCGGTGGCGGCACCGGGCAGGATGGCCCCGGCAAGCGCGCACAGGGGACCGGAACGGCGAACGGCAGGACGCAGGACAGGTCTGCCCCCGGATCGGGCGCCGTCGCCGCGCGGCGGTCAATCGCCGCGTATCAACCCGCCAAGGCCCGCGCGATAATCAGCTTCTGGATATCCGAGGTGCCCTCGTAAATCTGGCAAACCCGCACGTCGCGGGCGATGCGTTCGATCCCGGTGTCCTGCACATAGCCCATGCCGCCAAAGGTCTGCAGCGCGCCCGAGACGATGCGCTCGGCGGCCTCCGAGGCAAAGAGCTTGGCCATCGCCGCCTCGGTCAGACAGGGAACCCCGGCGTCCTTGAGCCGCGCCGCCGACAGCACCAGTTGCGTCGCCGCCTCCAGTTGCGTCGCCAGATCGGCCAGCCGAAAGGCCACCGCCTGATGCGTCATCAGGGTCTGGCCAAAGGACCGGCGCTCCTTGGCATAGGCGACCGCCATCTCCAGCGCCGCGCGCGCCATGCCGACCGATTGCGCCGCGATGCCGATGCGCCCGGTCTCCAGACTGGCCAGCGCGATGCGATAGCCCTCGCCCTCGGCGCCGATGCGCGCGGTCTCGGGCAGTTCCAGCCCGTCAAACCTGAGCGCGCAGGTGTCCGAGGCCCGCTGACCCATCTTTTCCTCGACCCGCGTCACGCTGAAACCGGGCGCCGAGGTCGGCACCAGAAAGGCACTGATCCCCGTCTTGCCGCTCGAACCCGGCGCGCGGGCAAAGACGATCACCTGCCCGCCGATGCGGCCTGACGTGATGAAGACCTTCTCGCCGTCCAGCACATAACCGCCCTGCACCGCCCGCGCCGTGCAGCGCAGCGCGCTGGCGTCCGACCCGGCCTGCGCCTCGGTCAGGGCAAAGGCGCCGATGAACGCCCCCTGCGCCGCCGGACGCAGCACCGCCTCCTTTTGCGCGGTCGAGCCAAAACGCTCCAAAATCGCGTTGAAGGGCGCGTTATGGACGCTCATCACCGTGGACAGCGCGCCGTCGCCGGCCGCCACCTCGATCAAGGCCAGCGCATAGCTGACATAATCGGCCCCTGCCCCGTCCCAGTCCGGGCTGACCACCATGCCCAAAAGGCCCAGATCCCCCATCTCGCGCAGCACCTCGGGTTCGATCACCCCGGCCCGGTCGCGTGCCGCCGCACCCGGCGCGAGGCGTTCGCGGGCAAAGGCGCGCGCCGTGTCACGGATCAGGATCTGGTCGTCGCTCAACATGGGGGCCTCCGGCGTGGTCTGGCCTTTTGTCGCGCGCGGCCCCCGGCGGGTCAACGCCAAACCGCGCCCCCCATCTTTGTGCCTCAACTATCCTCAGGGGGGTGAGGCCGCAGGCCGAGGGGGGCAGAATGCCCCCCTGACCCGGTCAGACCTATTCCGCCGCGTGGCGGGGCGAGCGGCCCGGCTCGCGGGGTTCCACCGGTTCGGCCACCGGCGGCGCGGCTACCGGGCTGCTCACCGGGTCCCAGATGATCTCGGCATGGCGGACCTTGGCGGTGCGCCGCGTCAGGGTGCGGTCATCACGCGCCTGCCCCGGTCGCGCGGCCTTCAGCGTCGGGCCGATGGCGGCGAGGAAGGTCTCGATCCAGATCCGCGCCGCCAGCAGGGCGGGCGTCAGCAGCAGCGTCAGCACCGTCGAGACGCCCAACCCGAACACCACGGCCGTGGCCAGCGGCTTCCACCACATCGCCGTCGGGCTGTTGAGCGAATAGCCACCGTTCACAAAGTCGATGTTCAGCCCCAGCATCATCGGCGCCAGACCGGCCATCGTGGTGATCGTCGTCAGCATCACCGGGCGGATGCGCTGCTCGGCGGTGCGGATGATCGCCTCGATGCGCGGCATGTAGCGCACGAATTCCTGATAGGTGTCGATCAGCACGATGTTGTTGTTCACCACGATCCCGGCCAGCGCGACGATGCCGGTGCCGGTCATGATGACGGAAAACGGCTGCTGCAGCACGATCATGCCGATCAATACCCCCGCCGTGGACAAAACCACGGCGACCAGCACCAGCACCGAGTTGTAGAAACTGTTGAACTGCGCCAGCAGGATGATGAACATCAGCCCCATCGCCGCGGCAAAGGCACCGCCGAGGAAGGCCGTCGATTCCTCCTGATCCTGCTGCTCGCCGGTCCATTGCCAGTTGATGCCCTCGGGCAGCGGGCTTTCATCCTGCAACCACTGGCTCAGCGCGGCGATGCGTTCGCTGGGGGTCACCGGCACCAGATGCTGCCCGGCGTCGATGATGGCTGCACGGGCGCTTTCCGCGGCCCGCGCCGCCTCGGACCCGGCGGCATGCAGCCGCGCGTCCACCGAGGCCACCGGCACCAGGCGGGCGATACTGCCATCGTCGTTGACCACGCTCATCAGGTCCGAGGCTGCGTCGGCCTTGACGTCAAAGAACCGCTGCTCGCCGTAACGGTCGATCTGGCCGCGCAGTGCAACCGGTTGGCGCGACACGAAATTCGACAGCGGCACCAGCCCCTGCCGCGTCTGCACCCGCAGCGTGTCGAGGGTCGCCAGCAGTCGGTCCTCCTCGGGCAGGCGAACGCGGATCTCGACTTCCTCGTCCGAGGTCTCGACCCGCATCGTGTCCAGCATGATGCCGCGCGTGACCAGTTGCACCATGCCGCCCACTGTCACCACATCGGCGCCAAAGCGCCCGGCGGCTGCGGTATCGACGCGGATTTCCCAGTCGATGCCGGGCAAGGGGCGGCTGTCCTCGATGCCGATCACGCCGCCGATTTCCGCCATCCGGGCCTGCACGATGTCCACCGCCTGCCCCAGCGTGGCAAAATCGCTGCCGGTCAGCCGCAGGTGAATCGGCTTGGCCGCCGCCGGGCCGCCCGACATGATCATGAATTCGGTGATGATGCCGGGGATCTGGCGGAACCGCGCCTCGAGCCGGTCCAGCACCGCCTGCCCCAGCAGTTCGGCATCGCCGTCGCGGTCATCCCAGTTGACCAGTTCAAACTGGATCTGGCCGATGGAATCGCGCGGCGCCTGACCGCCGCCAGTGTTCTGGTTCAACCCGCCCGAACCCGAAAAGGCAAAGCTGGCGGCGACGCCGCGCTCGGCCAGCACGACCTCTTCGACCTGCCGCACCAGCGCGTCCTGCTCGACCAGCGACAGATTGCCCCGCGCGCGGATATAGACGATGCCCTGCTCGGGCTCGGTCTGGACAAAGAACTCGGTGCCATAATTGTTCTCGCCGTAATAGGCAAAAACCTGCCAGACCACCGCGACCACCGCCGCCGCGGTGACAAAGGGCATCACCGGATTGCCGACGATCGCCTTGATAAGCCAGCCAAAGGCCGTGCGTTTATAGCCGACCTGCACCGGCTTGGCCTTGGCATCGGGCGTCAGTGCGCTGAGCGTGACCGACATGCCAAAGGCGCCCAGCATCATCAGCAGCGCGCCGGGGATCAGCGAGGTCACCGGCCCGCGCGCCAGCTCCAGCAGGCCGGGGTTGAGCAGCGCCAGCACGCCACCCGCCAGAACCGACAGCGCCAGTGCCATGAAGGGCAGCCGCAAGACCCAAGGCAGGCGCCGCAGCCCGCCCGCCATCTGGTCCAGCCGCCGCGAGATCCGCCCCGAGACCCCGCCAAGGATCGGCATGAAGATCAGCGCGACGATCAGCGAGGACGACAGCACGAAGATCAGCGTGATCGGCAGCATTCCCATGAACTCGCCCGCCACACCGGGCCAGAACAGCATCGGCAGAAAGGCGCAGAGCGTGGTGGCGGTCGAGGAGACCACCGGCCAGAACATGCGCTTGGACGCCTCGACATAGGCGCGCATCGGGCCTTGCCCCTCGGCGATGCGACTGTCGGCGTATTCGCCCACGACAATCGCCCCGTCCACCAGCATCCCCACCGCCAGAATCAACCCGAACATCACGATGTTCGAAATCGTCACCCCCATGATGCCCAGAAAGATGAAGCTGAGCAGGAAGGACGCCGGAATCGAGAACCCCACCAGCAGCGCGGTGCGGGTGCCGAGGCTGGCCAGAACGACGATCATCACCAGAGCGACGGCGCTGAGCACCGAGCCTTCGAGCTGTGAAATCATCGAGCCGACCTGATAGCTGCGGTCGAGCGCGGGCGTCACATGGATCGCCGCGCGCAGTTCCTCGGGCCAGGTGGCGACTTCGGCATCGATCGCCGCGCGCACCTCGTCCACCGTGCCGATCAGGTTGAACCCCTTGCGCTTGACCACCTGCAGCGCCAGCGTCGCTTCGCCCTGAAACCGCGCCATCCCGGCGCGGTCCTCAAAGGTCATGCGGATCTCGGCCAGATCGCCCAGCGTCACCACCCGGTCACCGTTGACCTTGATCGGCAGCGCATAGATGTCCTGCGGTCCCTCGAAACTGCCCGGCAAGGACAGGCTGAAGCGGCCTGAGTCACTCTCGATCTCGCCCGCCGCAACCAGTTGGTTGTTGGCGGTGACGGCGGTAATCAACTCGCCTGCGGTGACGTTGAAGGCTTCGAGCCGCAGCGGGTCGATGATGACCTCGACCATCTCGTCGCGCACCCCGGCCACATTGGCCGACAGCACGGCATCGACGCTTTCGATGGCGCGCTCCAGATCGCGGGCGGCGCGCAGCAGCGTGCGTTCGGGCACGTCCCCCGCGACGGCGACGATGACGATGGGAAACTGCGAAAAGTTGAACTCGTTGATCGAATAGGTATCGGCCCCGTCCGGGAAATCCGCCGAGGCCCGGCTCATGCGGTCACGCACATCGGCGAGGGTGGCGGATTTGTCCCAGTCGAATTCGAATTCGAGGATGACGCTGGCATAACCCTGCCGCGCGGTCGCCGTCATGTCGGTCAGCCCGGTCAGGCCCGACAGTTCCTGCTCCATCGGGCGCACCAGCAGGGTCTCGGCGTCGGTGGCGGAAATCCCCTGAAACGGCACCGAGATGAACAGCGCGGGCACCTCGATATCGGGTTCGCCCTCCTTGGGCAGGCCGGTATAGGCCAGCACCCCGGCGGCGAGTGTCAGCACCACAAAGGCCAGCACCATGCGGGCGCGTTCCGAGGCCCAGTCGATCATGCCGCGCATCGGATCACTCCCCGCCCCGGCGCGTCACCCGCACCTCGACACCATCCGTCACATATTCCTGCCCGACGACCACCACATCGGCCTCAGGCGGCAGGCCGGTCACCCAGAACCCCTGCGGCGCGTCGCGCAGCACCTGAACCGGCTGAAAGAACGTCCGGCTGTCGGCATCGACCAGCCGCAGGCCCAGCGCGCCGTCGTCGTTGATCGTCAGCGCCGAGCCCGGCACCAGATGGCCGCGCGTCGCGGTGGCGGCGATCAGCATGTCGGCGCTCAGCCCCTCGCGGATCGCCATGTCGGGGTTGGGCACCGTCAGTTCGACGCGAAAGGTCCGCGTCGCGGGATCACCGGCGCGGGCGAGGAAACTGACCTGCCCCACCACATCACGGCTGTTCGACAGCCGCGCCCCGGCCATTGCGCCCAGCGCCAGCCGGTCGATCTGTGCCTCGGCGGCATGGCCGACGACCAGCATCGGATCAAGCTGGATCACCGTCGCACAAAGCCCGCCGGCCGCCATCAACGAGCCCCGCTCGGCCGAGTCGTTTTCCAAAAGCCCGGCAAAGGGCGCGCTGATGACCAGTCGTTCCATCTCGGTGCGGGCGCCCTCGACCCCGGCGCGCGCAGCCTCGACCCCGGCGCGGGCGGCCTGCAGCCCGGCCTCGGCGGTCGCCAGCCGGTTCTGCGCGCCAAAACCGCCCTCGGCCAGCCGCTCGGTGGTGGCAAAGGTGATCTCGGCCTCGGCCAGCCGGGCGCCTGCCTCGGACAGCCGCGCCTCGGCCTCGGCCAGATGGGCGGCGCGGGTGCCGGGGTCCAGCCGACACAGCACGTCGCCCGCCGCCACCAGCGACCCCCGCGCGACCGGTTCGGACAGCACCAGCCCCGAGGTCTGCGCCCGCACCTCGACCGAACGCGAGGCCAGCGTGCGCCCGCGCAGCACGATTGCACTTTCAAGGTCACGCTCGACAATGCGCTCGACCACGACGGCAAAACGCGGATCGACCGGCGCGGTCTCGACAGGCGCGGCGGGTTCGACGGCGACAGGCTCGGCACGCTCGACCCCGGCAAAGGCCATAAGGGCCTCGCGCTGCATCACGAAGAAGTAAAGCAGGACCAGAACCACACCAGCGGTCAGCATCGGCACGAAACGCATCGTCATCAACCTTTGTTACAGGCAATCCCGGCCCATGGGACAGGTACGGATCAGCAGCCGTTCCGGTTCATCGCGCGGGAAAAGATAATTCGGACGCTATCGGCACCGGAAGCCGCCCATTGCGCGCTCAGATAGTTGCGAAACGGCGAAAATGCAAATGCGACCTGCCGCTGCCGTCGCGGAAATCGCCGCAATGCCGCACAAACCCCCGCTGCGACGGCGCGTGGGGCAAAAAACAGCCAGCCGCGCCGCCGCCACGGGGTGCAGACTTGGCAAGCCCGGCGGTCTCGGGCTATGAGGGGGCCGACGTTGCGCGCACCGCGACGCACCCAGCGCAGCACCGGAGGCCAGACGTGAGCAACCCTGACAGCTTCATCGACGAGGTGAACGAGGAACTCAAACGCGACCGCCTGTTCGGTTTCATGCGCAAATGGGCGTGGCTGGCGATCCTGGCCGTGCTGGTTCTGGTCGGCGGCGCCTCATGGAACGAATGGCGCAAGGCGCAGGCCGAAGCGCAGGCGCAGGCCTTTGGCGACGCGGTGATTGCCGCGCTGGCGCCCGAGGATCTGTCGGCACGCCGCGAGGCACTGGCCATCATCGACGCCACCGGCGAGCGGGCCGGAATCCTGAACCTGCTGCTGGCCGCGACCGAGATCGAGGCGGAAAACCGCCCCGCCGCGCTGGCCCTGCTGGCCTCGGTGGCCTCGGACACCAGCCTGCCGTCCAGCTATCGGCAGATCGCCACGCTGAAGCGGGTGATTCTGGGCGGTGCCGACCTGCCGCTGGACGAACGCAGCGCCGCGCTGCAGGGCCTCGCCGCGCCCGGCCAGCCGTTTCGCGCGCTGGCGATGGAGCAACTGGCGCTGCTGGCGCTGGAATCCGGCGATGGCGCCGCCGCGCTGGTGCAGGCGCAGGCGCTGCTGCAAGAGCCCGCGCTGACCGAGACCCTGCGCCGCCGCGTGCTGCAACTGATCGTCGTGCTGGGCGGTGAACCGCCGTCGGACAACGGCTGACCCATCGCCTAACCGCCAGTGAAGGGAGTGTTCCTGTGAGCCTGCTCAGAACCATGGCCCTGATTGGCCTCGCCGCCCTGTCGCTGGGGGCCTGCAACCGCGAGCGCCCGCTGGAAGGCGAACGCGTCGATCTGCGCGCCCCGTGGGGCGAGACCGGCGCCGCCATCCAGAACCGCAGCCTGCCGATTTCGCTGGGCGCGACCTCGGCCAACGGCGCGTGGACGCAGCGTCAGGGCACCTCGGGCGCGCGTCCCGGCCATCCGGCGCTGGCGGCCAGCCCGCAACTGGTCTGGTCCGCCCCGATCGGCGAAGGCGACAGCCGCCGCGTGCGGTTGACCACCGACCCGGTCGCCGCCGAAGGCCGCATCTTTACCCTCGACGCCCGCGCCCGCGTGCAGGCGACCTCGACCAATGGCGAGGCGCTGTGGTCGGTTGACCTGACCCCGGCGCGCGATCAGCGCAACACCGCCTCGGGCGGGGCGCTGGCGGTGGCGGGCGGTCGGCTTTATGTCAGCTCGGCCTTTGCCTTTGTTGCCGCCCTCGACGCCACCACCGGCCGCGAGATCTGGCGCAGCGAGTTTGACTCGCCGCTGACCGGTTCGCCCGCCGTGATGGGCGACACCCTCTATCTCAGCGCCGCGGACGGCACGCTTTGGGCGCTGGACGCCACCAACGGCCGCATCCGCTGGACCCTGCCGGGCACCCCCGCACTGGCGGCGCTGGCGCGCGGCTCGGCCCCGGCCATCGCCGGGGAATACGTCGTCTTCCCGATGCAATCGGGCGAATTGACCGCTGTGCGCCGGGCGAACGGCGGGCGGGTCTGGACCACGGCGGCGGTGGGCCGTCGCACCGGGGCGGCAGCGGCGACGATTTCATCGCTCAGCGGCGACCCGGTGGTCGACGGCAGCCGCCTTTATGCCGCCAACCAGTCAGGCCGCCTCTTTGCCCTGAACGCCGCCACTGGTGCGCCGATCTGGACCGCGGACGAGGGTGCCTATGGCCCGGTCTGGCCGGTCGGTGGTTCGGTTTTCCTCGTCAGCGACCAGAACCGCCTGCTGCGCCTCGATGCAAGCGACGGGTCGGTGATCTGGGCGGTGGACCTGCCGCTCTACACCACCGAGCGCGTGCGGCGCCAACTGGCGATCTATCCGCAGCACGGCCCGGTGCTGGCGGGTGGGCGGATCTGGGTTGCCTCGGGTGACGGTGCGCTGCGCGGCTTCGACCCGGCCTCGGGCGCGCGGGTGGCGGAACTCGCCATTCCGGGCGGCGCGGCCTCGGGGCCGATTGCGGTCGGCGGCGCGCTTTACATCCTCAGCCGGGACGGCGCGTTGCTCGCCTATCGCTGAACCTTTACATTCGACCCGGCGAAGCCTATTGCGACGCCTTTGGTTCCGTCGGAGTCCGCAATGAGCTTCACCCTGGCCTTGGTGGGCCGCCCGAATGTGGGCAAATCGACGCTGTTCAACCGACTGGTCGGGCGGCGTCTGGCGCTGGTCGATGACCAGCCCGGCGTCACCCGCGACCTGCGCGAAGGCGAGGCCCGACTGGCCGACCTGCGCTTCACCGTCATTGACACCGCCGGTCTGGAAAACATCACCGACGACAGCCTGCAGGGCCGGATGCGCCGCCTGACCGAACGGGCGGTCGAGATGGTCGATGTCTGCCTCTTCATCACCGACGCGCGTCAGGGCATCACCCCGGCGGACGAGATTTTCGCCGACATCCTGCGCCGCCGCGCCAAGCACGTCATCCTTGCCGCCAACAAGGCCGAGGGCAACGCCGCCGATGGCGGCTATATCGAGGCCTACAGCCTGGGTCTGGGCGAGCCGATCCGCCTGTCGGGCGAGCACGGGCTGGGAATGGACGACCTCTACCGCGCGCTGCAACCGCTGGCCGACGGGTTCGAGGCCCGCTCGCAGGCCGAAGCGCCCGAGGTCGATGTCTCGCTGCCCGAGGACAGCGAAGAGGACAATACCGAAGGCGACGAATTCGCCAGCTGGAAACCCACCGAAAAGCGCCCGCTGCAAGTGGCGGTGATCGGGCGGCCGAATGCGGGAAAATCCACCCTCATCAACCAGATCATCGGTGAGGACCGCCTGCTGACCGGCCCCGAGGCCGGGATTACCCGCGATTCCATCGCCCTGCCCTTTACCTGGAACGGCACGCCGATGCGGCTGTTCGACACCGCCGGCATGCGGCGGCGCGCGCGGGTGACCGACAAGCTGGAGAAACTCTCGGTCGCGGACGGGCTGCGCGCGGTCAAGTTCGCCGAGGTGGTTGTCGTGCTGCTGGATGCGGCCATTCCCTTTGAAACCCAGGACCTTCGCATCGCCGACCTGTCGGAAACCGAAGGCCGCGCCGTGGTCATCGCGGTGAACAAATGGGATCTGGAAGAGGACCGGCAGGACAAGCTGAAGGCGATGCTCGAAGCCTTTGAACGCTATCTGCCGCAGTTGCGCGGCGCACCGTTGGTGACCGTCTCGGCGAAAACCGGGCGCGGACTGGACCGGCTGCACGAGGCGATCCTGCGCGCCCATGCGATCTGGAACCGCCGCATCGGCACCTCGCGGCTGAACCAGTGGCTGGCCGCAATGGTCGAATCGCACCCGCCGCCCGCCCCCGGCGGCAAGCGCGTGCGGCTGCGCTATATCACCCAGGCGAAAACCCGGCCGCCGGGATTCGTGGTGAAATGCTCGCATCCCGACGAACTGCCCGAAAGCTACAAGCGCTATCTGGTCAACGGGTTGCGCGAGCGGTTCGACATGCCGGGCACACCGATCCGGTTGTTCCTGCGCAGTTCGAGCGATCAGAACCCGTACAAGGACCGCAAGAATGTGCAGCCGTCGCGGTTGAAGAAGCACAAGAACCCGACGCTGCCTTACAAGACGTAAGACAAGGGGGGCGCTCGCGCCCCCCTCGGCCTGACGGCCTCACCCCCCTGAGGATAGTTGAGGCACAAAGATGGGGGCGGCTTGACCTCGATCAAGGCGGCGGCGGCGGATTGGATCACTCTCATGGCACCTTGAAGGAGAGTGTCCGATGGGATGGATGACACGCATCGACGCGCATGCCGATCTGATGCACACGATGGCCGACACGCTGGGCGCCGATCTGGGCGATGCCTTGGTGCGCGGGGCGATCTCGGCACCCGAGTTGCGCAACGCGGTGATGGCCTGCACCGGCTGTGAAGAGACCGGCGCCTGCCGCGACTGGCTGCGCGACCACGCCGGCGGCGCCGCCGAGACCCCGGCCTATTGCCGCAACCACGACCTGCTGGACCGGCTGCGCGGGGCGTAAGGGTCCCGACCGGTCCGGGCGAAAGAATCGGCGTGGCCGGCCCGCGACCGGGCGACCGGGGTGCGGAATGCGCCCGCCCCCCGCGCAAGAGGGTGGCGTCTGGCGGGGTCCGGACGCCCCCCTCTTGCGATTTCTGCCCGTTGACAGCGGCGCGCGGCCGGGCATTCTTGGCGCCTTGCGCATCAAGGGGTTGAAACGATGTCACATCAGGCGGTGAGCTATCGGCGATCGACCGGCGCCGATGCCGAGGCGGTCTTTGCGCTGACCGCTGCCTCGGTCGCCCGCCTCGCCCCGGATCCTTATCCTCCGCATGTGGTGGCCACCTGGATGGCGGGCCGCGCGCCCGAGGACTATCGCCCCGATTGCGCCGCCGGGCGGCTCTGGATCGCCGAATCCGCCGGCCGGCCCTCGGGGTTCGCCCATGGCGAGCCGGGCGAGGTCAAGCGGCTCTTTGTCGATGCGGCGTGGGTCGGTCAGGGGATCGGCGACGGCCTGATGCGGCGCGCGCTGGACGACGCGACGGCGGGCGGGGTTGCCAAGGTGCGCATCGAGGCCACGCTCAACGCCGTGCCCTTTTACCAGCGCTGGGGCTTTGCCGAGGTTGGGCGCGGCGTGTTCGCCAACCGCGAAGGGTTGCCGGCGATCGCGGTGGTGCTGTTGGAGCGGCAGTACTGACCTCGGGTAGTCTCAGCGAAACGCGCATTTACAACGCCAACCTGCAAGAACAAGGTCGTTCGGGTTGGCACCATAAAGCGCCCCGTTCATCTGTTGCAGCGCCCAACCGACGGACGGGCGCAGGCCCTCTGTTTCACCGAAGACTCCATGGGACAATCGTGAAGATTTCCCTAACGGAATGTCTAACCTGTTGAAAATCATGAAACCCGCCGGTGTCCCACGCATGGGACACGGCCGGTTACCTCACCGGATTTTCAGCGTCGCCAGGCCGATCAGCGCCAGCACGAGACTGATGATCCAGAAGCGGATGACGATCTGCGGCTCGGCCCAGCCGCGCTTTTCGAAATGATGGTGGATCGGCGCCATCAGAAACACCCGTTTGCCGGTACGCTTGAAATAGAGCACCTGAATGATGACGCTCATCGCCTCGACGACAAAGAGCCCGCCGACGATCCCCAGCACCAGTTCGTGCTTGATCGCCACGGCGATCGCCCCCAGCGCGCCGCCCAGCGCCAGACTGCCGGTGTCGCCCATGAACACCGCCGCGGGAGGCGCGTTATACCACAGGAATCCCAGGCCCCCGCCCGCCAAGGCGGCCGAAAAGATCAGCAGTTCTCCGGTGCCCGGCACATAGTGCACATCCAGATAGGCGGTGAAATCGACCCGGCCCACGGCATAGGCGATCACCCCCAGCGTGCCCGCCGCGATCATCACCGGCATGATCGCCAGCCCGTCCAACCCGTCGGTCAGGTTCACCGCATTCGCCGCGCCGACGATGACGATCATCGCAAAGGGCACAAAGAGCCAGCCGAGGTTCAGCAGCACTTCCTTGAACACCGGAAACGCCAGACGGCCCGACAGGGCCTCGGGATGCAGGCGCATCGCCACCACGGCGGCGATCAGCGCGACGAGGAACCCCAGCCCCAGACGCACCTTGCCCGACACGCCCTTGTGGTTGAATTTCTTGACCTTGGCATAATCATCGGCAAAGCCGATCAGCCCGAAGGCCAGCGTGACGCCCAGCACCAGCCAGACATAGGGGTTGTCCAGCCGCGCCCAGAGCAGCGTCGACACCGTCAGCGCAGACAGGATCAGCAGCCCGCCCATCGTCGGCGTGCCCTTCTTGGTCAGCAGATGCGACTGCGGCCCGTCCTCGCGGATCGGCTGGCCCTTGCCCTGACGACGGCGCAGGAATTCGATCAGCGGGCGGCCGAAGATGAAGCCAAAGACCAGTGCGGTGAAAAAGGCCGCGCCCGCCCGAACGGTGATATAGCGGAACAGATTGAAGGCCGTGAAGGATTCGGAAAACTCGGCCAGCCAGTACAACATCGCTCACTCTCCCGTCAGATCGTCGCCGGGCGGCAGCCCGAGGTGGCGCAGGGCGTCAACCACCCGCGAGACATAACTGCCTTTCGAGCCCTTCACCAGAACGACGTCACCGGGGCGCACCAGCAGATGCACCTTGGCGCCGAGGTCCTCGGCCCGCGCGACGCATTTGCCGCGTTTTTCCTGCGGCAGTGCGTGCCAGAGGTTCTCCATCCGCGGGCCGACGCAGTGCACCAGGTCGGTGAGCGCCAGCGCCGGGTGGTCCGCGATTGCCCGGTGCAGCGCGGTCTCGCCATTGCCCAGTTCCAGCATGTCACCGAGGACGGCAATCCGCCGACCGCCGGGGCCGGGCGGTGTGGCGGCGAGCACGTCGAGCGCGGCGGCCAGCGAGGCCGGGTTGGCGTTGAAGGCGTCGTCAATCAGCGTAAAGCGGTGGTCGCTGGCGGCATCGAGCACCAGCACCTCGCGGCGGCCGCGCCCGGCCGGGGGGCGCCAGCGGCCCAGCGCCTGAGCGGCCAATGCCAGATCGAGGCCCAGCGCCTTGGCCACGGCCAGGCAGCCGATGGCGTTCATCGCGAAATGCGCGCCCGAATCGGCGAGGCGGATGTGATAGGCAACGCCGTCGATCTCGGCGGTACTGATGAGAGCCGATAATGTCTGACGTATGGATGTCAGACGTATATCACCGGCTTTTCCAAAGCTGAGGTGGTGTTCCGGTGCGGCGGCGGCGAGGATGGGCGAAACCGGCAGATCCGAGGGAAAGATCGCGATTCCATCGGGTTCCAGACCAGAATATATGTCTGACTTTTCGCGCGCTATATCGTCGAGGCTGCCAAAGGCCGCCAGATGCGCCGGGGCCACTGTCGTGATCAGTGCGATATGCGGGCGGGTCAAGCGGGCGAGCGGGGCAATTTCGCCGGGGTGGTTCATGCCGATTTCGACCACGGCAAACCCGGCATCCCGCGGCAGGCGCGCCAGAGTGATCGGCACGCCCCAATGGTTGTTGAAGCTGGCTTCGGCGGCGTGGGTGGCGGCGAAATCACCCAGCATCAGCCGCAGCATCTCCTTGGTCGAGGTCTTGCCCGCCGAACCGGTCACGCCGATCACCTTGGCCGAACTGCGCGAGCGCCCGGCCACGCCCAGCGCGGTCAGCGCCGCCAGCACGTCGGGCACCAGCAGGCAGGGGCCGGTCACACCCTCGGGAACGCGACTGACCAGGGCGGCGGCGGCGCCTTTTTCAAAGGCTTGTGCAACAAAATCATGGCCATCACGGGCGGCGGACAGTGCCACGAACAGGTCGCCCGGTTGCAGGCTGCGGGTGTCGATCGACAGGCCCGAGGCGGAAAACGGCGCCGTCGCCCGCCCACCTGTGGCGGCTTCGGCCTCGGTATGGCTCCAGAGACTCATGTCACAGCTTTCCATCGAGCGCCGCCACCGCGACGCTGGCCTGTTCGAGATCGTCGAAAGGATAGACCACGCCGGCAATGGTCTGACCAGTCTCGTGACCCTTGCCGGCGATCAACAGCGCGTCACCGGGTTCCAGCGCATCCACCGCCCGCAAGATCGCCTCGGCGCGATCGCCGACCTCGATCGCCTCGGGGCAGGCTTTCAATATTTCTGCACGAATGACCGAGGGAACTTCACTTCTGGGGTTATCGTCTGTCACAAATACTACATCGGCGTTTTCTGCAGCCGCCTTGCCCATCAAGGGCCGCTTGGTCTTGTCGCGGTCGCCACCGGCGCCCAGAACCACGATCAGCCGCCCCATCACATGCGGTCTGAGTGCACGCAGGGCGGTTTGCACCGCATCGGGCGTATGAGCGTAATCGACAAAGACCGGCGCGCCGTTGGTGCGAGTCGCGGCCAGTTGCATGCGGCCCCGCACGCCCTGCAGTCCGGCCATCGCAGTAACCGCCGCCTCGGCCCCGGCGCCGGTGGCCAGCACCAGCCCCAACGACACCAGCGCATTCGCCGCCTGAAAGCCGCCGACCAGCCCCATGTCCACCTGCATCGGACGCCCCTTGAGCGCAAAGCGCAGGGTCTGCCCATGCGCGCCATAGCGCTGCGACAGGATGCGCAGGTCGCAATCGGCCGCGCTGCCGACGCGGATCACCCGCTGTTCGAGCATTCCGGCCAACCGCGCGCCATAGGGGTCGTCGGTGTTCACCACCGCAACGCCATCGGGCGGCAGAAGGCGGGTGAACAACCCGGCCTTGGCCTGAAAATAGGCTTCCATATCAGCGTGATAATCGAGGTGGTCCTGCGTGAGATTGGTAAAGCCCGCTGCCGCCAGTCGCACGCCGTCGAGCCGCCGTTGATCGAGGCCATGCGACGAGGCCTCCATCGCGCCATGGGTGACACCGGCCTCGGCGGCGCGCGCCAGCAGGCTTTGCAGCGTCACGGCGTCGGGGGTGGTATGGGCCAGCGGGGCCTCCCACGCGCCTTCGACCCCGGTGGTGCCGACGTTGATCGCGCGTTCGCCCAGCGCGGCCCAGATCTGCCGGGTAAAGCTGGCAACCGAGGTCTTGCCATTGGTCCCGGTCACGGCGACCATCGTCGCGGGCTGCGCGCCGAAAAACAGCGCGGCGGCCATTGCCAGCGCGGCGCGGGCATCTTCGGCCACCACCAACGCAATGGTGGGATGCCGCGACAGCGCCTCGACGGCCAGCGCCGCCCCAGCACGGTCGGTCAGCACCGCAGACGCCCCCATGCGCAGAGCCGGGTCGATGAAGTCGGCGCCATGCACCCGACTGCCCGGCAGGGCCGCGAACAGCGTGCCGGGCCGCACCGCGCGGCTGTCGAGGGTGATGGCCGTCAACCGCACTGCGGCGTCGCCGCTGCGCGCGGTCAGTCCCAGGTCGCCAAGGCTCTTGCCGCTCATCCCCGCCCCCAAATCGTCCGCCGCTGCCTAGCGCAGGCTCAGCGCCGCATCAACCGCTGCGGTGTCCTGCGGCCGCAATCCCAGCACCGGCGCGATCCGCCGGACGATCTCGGTGGCGACCGGCACCACTGTCCAGCCCGCCGTGCGCCGCGCCTCGCTGGTCGAAGTTTCCTCGGGCTCGTCCATGGTGACGACAAAGACATATCGCGGATCGTTCATCGGAAAGGCGCCGGCAAAGGTGGCGATGGTGCGGTCCTCGAAATAGCCGCCATGTGGGTTGGGCTTGTTCGCCGTGCCAGTCTTGCCGCCGGGCAGATAGCCGGCCACCTCGCCCAACGAGGCCGTGCCTTGCGTGACCACGCCGCGCATCAGCGAGCGCATGATCTGCGAGGTTTCTTCGGAAATGACCCGCTCGCCCACCGTCGCCTCGCTGCGGCGCGACAGCGTGGGATGCACGCGCAACCCGCCGTTGACCAGCGTTGCATAGGCCGAGGCCAGATGCAGCGGCGTCATCGACAGGCCGTGGCCATAGGAAATGGTGACCATCGAGAGCTCGGACCAGCGTGGATCGAATTGCGGCCGGGCACTGCGGCCCTCGGGCAGATCGAAGGGCATCGCTTCCAGAAGGCCCAACCGGCCGAGAAACTCGCGCTGGCGCTCGACGCCGATCATCTGGGCGATGCGGGCGGTGCCGATGTTCGAGGATTCGATGAAGACATCGGCCACCGACAGCGACGCGCCCAGATTGTGAAAATCGGTGATTTCAAAGCGGCCATAGCGCAGCGGCCCGCGAATGTCGATCATGGTTGAGGGCGCAACCAGCCCCAGATCGAGCGCCTGCGCCACCGCAAAGGCCTTCATCACCGAGCCGAGTTCGTAAAGCCCCTGCGTGGCGCGGTTGAAAAGCGGCGATTCCGCCTGTTCATCCAGCGTGACGGGCGGCGCCGGGCGGTCGTTGGGATCAAAGGTCGGCGCCGAGGCCAATGCCACCACCTCGCCGGTCTGGGCATCCATCACGATGACCGAACCGCCGTTCGCATGAAGCATCGTCATGCCGCTGGCCAGAACCTCTTCGACGATCGCCTGCACGCCCAGATCGAGGGAAAGCGCCATCGGCACAGCGGCCAGATCCGGGTCGGACAGCCGGGTATTCTGCGCCAGTTCGATCCCGGCGACGCCGTTGATTTCCGCCGCCGTCACCCCCTGCGCGCCATAGGTCGTGCCGCCCAGCACATGCGCGGCCAGCGTGCCATTGGGGTAAAGCCGCATGTCGCGCGGCCCCAGCAGCAGGCCGGGTTCACCAATGTCATGCGCGGCCTGTGCCTGTTCCGGCGACAGCCGGGCACGAATCCAGTCGAAACGGCGATTGGGGTCAGTCAGCCGCTGGGCCAACCGCGCCTCATCAAGGTCCGGAAAGATGCGCGCCAGTTCATGCGCGGCGCGGGGGCCGTCGATCATGTAGCGCAACTCGGCATAAAGCGAATGCGTCACCAGATTGGTCGCCAGAATCCGGCCGTTGCGGTCGAGCACATCGGCGCGGTCACCGGAAATGCCTTCACCGGCATAGGGTTCGGGCTCGATCACCGGACTTGCGGCCAGCATCCCCATCTTGGCACCGATCACCGCGTAACCGGCAAAGAACAGCGCCGCCAGAAACAGGATGCGCCATTCGGCCTTGCGGCGGCCTTGATCGCGCATCTGCTCGCGGCGCAGGCGCAGGTTCTCGCGCTCGATGCGGTCGGGGTTCATGCCCTGCGCGCGGGCGTCGAGGATGCGCGCCAGCGGGCGCAGTGGAATGCGGATCATGGCGAGACCTCGGCGGCGATCAGCGCGGGATAGGGGATTTCGTCGATCTGGCCAAAGCGCGCGCCTTCCATCGGCATCAGCCCCAGCCGGGCAAAGTTCATCTCGGCCAATTCGCGCAGCCGTTGCGGACGGTTCAGATAGGCCCATTCGGCGCGCTGCACCGACAGGGACTCTGTCACGCTGCGGATTTCGGCGCGCAACCGGCGCAGGTCGCGCATTGCCTCTTGCGTCTGCTGGTTCTGGTCATAGGCCCAGATCGCCAGCCCCATCACCCCGAAGGCCGTCAGCACATACAGAACGGCGCGCATCAGCGGTCCTCCCTCAGCACCAGCAATGGCAGGCCCAGCGTGGCGCGGTCGACCGGGCCGGCGGGTTCGGCCGTGCGCCGCGCGATGCGCAGCGTTGCCGAGCGTGCACGCGGGTTCGCGGCGCATTCGGCCTCGTCAGCGCCGATCGCCTTGGACAATGCTTCGAACCGGGCGGGTTCAGGGGCGGTCGGCGGCGCGTGGCGGCTGCCCTGCCCGCCCGGCCGCGCGGCACGCTGCTGCAAGAAGCGTTTGACGATGCGGTCCTCGAGCGAATGAAAGCTGACCACGGCCAGCAGCCCGCCCGGTTTCAGCGCGCGCTCGGCGGCTTCCAGCCCGTCGGCAAGCTGATGGAACTCGGTGTTCACCGCGATGCGCAGCGCCTGAAAACTGCGGGTCGCCGGGTGGCTTTGCCCCGGTTTCGGGCGCGGCAGGCAGCGCGCAATGATCTCGGCCAGCCTGAGCGTGCCTTCGATTGGCGCGACGCTGCGTTCCGCCACAATCGCCCGCGCGATGCGGCGTGAGGCGCGTTCTTCGCCGTAATGATACAGGATATCCGCCAGTTGCCCCTCGCCGGCGGTGTTCACCAGATCGGCGGCGCTGGGGCCGGATTGGCTCATCCGCATGTCAAGAGGACCGTCGCGGGTAAAGGAA
>CALESR010000292.1 GCA_937907485.1 uncultured Paracoccaceae bacterium | reverse complement strand
GGCGGGGGTGTGGGGGCAGGCCCCCACCGGCGCCGAGCGGGCTCGATGCCCGCGAAGGCGCCGCCCTGCTGACTGAACTGCGCTGGACGCCCGCGCATCCCCCGCTCTAGGGTGCCGCGAACAGGACGGAGGCGGGCATGAGCGACGACGGGGCGGGACGCAAGCGGCGCAGTGGCGGGCGCGAGGGCAATGCCCGGCGGTCGAGCGGATTCCAGCTCGACCAGATGGCTTGGCGCATCCCGAAGAACCCGGACCGCCCCACCGAACCGGTGGACATGGAGGGCGTTCTGGCCATCCACAAGGGCGCGATGCGCATCCTGTCCGAGTTGGGGATCGAGTTTCTCAATGACGAGGCGCTGGAGATCTTCAAGGCTGCCGGGTGCCGGGTGAACGGCCAGAACGTGCGGATGGACGAGGATTTCGTGATGGAGATGGTGCGCCGGGCGCCGCCGTCGTTCACCATCACCCCGCGCAACCCCGCCCGGCAGGTGACCATCGGTGACGGGCACATGGTGTTCGTCAATGTCTCCAGCCCGCCCAATTCGTGGGACCTCAAGCGGGGCAAGCGGCCCGGTGATTTTGCCACCTTCCGCGAATTCATGATGCTGACGCAGGCCTTCAACTGCATCCATATCGCGGGTGGCTATCCGGTCGAGCCGGTGGATATCCACCCGTCGGTGCGTCACCTCGATTGTCTGTATGAAAAGCTGACGCTGACCGACAAGGTCTGTCACGCCTATTCCCTCGGTCGTGAGCGGGTCGAGGATGTGATGGAGATGGTGCGCATCGCGGGCGGCCTGACGCATGAGCAGTTCGACGCCACGCCGCGCATGTATACCAACATCAACAGCGTCAGCCCGCTCAAGCATGACTTTCCGATGATCGACGGCGCGCTGCGGTTGGCGCGGCGCGGGCAGCCGGTGGTGGTGACGCCCTTTACCCTGGCCGGTGCGATGGCGCCGGTGACCATGGCGGGGGCGGTTGCGCTGTCGATTGCCGAGGGGTTGGCCGCCATTGCGCTGTTGCAATATGTCGCGCCGGGCTGTCCGGTGGCCATCGGCACCTTTACCTCGAATGTCGACATGCGCACCGGGGCGCCGGCCTTTGGCACGCCGGAATACATGCGCGCGACGCAGATCACCGGGCAGTTGGCGCGGTTTTACGGGTTGCCCTTGCGCTCCAGCGGCGTGTGCACCGCCAATGTGCCCGACGGGCAGGCGATGTGGGAGACCTCGAACTCTCTTTGGGCGGCCGTGCAGTCGGGCACCAACATGGTCTATCACGCGGCGGGGTGGCTGGAGGGCGGGCTGATCGCCAGCCCGGAGAAATTCGTCATGGATTGCGAAGTGTTGCAGATGATCCAGCGCTATTTCGAGCCCTCGACCTTTGGCACCGCGCCCGAGGACATCGCCTTTGACGCGGTGCGCGAGGTCGGGCCCGGCGGGCATTATTTCGGCTGTGCGCATACGCAAGAGCGCTATACCAACGCCTTTTACAGCCCGATCGCCAGCGACTGGCGCAATTACGAGGCCTGGGAGCAGGATGGTGCGGTGGAAAGCCCCGAGCGCGCGCATAGGATCTATCGCGGCATCGTCGACAATTTCGAGGCGCCGGTCATGGACGAGGGCATTCGCGAGGAACTGGCGGCCTTTGTCGCACGGCGCAAGCAAGAGGGCGGCGCGCCGACCGATTTCTGAAAAAAGAAGGGCCCGGTTGAACCGGGCCCTTTGGTTTTGTGCCGGGACGCTCAGTGCCGGTTCTGGCCCATGCGGCCATAGGCGGCGGCGTCAGCGCCCTTGAGCCGCCCGGCCACCAGCCAGCCGACCAGCGCGGCCAGCGGGATCAGCGAGGGCAGGATCCAGCCCAGCGCGCCGCCGGTGGTGCCGGTCAGATCGCCGAAGTTCAGGAAGATATAGACGAAGAGCCCCGCCATGATGACGCCGGAGACCAGCGGCAGCACCAGCGTTGCCAGGGCCGAGCCGCTCGCCTGACCCGAGCGGAAGAAGGCGATGACCGCCACAGAGGTCACCGTCATCATGCCCAGAACGCCCAGCGTGCCGACCTGGCTGACCCAGGTGAACATGTTGAGGATCGGGTCCAGCCCCAGCCCGGCAAAGATCGCCAGCACGATCACCGCGCCGATGGTCTGGGCGACCGAGCCGACATGCGGGCTTTGATGGTCGTCATGGGTCTGGCCAAAGGCGGCGGGCAGCAGCCCCTCGCGCCCGGCGACAAAGCTGTAGCGGGCGATGTAGTTGTGGAAGGCCGAAAGCGCGGCGAACAGGCTGGAGACCAGCAGGATGCCCGCGATCATCGAAATGGTCGGGTTGGTATAGGTTTCCGCGACGATGAAGAAGAAGGCCGTCGGATCTTCCAGCCCGCCCAGCATCGGCATCAGGTTGTCCGACCCCACGGCAGCAATCAGCAGCCAGGTGGTGAAGACAAAGAAGCTGCCGATCAGCAGCACCGACAGATAGGTCGCCCGCGGGATGGTGGTTTCGGGGGTCTTGGCCTCTTCGGCATAGATCGTCGTCGCCTCGAAGCCGATGAACGACCCGAGGCAGAACAGCACCGCCGCCGTCAGCGAGCCCGAGAAGATCGCGCCCGAGTCGAAGAGGTTGAAGGACAGCCCGGCCTCGGGCGTGCCACCCGCGCCGAGGATGGCGAAATCGACGATCAGCACGATCAGGAATTCCAGCGCCACCAGCACGGTCAGCACCTTGGCCGACAGATCGACCTGCCGGTAGCCGAGGATGCCGACGAGGGCCAGCGCGATCAGGCTCCAGCCCCACCAGACGAGGGTGATGCCCATCGAGCCGAACACGCCCGCCGCGATACCGCCGAACAGGCCGATCAGGCCGAACTGCATGGCGTTATAGGCGATCAGCGCCATATAGGCGGTGGCGCCCCCGGCCTGCCCGCCCAGACCGCGCGCGGCATAGGCGTAAAAGGCCCCGGCGTTGCGCACATGGCGCGACATCGCGACATAGCCGACCGAGAAGGCCAGCATGATGATCGTCATGGCGAGGAAGGTCGCCGGAACCCCGGTGCCATTGCCGATGAGGAAGGCGATCGGCACGGCGCCGGCCACCCCGGTCAGCGGGGCGGCCGCCGAGATCACCATGAAGGTGACGGCGAGCAGCCCCAGCGAGTTGCGCCGGAGCTGGTTCGCCCCGGTGTTGGTCATTTCAGACATGGTCCACTCCTTGTTTCCCGTTGTCGGGTCTTGGTGCCCGTTGTTTTTGATTCACGTCAGATACACTATTCAGCAGTCATTGCTTTAACAACGAATTTCCTCAGGACTCGGACTCGGGCAGATGCACCGCCCGGCGATAGGCCCGCTGGCCGTAAAGCAGCGCCTCGGGCCGGTCGGACAGCCGCACCGACAGCACGCGCCCGACGAGGATGTGATGGGTCTCCCACAGCAGCGCGGTGGCGAGACGGCATTCGAAGATGGCGGTGGCGCCGGTCAGCACCGGCTGGCCCAAGGGGCCGGTGGCCCAGGGGATCTGGCTGAAGCGGTCGGCCCGCTCGCCGCCGCCGCGCCCGGCAAACAGGTTGGCGACCGCTTGCTGATCCTCGCCCAGGAGGTTGGCGCAAAAGGCCCGGTTGGCCAGAATGGCGCTGGCGGCGGGGCTGAGGTGGTGGATGCAGACGAGGATCGACGGCTGGTCGCCATCGGCCGAGACCGAGGTCAGCGACGACACCGTCACCCCGGCCCGGCCCCCCGGCCCATCGGTGGTGGCGACGGCGACAAAGGTCGCCGCGCGACTCATGCCCTCGACAAAACGTGCGCGCAGGGTGTCCATGCCCTCACCCAAGGTCGAAGAAGCGTTCGAGTTCGACATCCGGCACCTTCTTGCAGAATTCGTCATACTGGCCCTGCCGGGTGGCGGTGAAGGCCTCGACAAAGCGCGGCCCCAGCCAGTCGCGGGCAAAGTCGGACGCCTTGAGCCGGGCGATGGCCTCGGGCATCGAGCGGGCAAAGTCGCGCGCAGGCTGCTGGGCATAGCCCGAACCGAGGGTTTCGGGGTCGGGCTCGATCCGGTTCATCACCCCGGCGAGGCCGGCGGCCATGGTGGCGGCCGCGGTCAGATAGGGGTTGGAATCGGCACCCGGCAAACGGTTCTCCACCCTGAGCGACCCGGCGTCATGGCCGACGAGCCTAAAGCAGGTCGTGCGGTTCTCATAGCCCCAGGTCAGGCCGGGCGGGGCAAAGGTGCCGGGGGCAAAGCGGCGGTAGGAATTGACCGTCGGCTGAAAGATCAACGACATCTCGCCGATATGCGCCTGCAGCCCGCCGAGGAACCAGCGGAAGGTCTGGCTGACGCCGTTCTTGTTCGCCGCGTCCCAGAAGACCGGGGTGCCGGACAGGTCCTTGAGGCTGATGTGCAGATGGATCGACTGGCTGTCGGCGGCCTCGTTCCAGCGCGGCATGAAGGTGACCGAGCGCCCCTGCCGCAGCGCCAGCGCGCGGATGAAGTTCTTCAGCAGCACCAGTTGGTCGGCCGGTTCCAGCCCCTCGCCCGCGCCGATGCAGGCCTCCATGAACCCGGCGCCGATTTCCTCGTGCATCTTGGCAAGGTCGATGCGCAGGGGTTCGCACATGGCCGAGATCGCCTCGTACCATTCGGTCTGCACCGCCTGATAGAGGATCAGGTCATGGCTGGCGTGCATCGTCGCCGGTTTGAGGTTGCGATAGCCCTTGGCGCGGGCGCTTTCGGGGGTTTCGTCGAACAGGGTGTATTCCAGTTCCATGCCGTATTTCGGCGAATAGCCCGCCGCGCGCGCCCGCCCCAGCACCGATTTCAGGATCGAGCGCGGGCAGAGTTGCGCCGTCTCGCCGGTGAAGTTGGACAGCACCAGCAGGTCATGCCCCGGCTTTGACCACGGCATGCGCCGGACGGTGGCGCGGTCGAGCTCCAGCGGGTCATCGTGGAAATCGCCGCTGTCGTCATTGACCCCCGGAATGGTCAGCATCGCATCGGTCGGGTCCAGCGCCAGTTGCGCCGGGGCCATGCCCATGCCGTTTTTCGCAATGCCGCGCAGGCTGGAGGCCGAGACCATCTGCCCGCGCAACAATCCGTTGGTGTCGGTCATCGCCACCGTGGCAAAGCGGCTGGCCGGGTCGGCGAGAAAGGCGTCAAGCGTCATGGGGCACCTGTGGCAGGGGGCTGGAGCCGATCAGCGCGGCAAGGCGCGGCAGATCGGCGGCGGGATCGGTGGAATAGGCGCGCAGGAACACCTGCAGGCCGTTGTGGATATAACGCGCCAGCGTCGCGCGGTCGGGCGCGGCATCGGGCATGTAGAGCGCCATCGTGCGCGGCGCCGACAGGATCAGGCCCCAGAGGTCCTGCGCCGCCAGTTCAGCGTCGTCAAAGCTGAGCCGTCCGGCCTGCCGCTGGCTGTCGAGATAGCGCATGATGCCACGCAGGACGTGATCGGGGCCCGAGGCCTGATAGGCGCGGCCGATCTCGGGAAAGCGCTGCACCTCGCCGATGATGAGCCGGGCCAGCGACAGCAGGTCAGGCCGCATCACGGTATCGGCGTAGTCCCAGGCAAAGGTGTAGAGGTCTTGCACCATGCCCTCGGGCGAGGGGTGTTCGAAGACATCCAGCATGCGGTCGCGCTTGCCCAGCATCATCGCGGAAAACAGCGATTCCTTGGAGGGGAAATAGCTGTAGACAGTGGGTTTGCTGAGGCCCGCCTCGGTCGCCACGGCGTCCATCGTCGCGCCGGAATAGCCCATCGCGGCAAAGACACCCAGCGCCGCGTCGAGGATGCGGCGTTCGCGGTCGAGGCGGTTTTGCGCGCGCCGGGTCATGCCAGCCGCCGCAGAAAGGTCAGCAGGTGGCGCGCATAGGCCAGCGGTTGTTCGACGTTGCAGACATGGCCCGCGTCGGCGATCACCTCGAACCGCACATCGGGGCGCGCCGCTGCGTCCCAGATGCGGCCGGCCACGCTGCGGATTTCGGCGGGCGGGGCGAGGCGGTCATGCTGGCCGGTCATCATCAGCACGGGCATGGTGAGGCGGGAAAAGTCGAATTTTTCCAGCGGGTTGGTAAAGCAGCGCAGGGCGTCGCGATAGGTGGCCGCCGGGATGGCCGCCATGCTGGCGTGCAGGGAATCGCGGGTTTGCGCATCGGCGTTCGGCCCGGCCAGCACCTTGACCACGGCGGGGGCGAAATCGGCGGGCACCTGGCCTGCCTCCATCGGCACCTCGCGGCTGAGGCGAAAGGCCTCGCGCTCGTCCGGCCCGGCCTCGGACATGCCGGTGCAGCCGCCGGAGAGGACCAGACCGTCCAGCATCTGCGGGTGGCGCATGGCGAACGAGGTGGCGATCCACGAGCCATAGCTGAGGCCCACCAGCACCAGACGCCGGGCGCCCAGCGCCTGCATCACGCGCAGGATGTCGTCGCAGTAGTCATCGACATTCGATTGCCGCGGCCCCAGCGTGCTGTCGCCATAGCCGCGCAAATCAAGCGCCGCGCTTTGCATCACGCTCCCGGCGAGGCCGAGTTGCGCATCCCAGTTGCCGCGCGCGCCGCCGATGCCGTGCAAGAAGAGGCACAGCCGCCCGTCGCCGGTTGGCGGCGTGAGGGTCAGCGCGAGGCGCGGCAGATCGTCGATCAGTCGGGTTTGCAGCGCCACCGGGCTGGGCAGCGGCGGTTCGGCCACGGGCGCAGCCTCGGCCAGTTTCGCCGCAATCGCAGCGAGCCCGGCCTGAAACACCGCCCGCGTGCCCTCGACGATCTGCGCCAGTCTTGGCGGCGCGGCGCGCACCGTCGCCGACCAGCCCAGCACCGTGCCGCCGCCCTCGGCCGCGCTGACGGTCATGCGCGCGTCATAGGAATCGCAACCGGCGATCCCGGCCAGATGGGTATAACCCAGCGTGCGGTCGCTGTCGGAGAACCACGTCAGTTGCTCGCGGTAAAGCGTGTCCTCGCCTGCGACGGTGAATTCGCGGATCAGCGCGCCGCCCGGCCCGGTCTGCGCCTGCACCGAGGTCAGCCAGGGGTGCCAGAGGCCGCAAAAGTCGCGCACCAAGGCCCAGACCGCCGCGGGCTCTGCGGCGATCACCCCTTGGACCAGAAGCCGATCCTGCGCCATGGCCTAGCGCAGCATCCGCAGGGTGCCACTGTCACCGCGCCAGAGCGAGTTGCGCGCGCCGCCCTCGTCGCCGGGGGCGTTGTCGATCTCGTCCATCTCATAGAGCGTCAGGATCGAGAGATAGTCCTCCATGATTTCCGAGGTATAGGGCAGCATCAACGCGCCGCAGCGGCTGTCGCGATACATGCGTTCCAAGGGCAGCGAGCGCAGCATCGACTGGCCGCCGCAGGTGCGGATCGCCATGGCGGCGATTTCCTGCGCGCCCTCCATGACGTTGTATTGCGCCGCATACATGCGCATCACCTCGCCTTTCGAGGGAAAGCCCTTGGCCTCGCCAAAGGCCTGCCACCAGAGCGCGCGGATGCTGGCCAGACGGGCATACATCTTGCCCACCGCGATGCGCTTGGTGGCATACATGCGCCGGTCGATCGGCGGCTGGCCGGGCACCTGCCCCTTCAGATACGCCACGGTAAAGTCGAACGCGCCCTGCGCGACGCCCATGTAGGTGGGCGACAGGGTGGCCATCATGTGCGGCCAGTTGGGCAGCGTCTTGCCAAAGATGCCGCGCGGCATCAGCAAGTCGTCGGCGGTGACAAAGACATCCTTGAGGATCAGGTCACGTGAATTGGTGCCGCGCATGCCCAGCGGGTCCCAGTCGCCCTTGACCATCAGCCCCGGCGCGTCCTTGTGCACGACGAAGAGCAGCGTGTCCTCGTGCCGGGGTTCGATACCCTCGAAAACCTCGGTGCAGACGATGGTGTAATAGTCGCAATACCCGGCCAGCGAGGCGAATTTCTTGAAGCCGCTGATCTTCCAGCCGCCCTCGACCGCGCGGGCCTGCGTCTGGTTGGGTTTCGAGGTCCAGTTCTGCCCGCCCTCGGAGATCGGCTGCGAGTAGATCGCGCGCTCCTTCATCGCCCGGCGGAACTGGCGGTCGCGCATCGGGGCGAAGGCGGCCTTTTCCTCGGGCGTCAGGTTGGGCATGTCGGCCATGAAGCGCGACCAGGCCATCGAGGAGTTGTGCATGTTGAAGGTCAGCGCGGTGGCGCCGCAGTATTTGGCGATCTCGGCGCCGACCATGGCGTATTCGCCCATGGTAAAGCCCCAGCCGCCGTATTCCTCGGGGATCGACAGGCCCAGAAAGCCCGCATCGGCCAGATCCTTGTAGTTTTCGGTGGGAAAGCTGGCCTCGTCATCGACCGCCTTGGCGCGGGCGGCAAAGGCCGGGCCCATCGCGTTGACCTTGCGCAGCGCCGCCAGCACCTCGGGGCGGATGCGGGTCAGGTCGTAATAATCCGCCGGGTCGCTCATCGGCATCACGGCGGGGATCGGGCGTTCAATGGTCATAGGACAGGTCTCCTTGCAGCACGCCGTCCTTGACGACGATGCGCCCGTCGAGGGCGATGGTGCAGTTTCTCATCGGCAGATCGAAATGGCCCAGCGTATAGCGCCCGGCGTATTGGTTGGCCCCGGTGGACCACAGGAAGCTGCCCGCCAGCGCGCGGAATTCGACCGCCTGCATGTCGCGCTTGTCATACATCGCAGCCGAGACCCAGCGCGCGCCGGGGTTCATGCCCCAGCCGACGTGGCTGAGGCCATAGGCGTTGCGGTCATTCCAGGCTGCCATGTATTCGCGCAGGTGCAGGGCATCGATGCCCTCGCCCTTGATCGTGGTGACAAAGTCGTTTTCCACCGTGAAATCAATGCGGCTGGTGAGATAGGTCTTGAAGGTCAGGTTCATGTCGCCGACGTCCATGACGATGCGGCCATTGACCGCGCCCTGCCCCGGAAAGGCCAGACACAGCCCGCCCGGCCAATGCGCCACCGCGCCGGGCGTGGTGCCAAAGCCCGCCGTGCCGCCGCAGGGCGCGCCGCGCAGGTCGATGTGCAGGTCGGTCCCGGCGGCCGAGGTCACATGCATGGCCGAAGCCTCGCGCAGCATCTGGATGCCCAGTTGCACCTTTGGCCCGTGTTCGGCCTTTGGCTCGGTGCGTTCGAGGATTTCGGGGTGTTCGTTGGTGATGACCAGCAGGCGGGTGATGCCGGCGTCCTCGATTTCCGGCCATTCGGGGGCGTGGATGATGCCCTCGACGGTGCAGTCGACGATCACCTCGACGCGTTTGAGCGCCTCGACCACGGCGCGGTTGCCGGCGATGGCCCAACTGGTGCCGGTCGATTTCACCGGCACCGGGGCGGTTTGCGCCGGGGTCGGCATCTGGATGTGGCACGAGACCGCCCCCAGATCATAGGCCGCCAACTCGCACAGATGCACCAGCACCGGGCGGGACTGGGTTTCCGACAGGATGGCAATGGTGGTGCCCTGCCCGATCCCGTTCAACGCAAAGACCCGGCGAAACGCCGCCAGCCATTTCCCCTCGACGCGCTCTTGCAACATCGCCTGCCCCCTTTGACGATTCGCCCGCTTGCGAAAATCTTTACTCGCAAGTTAAGGTTTCACGGGGTGCGACATCCTGTCAACAGAATTTTCGAAAATCTGTAGCGCGCTGATTTCTTTGCGCAAATCTTGGGCAGATGTCAGCGGTTCAGCGCATCGGCATGGTCACGCATGTAAATGCGCAGCCAGGGCGTGAAGTCCTGCGGGCGTTCGGCAAGCGCCTGATGCAGCGCCGCTGGCGAGACCCATGCGGTGTCGCGCACCTCGTCAGGGTTCGGGTGCAGGGTCAGATCGTCGGGCGCCTCGGCGAGGAAAAGCTGCACGACCTCGTGTTCGGTCATGCCGTTGCCGACCTCGGCGCGGTATTCGATCTGGCGCACCGGGGTCAGGGTCAGACCGGTGATGCCCAGTTCCTCGTCCAGCCGACGCAGGGCGCAGGTCAGGTCGCCCTCGCCCCAATGCGGATGCGTGCAGCAGGTGTTCGCCCAGAGGTCCGGCGTGTGGTATTTGCCCGAGGCCCGGCGTTGCAGCAGGATCTCGCCCCGCCGCAGCACAAAGACCGAGACCGCCGGATGCCGCAGGCCCTGCCGGTGCACGGCGATCTTGTCCATCGGGGTCAGCACACCCGCCACCCAGGCCGGGATCAGCGCTCTCATGCGGGCCTCGTTGGGCAAGGGGAATGCCGGGTCGGTGTCATGCGGGCCTCGGTGCTGCGCTGCAGGGGTGATGAACCGGCGCCCCCGCAGCGTCAAGCCCGGGGTGGCAGGACTGCGGGCTGTGGTGAAAAACCGCATTGCTTTAAGATTAAAACATTTGCGTTGTGTCGGCAAATTGCTACAGTTCCTCAGCCGCGCCAGACGGCACAGCGACAGACAGGGAGATAACGATGCGTTTGAGAACCACTCTTGCGGCTTCGGCAGCCGCCTTGACCCTTGGCACCGGCGCCGCATGGGCCGATCCGGTGACCGTTGGCCTGATTACCACGCTGTCCGGCGGGGGTGCCGGGATCGGCACCGACATCCGCGACGGGTTTCAGCTGGCGCTGACGATGGCGGGCGGCGATGCGATTCATCTGGTGGTCGAGGACGACGGCCAGCGCCCCGAGCAGGCCGTGCAGATCGCCGACCGGATGATCCAGTCCGAGCGCGCGGATATCCTGACCGGCATCATTTTCTCGAACCTCGCGATGGCGGTGGTGCCCTCGGTCGTGGCGCAGGACGTGTTCTATGTCTCGCCCAACGCCGGCCCCTCGCCGCTGGCGGGCGCGGGTTGCAACCCGCTCTATTTCAACGCCGCGTGGCAAAACGACATGCTGCACGAGGCCTCGGGCGCCTATGCGGGCGCCAATGGCATGGTCAACACCTTCATTCTGGCGCCGAACTATCCGGCGGGCACCGACGCGCTGACCGGGTTCAAGCGTCGCTATACCGGCACCGTGGCGGGCGAGATCTATACCCAGCTGGGTCAGACCGACTATGCCGCCGAGATCGCGCAGATCCGGGCCTCGGGCGCTGACAGCGTGTTCATCTTCCTGCCGGGTGGCATGGGCATCAGCTTCATGCGGCAGTATGCGCAGTCGGGCGTCGGCATCCCGGTGATCTCGACCGCGTTCACCGTCGGTCAGGACAACCTGCCGGCGATGGGCGATGCGGCGCTGAGTGTCATCAACTCGGGCCAGTGGGCGCCGGACACCGACAATGACGCCAACCGCGCCTTTGTCACCGCGTTCCGCGCCGCCTATGGCCGCACGCCGTCGATCTATGCCAGCCAGAGCTATGACACCGCCAACCTGATCCTGTCGGCGGTTGCGGCGGCGGATGTCGAGGACCGCGACGCCTTCCGCGCGGCGCTGCGGGCTGCCGATTTCACCAGCGTGCGCGGCGATTTCGCCTTTGGCAACAACCAGCACCCGATTCAGGACGTCTATATGCGTCAGGTGGTGATGGCGGACGGCGAGATCACCAACCGCACGCTGGGTCTGGCGATCGAGGATTATCAGGACGTCTATGCCGCGCAATGCGCGATGGAATGAGCTGACACCGGGGGGCGCGAACACCACGCGCCCCCACCCCCCGTTGCAAAGCCCCCGCCCCCTCACGCCCCTGCGGCGCGACGCCATCCGTCGAGGTATGCCGGTGACCCTTGCCCTGATTTTCGAGCAGATGCTGAACGGCGTGCAGTTCGGCCTGATGCTGTTCCTGATGTCGGCGGGCCTGACGCTGGTGTTCGGCGTCATGGGCCTCATCAATCTGGCGCATGGCTCGCTCTACATGCTGGGCGCGTTCTTTTGCGCCGCCGGGGCCGCGGCGACCGGGAATTTCTGGCTGGGGCTGGTGGCGGGCACTGCCGCCGCCGCCGCGGCCGGGGCGCTGATCGAGGTCAGCGTGATCCGGCGGCTGTATACCCGAGACCACCTCGATCAGGTGCTGGCGACCTTTGCGCTGATCCTGATCCTGTCCGAGGGGACCAAGATGGTCTTTGGCCCCTTTCCCCTTTACCTGAACGTGCCGCCGATCCTGTCGGGCACGGTCGATCTGGGGCTGACGCCCTATTCGGTTTACCGGCTGGCGCTGATCGGTTTTGGTCTGGCGGTGGCGCTGGGCCTGTGGCTGCTGATCGGCAAGACCCGGCTGGGCATCCGCATCCGTGCGGGTGAGAACGACCGCGAGATGATCGCTGCGCTGGGGGTGAATATCCGCGCGCTCTATACGCTGGTCTTTGCCTTGGGCGCGGCGCTGGCCGGGCTGGCGGGCGCGCTGGTCGGCGCGGTGCAATCGGTGCAGGTGGGCATGGGCGAGCCGGTGCTGATCCTCGCCTTTGTCGTCATCGTCATTGGCGGCATTGGCAGCATCAAGGGTGCGATGGTCGGGGCGCTGATTGTCGGCGTGATCGACACGATGGGCCGGTTTCTGCTGCCGCGGATCTTTGCCAGTTTCATGGAGGCCAGCGATGCCTCGGGCCTTGGCGCCGCGCTGGCGTCGATGCTGATCTATGTCGTCATGGCGCTGGTGCTGATCCTGCGCCCAAAGGGATTGTTCCCCGCCCATGCGTGACATCCACAAGGAAACCGTCGTCAATCTGGCCCTCGGTCTGGGGCTGCTGCTGGTGCCGCTGTGGGCGCTGTGGGCCGATCAGCCCTTTACCATCACGCTGGCCACCCGGATCGCCATTCTGGCGCTGGCCGGGGTGGGGCTGAACCTGATTCTGGGCTTTGGCGGCATGGTCTCGTTCGGGCATGCGGTGTTCTTTGGCGTTGGCGGCTATGTCGCGGGCATCCTGTCGCAGCACGCCACCAGCGGCGTGCCGGTGCTGGGCCTGCCGGGGTCGAACCAGATGCTGGTGATCTGGCCGGTGGCGATGCTGGTCGCGGGGCTGCTGGCGGCGGCGATCGGCGCGCTGAGCCTGCGCACCGAGGGCATCTTCTTTATCATGATTACCCTCGCCTTTGCGCAGATGGTCTATTACTTCGCGATTTCCTGGCCCGCCTATGGCGGCGAGGACGGGTTGCCGCTGGTGCTGCGCAACCGCTTTCCGGGGCTGAACACCATGCGGCCCTGGCACCTGTTTGTGGTCGCCTGGGGCGTGCTGATGGTGGTGCTGGGCCTTATGGCGGCGCTGCGCGCCTCGCGATTTGGCGCGGCGCTGATGGCGATCCGCCAGAACCCCGAGCGCGCGGCAGCGGTCGGCATCAACCCGTATGGCGTCAAGCTAGTGGCCTTTGTCATCTCGGGCATGGTGACCGGGCTGGCCGGGGCGCTGATGGCCGATCTGTCGCGCTTTGCCAGCCCGGCGATGATGGCCTGGACGATGTCGGGCGAGTTGATCGTCATCATCATCCTCGGCGGCACCGGGCGGTTGTTCGGCCCCTTGGCCGGGGCGGCGATTCTGGTGGGGTTCGAGGTCACCTTTGGCGGCATGACCGAACATTGGAAACTGTGGCTGGGACTCGTGCTGCTGGCGGTCGTGCTGTTTGCGCGCGGCGGGCTGATCGGCGCGCTGGCCGGGAGGGCGCGGCATGGCTGATCCGGTTCTGGCGCTGAACGGGCTGCGCAAATCCTTTGGCGCGTTGAAGGCGACCGACGATGTGTCGCTGACGCTGCGGCCCGGCGAGATTCATGCGCTGATCGGCCCCAATGGCGCGGGCAAATCCACGCTGATCAGCCAGATCGCCGGCAAGCTGCAGCCCGATTCCGGCACGATCACCTTTCGCGGCCGCGACATCACGCGGCTGAGCACCGCGCAGCGGGCGCGGCTGGGCATGGGGCGGACCTATCAGATTTCCTCGCTGATCCCGGAGTTCAGCGCCCGGCGCAATGTCATGCTGGCGCTGCAGGCGCGGCAGGGGCATCCGTTCCGCTTTCTGCGTCCGGTGATGCGCGACCGCGCGCTGCTGGAGGGGGCGCAGGCGATGCTGGCGCGGGTGGGGCTGGCTGGCCGGGCCTCGGTCCCCTCGGCGGAGTTGAGCCACGGCGAGCGGCGCCTGCTGGAGATCGCCGTCGCGCTGGCGCTGGAACCTGCGTGTTTCCTGCTGGACGAGCCGATGGCCGGGATGGGCACCGAGGGGGTCGGCAAGCTGGTCGATTTCCTGCACGGGCTGAAAGCGCAGGCGCCGATCCTGCTGGTCGAGCACGACATGGACGCGGTCTTTGCGCTGGCCGACCGGATCAGCGTGCTGGTTTACGGCCGGGTGATCGCCTCGGGGACAGTGGCGGAAATCCGCAATGACCCGCGGGTGCGCGAGGCCTATCTGGGCGAGGAAACTGCATGAACCCGCTGGCCGAATTGCAGGGGATCGAGGTGTTTTATGGCGCCTCGCAGGCGCTGTTCGGCGTCGATCTGGCGGTGATGCCGGGTCAGGCGCTGGCGCTGATGGGACGCAACGGCGTCGGCAAGACGACGACGATCCGCACGCTGTGCCGGTTGCACCCGCCCTACAAGGGCTCTGTGCGCTTTGACGGGCGCGACATCACCACCCTGCCCTCGTTCAAGGCGGCGCGGCTGGGCATCGGACTGGTGCCCGAGGGGCGGCGCTGTTTCGCCACGCTGAGTGTCACCGAGAACCTGATCGCCGCCGCCCGCCCCGGCGAATGGACGCTGGCGCGGGTGCAGGCGTTCTTTCCCCGGTTGGCGGAACGCGCGGGTCAGCAGGCCAGCACGTTGTCGGGTGGCGAGCAGCAGATGCTGGCGATTGGCCGCGCGCTGATGACCAACCCGCGGCTCTTGGTGCTGGACGAGGCGACCGAGGGGCTGGCGCCGGTGATCCGCAAGGAAATCTGGGCGGCGATTGCGGCGTTGAAGGCGCAGGGCCTGTCGATCCTGATCGTCGACAAGACGCTGAGCGAGTTGAAGCCGATCGCCGATCGCTGCGTGATTCTGGAACGCGGGCGCTCGGTCTGGACCGGCACGCCCGGCGAGATCACGCCGGACATCGAGAAGACCTGGCTGGGGCTGTAGCCGGACGCCGGGCCCGTAGGGTGCGTGCTCGCACGCACCTTACCCGGTCAGCCGCATTTCGAATGGCCGCAGGCGCGGCAGGTCATGCAGCCCTCGATCATCACCAGTTCATAGGCGCCGCAGGAGGGGCAGGCGGCGGGGCGGGTGCCGGTGCCGGTGACGGCGGCCTTTGGGTCGGATTTCAGCCCCTTGCCCTGCCCCTCGATAAAGCCGATGGCGACCAGATGCTCCTCGATCACATCGCCGATGGCGGCGAGGATCGAGGGGATATAGCGCCCGCCCATCCAGGCGCCGCCGCGCGGGTCGAACACTGCCTTGAGTTCCTCGACGACAAAGCTGACATCGCCGCCGCGCCGGAACACCGCCGAGATCATCCGCGTCAGGGCGACGGTCCAGGCGTAATGCTCCATGTTCTTCGAGTTGATGAACACCTCGAAGGGCCGCCGCCGCCCGGCGACCACGATGTCGTTGACGGTGATATAGATCGCGTGTTCGCTGACCGGCCATTTCAGTTTATAGGTCTGGCCCTCCAGCGCCTCGGGGCGGCCGAGGGGTTCGCTGAGATAGATCACCTCGGCGCCGGTATCGGCCTGCGGCGCCTTCTCGCTGGATTCGGACACCGTCAGGACCGAGCCGGTCACCGCATTGGGCCGATAGGTGGTGCAGCCCTTGCAGCCCAGATCCCAGGCGGCCATGTAGACCTCTTGAAAATCGGAAAAGCTGATGTCTTCCGGGCAGTTGATGGTTTTCGAGATCGAGGAATCCACCCAGTCCTGCGCCGCCGCCTGCATGCGCACATGGTCCATTGGCGCCAGCGTCTGGGCGCTGACGAAATACTCGGGCAGGGGCGCGTCGCCCATGCGGTCGCGCCACATCTGCACGGCGTAATCGACGACCTCTTCCTCGGTGCGCGAGCCGTCGGGCTGCAAGACCTTGCGCGTGTAGGCATAGGCAAAGACCGGCTCGATGCCGGAACTGACGTTGCCGGCGTAAAGGCTGATGGTGCCGGTGGGGGCGATCGAGGTCAGCAGGGCGTTGCGGATGCCGTGCGCGGCGATGGCGTCGCGCACGTCCGGGTCCATGCCCCGCATCGTGCCCGAGGCGAGGAATTTCGCCGCGTCGAACAGCGGAAAGGCGCCTTTTTTGCGCGCGAGGTCCACCGAGGCCAGATAGGCGGCCCGGGCAATCGCCTTCATCCACTGGCCGGTCTGCGCCACGGCAGACTCGGCGCCATAGCGCAGGCCCATCATCAGCAGCGCATCGGCCAGCCCGGTCACGCCAAGGCCGATCCGGCGTTTCAGCCGGGCCTCGTCGGCCTGCTGCGGCAGCGGGAATTTCGAGGCATCGACAACATTGTCCATCATGCGGACGGCGGTGCGCACCAGGTGGTCCAGTTCGGCGGGGTCGATCCCGGCGCCCGCCTCGAAGGGCTGGCGCACCAGCCGCGCGAGGTTGATCGAGCCGAGGAGACAGGCGCCATAGGGCGGCAAGGGCTGCTCGCCGCAGGGGTTGGTGGCGGCGATGGTCTCGCAATAGGCCAGATTGTTGGCAGTGTTGATGCGGTCGATGAAGATGACGCCCGGTTCGGCATAATCATAGGTCGCGCGCATGATCCGGTTCCACAGATCGCGCGCCTGCAGGGTGCGATAGACCCGGCCGTTGAACACCAGATCCCAGGGGCCGTCGGATTTGACCGCCGCCATGAAAGGATCGGTCACCAGCACCGACAGGTTGAACATCCGCAGCCGGGCGGAATCATGCTTGGCGGCGATGAAGCCTTCGATATCGGGGTGGTCGCAGCGCATGGTGGCCATCATCGCGCCGCGACGCGAGCCCGCCGACATGATGGTGCGGCACATCGCGTCCCAGACATCCATGAAGGACAAGGGCCCCGAGGCATCGGCGGCGACGCCGTTCACCGGCGCGCCCTTTGGCCGGATGGTGCTGAAATCATAGCCGATTCCGCCGCCCTGCTGCATGGTCAGCGCCGCCTCGCGCAGCATGTCGAAGATGCCGCCCATGCTGTCGGGGATGGTGCCCATGACAAAGCAGTTGAACAGCGTCACCGAGCGCCCGGTGCCCGCCCCGGCCAGAATGCGCCCGGCTGGCAGAAAGCGGAAATTCGCCAGCGCGTCATAGAACTCGCCCTCCCAGCGGGCCGGATCGGACTCGACCGAGGCCAGATCGCGGGCGACGCGGCGCCAGGAATCCTCGACCGAGGCGTCGATGGGGCGGCCACCGGCCTCCTTGAGCCGGTATTTCATGTCCCAGATCTGCTCGGCGATGGGGGCGGCGAAGGCGGTCATGGACCCTCCTGAAGGGCAAGATGTCGGGGGGCGCGGGCGAGAGGCAACAAGATAGGCCGCGGGCGCCCGGGGGTCAACGCCGGGCGCGCCCCCCTTTGTCACAGCGGCTTTTCATAGACCACAAACGAGGTGCGCGGGGTGATGGTATCGTAGAGCGAGCGCGCTGGGCCGTTGAACTCTTGCGTCTGCCAATAGAGCAGCGCGCAGCCTTCGGCCCGCGCCGCAGCCTCGGCGCCGCCGATCAGCGCCCGCGCGGCGCCGGTGCCGCGTGCGGCGGGATCGACGAAGAGGTCCTGCAGATACCAGACCGGCTGCGGGGTCCAGGTGCTGGCGTGCAGCACCGAGTTGCACAGGCCGATGACCGCGCCGCCGGCCTCGGCCACCAGACCCCGCAGCGGGCTGGACGGGGTCATCAGCCCGTCCCAGGTGGCGGCGGTGGTCGAGTCGGGCAGGTCGGCGCGGTAGAACCGCAGATAGAGCGCCCAGAGCCGCCGCCAGTGCGGCTGGTCGGCGGGCGCGAGGGCCCGGATCACGGTGTCGGTCATTGCCCGGCCCTTTGCTGGTTGCGGATCGCCAGTCTAGGGCCGACACCGCACAGCGGTCAACGGATCGCCCCTGCCCTTGCCGCTGCCCGCCGTCGCCCTATGGTATGCGCCAGCCAAGGAGACCCGATGCCCGCCCCCCTGCATATCCTGAAACTCAGCGTCGGAACCGAGTCGGTCGAGGACCTTGCCGACTGGCAGGCCAGCATGGCGCCGCGCTGGCCCGGCGGATTGCCGCGCCATGTCACCCGCATGTGGCCAAAGCGCGAGGCCGAGGTGCTGGCCGGGGGCTCGATCTATTGGGTCATCAAGGGGGTGATTCTGGCGCGGCAGCGGCTGGTGCGGCTGGACGAGGTGACGGGCGACGACGGCATCCGGCGCTGCGCGCTGGTGCTGGACCCGGCGCTGGTGCGCACTGAACCGGCGCCGCGGCGGCCGTTTCAGGGCTGGCGCTATCTGCTGGCGGCGGAGGCGCCGCGGGATCTGGCCATGGCGCGGCGTGGCGATGATGTGCTGCCCCCCGGCATGGCCGAGGCGCTGGCGGAATTCGGGCTGCGCTAGGCCGCGGCGAGGCCGGTCAGCAGGTCGTCCAGTTGGGCGTATTGCTCGGGCAGGCCCTGCTCGGCGCCCTGATTGGCCTCAAGGGCCGCCTTGCTGGGATAGGTGTCGAGCACGGATACCAGGGTCTGGCCGCCCTGCTCGACCAGCGTGACGGTTGTCGCCGCGCCACCTGGATCTTCCTCGTTGGTCCAGACGATGCGCGAATACGGCGTGACCTCGCGGTACTGGCCGACAAAGTCCATGTCCAGGGCCTCGCCGTGGACCGAGAACCGGAACCTGTAGCTGCCGTCGGTCCTTGCATCGACCTCGCAGATGGTCAGTTCCATTCCCATTGACCGCGGCGCCCACCAGCGCCTCAGCAAGGCCGGTGTGGTCCAGGCCTGAAAGACCAGATGTGCCGGCGCGTCAAAGACCCGCGTCACCTCGATTTCGGTATCCGACTTGCGCCGCAGCTGAGTGTTCATTCCGCATCTCCCCGTTCAAGGATCGGTGTTGGTCGATTTCAAGTCGCTGACAACGGCATCGAGCGCCGCGAACCGCTGATCCCAGAGCGTCTGAAGGTCGGTGATCCAGGCGCTCTGCGCCGTCAGTGGCACCACGTCGAGCCGGCAGGTGCGCACGCGGCCCACCTTTTGCGTGGCGACCAGCCCGGCCTTTTCGAGCATGGCCACATGCTTTTTCATCCCGGTCAGCGTCATGGCAAAACGCTCGGCCAGTTCGCTGATGCTGGCCTCGGTATGGGCAAGGTGCCGCAGGATGCCGCGCCGCGTTGCGTCCGAAAGCGCGGCGAAGGCGGTGTCGAGGGTGTCGGGTAGATACTGAACCATATGGTTCACTATTTCCAAAGGAGGCGGGGCTGTCAAGGTCCGGCGGTGACATCCTGCCGCCCGGCGTGACCGAGGCGCTGAAAGACCGCAGCTGTGCCCTGAGGAACACCGCAGGCGGGCGGTTTGGTGGTATCGTGTCCCCTCAACCCGCCAAAGGAGCCACCGATGACCCGTCTGACCCGCCGTTCGCTGATCCTCGCCGCCGCTGCCGCCCCCGTGCTGATCGCCGGCACCGCCCAAGCCGCCACGCATCAGGTGGTGATCGAGGGCATGAGCTTTGCCCCTGCGACGCTGCGCATTGCGCGGGGGGACAGCGTGACCTTCACCAACCGCGACCGCGCCCCGCATACCGCGACCCAGCGGCCGCAGGGGTTCGACACCGGGCGGCTGAACACCGGCGGCACCGCCAGCCAGACCTTTGCCAGTGCCGGGACCTATGAGTATGTCTGCGCCTTTCACCCGATGATGCGCGGCACGATCATCGTCTCTTGACCCGGCGGGCGGCGCCCCTTGCACTTGCCGGGGGCGCCTGCAAAACTCCTGCAACACTCGCGAACTAAACGAGCGTTCAATTCTGCGAGCAGGGGGGATGCGCATGGATTTCGCACTGACCGAGGAACAATCGGCCATCTACGACATGGCGCATGCCTTTGGGCAGGAGCATATCGCCCCCTTTGCCCGCCAGTGGGAGGCCGAGGGCTGCATCCCGCGCGACCTCTGGCCAAAGCTGGCGGACCTGGGGTTCGGCGGGCTTTATGTCAGCGAGGACTCGGGCGGCTCGGGCCTGTCGCGGCTGGATGCCACGCTGGTGTTCGAGGCGCTGAGCATGGCCTGCCCCAGCGTCGCCAGTTTCCTGTCGATCCACAACATGTGCGCGGCGATGCTGGACCGCTTTGCCAGTCCCGAAGTGAAGGCGCGGTTTCTGGAACCGGCTGTCACCATGCAGACCGTGCTGTCCTATTGCCTGACCGAGCCGGGTTCGGGCAGCGATGCGGCAGCGTTGAGGACACGGGCGGACAAGGGCAACGACGGGTATACACTGAACGGCACCAAGGCCTTCATCTCGGGCGGGGGGTATTCGGACGCCTATGTGGTGATGGTGCGCACCGGGGGTGAGGGGCCAAAGGGGATTTCCACCGTCGTGGTCGAGCACGGCACGCCGGGGCTGTCCTATGGCGGGCTGGAGGACAAGATGGGCTGGCGGTCGCAACCGACGCGGCAAGTGCAGTTCGACGAGTGTCTGGTGCCGCTGGAGAACCTTGTGGGCAGCGAGGGCGACGGGTTCAAATATGCGATGGCGGGGCTGGATGGCGGGCGGCTGAACATTTCGGCCTGTTCCTTGGGCGGCGCGCAGCAGGCGCTGAACCAGACGCTGGCCTATATGGGCGAGCGCAAGGCCTTTGGGCAGGCGCTGGACCAGTTTCAGGCGCTGCAATTCCGGCTGGCCGATCTGGAGATCGAGTTGCAGGCGGCGCGCACCTTCCTGCGGCAGGCGGCGTGGAAGCTGGACCAGAAGACCCCCGATGCCACCAAATTCTGCGCGATGGCGAAGAAATTTGTCACCGAGGCGGGGTCGCATGTCGCTGACCAGTGCCTGCAACTGCATGGCGGCTATGGCTATCTGGCGGATTATGGCATCGAGAAGATCGTCCGCGATCTGCGGGTGCATCAGATTCTGGAGGGCACCAACGAGATCATGCGGATGATTACCGCGCGGGCCCTGTTGGCGGGGCGCGGCTGATGGACGAGTTGCTGATCCGCATCGAGGGCCGCGCCGGGCGGCTGACGCTGAACCGCCCCGCCGCGCTGAACGCGCTGACGCATGCGATGTGCCTGCAGACCGAGGCGGCGCTGAACGCGTGGCGCGATGATCCGGCGGTGGCGGTGGTGATCCTCGACGCCACGGGCGAGCGGGCGTTTTGCGCCGGTGGCGACATTGCGCAGGTGACGGCGGCGGGCAAGGCGGGCGATTATGCCATGGGCCGCGAGTTCTGGCGCGACGAATACCGCATGAACCTGCTGCTGTCGCAGTATCCAAAGCCGATCGTCAGCTTTCTGGGCGGCTTCGTGATGGGCGGCGGCGTGGGTTATGGCTGCCACATCCGCCACCGGGTCGTTGGGGAAAGCACGCAGATGGCGATGCCGGAATGTGGGATCGGGATGATTCCGGATGTCGGCGGGACATGGCTCTTGGGCCGCGCGCCGGGCAACCTCGGCTTGTATCTGGCGCTGACGGCGGCGCGCATGGGGCCGGGCGATGCGATCCACGCGGGCTTTGCCGATGCCTTTGTGCCCGAGGCCGAGTGGCCGGCGCTGAAGGCCGCGCTGTGCGAGGCCGGGCAGGTCACCCTGCCCCGCCACCCCACGCCCGCCAGCCCGCTGGCCGAGGCGCAGGCGCAGATCGACGCGCTGTTCGCGGGCGACAGCATCCCGGCGATCCTGCACGCGCTGGAGTCTGACCCCTCGCCGCTGGCCGGGACTGCCCTGAAGGCGCTGCGCCGCAATGCGCCGCTGAGCATGGCTTGCGCGCTGGCGATGCTGCGCCCGGCGCCCGCGTCCTTGCGCGCGGCGCTGGAGCAGGAGTTCCGCTGGACATGGCGCAGCATGTCGCACGGGGATTTCATCGAGGGGGTGCGCGCGCAGATCCTCGACAAGGACCGCAACCCGCGCTGGCAGCACGCCCGCGCCGAAGACGTGACATTGGCCGAAGTCGCCGCCATGCTGGCGCCGCTGGGGGCTGACGAGTGGAAGGACTCTGCATGAAAATCGCATTCATTGGTCTGGGCAACATGGGCGCGCCGATGGCGGCCAATCTGGTAAAGGCCGGGCATGAGGTTGTCGGCTTTGACACGATGGCCCGCCCTGAGGGGCTGGCGCTGGCCGCCAGCGCGGCCGAGGCGGCGCGCGGCGCGGATGTGGTCATCACCATGCTGCCCAATGGCGCGATCCTGCGCGCGGTGGCGGCGCAGGTGATCCCGGCGATGACGGCGGGCGCGGTGCTGTGTGACTGCTCGACCGTGGATGTCGACAGCGCCCGCGCGGTGGCCGAGCAGGCAGCGGCGGCGGGTCTGGGTGCGCTGGACGCGCCGGTCTCGGGCGGGGTGGGCGGTGCGACGGCGGGCACGCTGACCTTCATGGTCGGCGGCACGGATGCGGCCTTTGCCAAGGTGCAGCCGCTGTTCGCCGTCATGGGGCAAAAGGCCGTGCATTGCGGCGGCGCAGGCGCCGGGCAGTCGGCCAAGATCTGCAACAACATGATCCTCGGCGTCACCATGATCGCCACCTGCGAGGCCTTTGCGCTGGCTGACAAGCTGGGGCTGGACCGCCAGAAGATGTTCGACGTGGTCAGCACCTCGTCGGGCTATAGCTGGACGATGAACGCCTATACCCCGGCGCCGGGCGTGGGGGCGAAATCGCCGGCGGACAATGGTTACAAGCCCGGATTCGCAGCGGAATTGATGCTGAAGGATTTGCGGCTGTCGCAGCAGGCCGCGGCCAGCGCCGATGCCGACACGCCGATGGGGCAGTTGGCGGCGGCGCTTTATGAGCAGTTCGTCGAGGCCGAGGACGGGCGCGGCATGGACTTTTCCGCCATGCTGCCGCGGTTCGAGAAACGCGGGCGCGGCTGATGGGCTGGGCGGGCGCCGCGCTGCCGGGGCTGGGGGCCGAGGACACCGCGCGTCTTGACGCCTTGGTGGTCCAGACCCTGCCGCGCGGCGCGCGCCTGTTCGGGCCGGGCGAGCGGGCGGCGGGCTTTGCGGTGGTGCTGTCGGGGCGGGTCGAGGTCAGCCTGACGGGGCCTTCCGGGCGCGAGATCCTGCTCTATGCGGTGGAGCCCGGCCAGAGCTGCATCCAGTCCACGCTGGGCCTGCTGGGCGACGAGCCCTATTCCGGCGAGGCGATCTGTGCGGGCGAGGTGCGTCTGGCGCTGATTCCGGCGGGGCTGTTCCACGGGTTGATGGACCGCTCGGAGGTGTTTCGCGGCTATGTCTTTCGCGCGCTGGCAATGCGGATGAACGACATGACGATGCTGCTGGAGCGGGTGGCCTTTACCCGCGTCGAGGCGCGGCTGGCGCAGGCGCTGCTGGAGCTGGCGCAGGGCGAGGCGGTCGAGGCGACGCATGCCGAACTGGCGGCGCGCATCGGTTCGGCGCGCGAGGTGGTGTCGCGGCGGCTGGAGGCGATGGCCAAGCGCGGGCTGGTGGCGACCGACCGCGGCCGGGTCGATCTGCGCGACCGTGCAGGGCTGCGGCGGATGGCGGAGGTGCAATAAATCCCGGCGCCGGTGACGTGGTCACTGACCGAATCGCGGCAAAGGGTTAACAGGGTGTCACCACAGCCCCTGAAAGGACTTTTCCATGTTTGCCAAAAACGTCGGCTCCATCGACCGTATCCTGCGCATCGTCGTCGGCCTCGCGCTGATCGCGGGCTTTTTCCTGAACGCCGATGCGACCTATCGCTGGGCCTATCTGATCGGCATCGTGCCGCTGGCCACCGGCCTGATGAGCACCTGCCCGCTGTATCGGATCTTTGGGTTCTCGACCTGCCCGGTCAGCCGGAGCTAAGGGCCAAGGTGCGTGCGAGCACGCACCCTACACCCTGACCAGACCGCGTGCGAACACGGCGCCGTAGGGTGCGTGCTCGCACGCACCGTCCGGCCCCTACCCGCCTGCCGCTATTGCGCCGCGACGGACACCGACACCTCGCCGTGGCCGTCCGACTGGCGCTCCCACATCCGGGCATAGCGGCCGTCCAGCGCCAGGAGTTGCGCGTGGCTGCCCTCTTCGACCACTTCGCCCGCGTCGAGCACGACGATCCGGTCGGCATCGACCACGGTCGAGAGCCGGTGCGCGATGGTCAGCACAGTGCGCCCCTTGCCCATCATGGCCAGCGACTCCTGAATGCCCTGTTCGGTCTGGCTGTCGAGTGCCGAGGTCGCCTCGTCCAGAAGCAGGATCGCCGGGTTCTTCAGCAGGGTGCGGGCAATGCCCACCCGTTGCTTTTCGCCGCCGGACAGTTTCAGCCCGCGCTCGCCGACCTGCGTGTCATAGCCCTGCGGCAGCGAGACGATGAAGTCATGGATGCGCGCCGCCCGCGCCGCTGATTCGACCTCGGCCTGGGTCGGGTCGTCCTTGCCATAGGCGATGTTGTAATAGATGGAATCGTTGAACAGCACGGTGTCCTGCGGCACCACGCCGACCGCGGAATGCAGGCTGGACAGCGTCACGTCACGGATGTCCTGACCGTCGATGGTCAACCGCCCGCCCGTCACGTCATAGAACCGGAACAGCAGCCGCCCGATGGTCGATTTGCCCGAGCCCGAGGCGCCGACGAGGGCCACCTTGTGTCCGGCCGGAATGTCGATGGTGACGGTTTTCAGGATCTGGCGTTCGGGGTCATAGGCAAAGCTGACCCCTTCGAACCGCACATGCCCGGCGCCCAGCGCCAGAGGCACCGCGCCGGGTTTTTCCACCACATCGGGGGCCTGACCCAACAGGGCGAACATCTCGCCCATGTCGACCAGCGCCTGCCGGATCTCGCGATACACCGAGCCGAGGAAGTTCAGCGGCATGGTGATCTGGATCATGTAGGCGTTGACCATGACAAAATCGCCGACCGTCAGCGCGCCGTTCTGCACGCCCACCGCCGCCATCACCATCACCGCCACCAGCCCGCCGGTAATCAGGAACCACTGGCCGAAGTTCAGGATCGCCAGCGAATAGGCGGTTTTCAGCGAGGCGGCCTCGTAGCCCGCCATCGCCCCGTCATAGCGTTTCGCCTCGCGCTCTTCGGCGTTGAAATACTTGACGGTTTCAAAGTTCAGAAGGCTGTCGATGGCCTTTTGGTTGGCGTCGGTGTCTTGCTTGTTCATCTCGCGGCGCAGCTTGATGCGCCATTCGGTGACGGCAAAGGTGAACCAGAAATAGAGGCCGATGGTGACGACGATCGAGGCAAGATACCAGGCGTCGAACAGCACCACCATGACGGCGCCGATCAGCACCAGTTCCAAAAACAGCGGGCCGATGTTGAAGAGCAGGAAGCGCAGCAGGAAGTCGACGCCCTTGACCCCGCGCTCGATGATGCGCGACAGGCCGCCGGTCTTGCGCGTCAGGTGATAGCGCAGGCTGAGGCGGTGGATATGGGTGAAGGTTTCCAGCGCCAGCCGCCGCAGCGCGCGTTGCCCGACCACGGCAAACACCGCGTCGCGCAATTGCTGGAACCCGTTGTTGAGGAGCCGCGCCATGCCATAGGCAATGGTCAGCCCGACCGCGCCGATGCCGACCAGCCAGCCGGCGTCGAGCGGTGTCGGCGCCAGCGCATCCACCGCCGCCTTGTAGAACAAGGGCGTGCCGACGGCGATCAGCTTGGCCACCAGAAGCAGCGCCAACGAGATCACCACCCGCGCCTTGACCCCGGTTTCGCCCGGCGGCCACAGATAGGGCGCGACCCGCCGCAGCGTGCTGCGCCCTGAGGCCGACGGTTCGTCCTTGTCAGGGGTCAGGGCAGTGGAACTGGGCCGATAGCGCATGCGGGCATCCTTGGCTGGCGTGCAGCAGACTTAAGCGCCCGCGCCCGCCATTGCCAGCCCTGCCGCCGTCGCTTTGCGGCTCATTCCCCCGGCAGGGTAAAGATCTGGCCGGGATAGATCAGGTCAGGGTCGCGGATCTGGCTGCGATTGGCGTTGAAGATCGTCACATAACGCTCGCCCATGCCATAGCGGTCGCGCGAAATCGCCCAGAGCGTATGGCCCGGCTGCACGGTAATCAGCGTGGCGCTGGGGGGTGCGGCACTGGCGGGGACCGGTTCGCTGGGCGCGGCGGTTTCGGCCGGTGGCTCGGTCGTCTGCGCACGGGCGGCGGCGACGGCCTCGGGCGCCTCGCGCTGGAACGGGGTTTCAAAGCGCGAGACGACGCGCCCCTCGGCATTCACCTGATCCACGCGCAGCGTATAGATGCCCGGATCGACATCCGGCAGGTCCGAGGTCCAGTCGCCACTGGCCGCCTGCGCCGCCGCAATCGGCCGATTGTCGAGATAGATGCGCAGGTTGGCCGGGTCGCTGCGGCCCGAGGCACGCCCGGCGATCTGCACCTCGCCGATGTCGGAATAGCTGATGGTATCGACGATCACCGAATCAAAGACCACCGGCCCACGGTCGAGCACCCGCACCGAGCCATCCCGCCCGAGCAGGAGCGCCGTCGGCGCGCTGGTGGTTGGGTCGGGGGCTTCGGCAGTCTGGGTTGCCTCGGCGGTGGTGATCGGCGCGGCGGGGTCCGGGGTCGCGGCGCGGGTGGCATCGGCGGCGGCGGTCTCGACGCTGGCGACGGGGGTGGCGGTCGGCTCGGCGGTCTCGGTGCCCGCCGCCTGGGCCGCGAGATCGGCAGCCGGGGCAAGCGGCGCCGCGCTGGCCTGTGCGCCGGTGTCGGCGGTGGCCTGCCCTGCGGTGGCGGCGGTTTGCGTTTCGAGCGCGGCGACGGTTTGCCCGGCACCCTCGCCTGCCGGGGCCGGTGTGGCGCTGTTGCCCTCGGCGGCGGCCTCGGTCAGGGGGGCAGCGGCAGGCTCGGCGGCCAGAGCGGCGGTTGCTTCGGGGGGTGCGTCTGCGGCGGGGGCCGGAGCGGTGGTTGCCTCGGGGGTCGCGGCAGGAGCAGCCTCGGCGGCCGGAGCGGCGTCGGCGGTCAGAGCGGCGGTTGCCTCAGGGGGTGCGGCAGGAGCAGCCTCGGCAGCCGGAGCGGCGTCGGCGGTCAGAGCGGCGGTTGCCTCGGGGGTCGCGGCAGCGTCGGCGGTCAGAGCGGTGGTTGCCTCTGGCGTCGCGTCAGCGGCGGGGGCCTCGGGCTGGGGTGCGGCGGCGGCGACGGCCTCGAGGCTTGGCGCGGCAGCGGGCGCCTCGGCGACCTCGGCGGCGCGAGGCGTCAACAGGACCGAGTCCTCGGCCACAAGCACCACCCCGTCGGCCCCCGCGGATTCGAGCGTCATCACCTGCGCCGCGTCGCTGTAGCCCAGCGCGAACATGGCGACGAATTGCCCGGCGCCGTCCGCCGCCACCTCGGCCACCACCGCGCCATCGACACGCAGCGTTACCGCGGCCCCCGGCGTGGCGTTGCCCGCCACCAGCGCCGCCCCGTCGCGCGCGACCCGCACCACGTCAAAGCTCGGCGCGGGCTGGACCTGCGGCGCCACCTCGACCGCTGGACCCGTCGCCGCCACCGGCGGGATCAGCGACCCCTGCGCCAAGGGCGCGGGACCGGGCGCCGGATCGGTTTGCCGTGCCGCCAGCCAAGCCACGACGGCGAGCCCCGCCGCCAGCGTGCCACCGCCCAGAACCCAGACCTTCTGTCGCGCCATACCGTCCGCCTTCCCGTCAGGCTGTGCCTTGTTCCCTTCATACATCGCCCGTATCTATGGGCAAACGCATTTCTTTCCCCAACCTCTTGCGAAAGGGCCGTCCATGTCTGCCTTGCCCCCCTCGGTCTGCGTCTTTTGCGGCTCGCGCCCCGGCAGCGACCCGGCCATGCTGCAGGCCGCCCGCGACACCGGCGCGATGCTGGCCCGGCGCAGCTGGCGGCTGGTCTATGGCGCGGGCGATATCGGGCTGATGGGCGAGGTGGCGCGCGCCACGCAGGCCGCGGGCGGGCGCACCTTTGGCGTGATCCCGACGCATCTGATGCAGGGCGAAGTGGCGCGGCGCGACCTCGACGCGCTGGTCATCACCGAGACGATGCACGAGCGCAAGACCGTCATGTTCGCCAATTCGCAGGCGATCGCCGTGCTGCCGGGCGGGGCGGGCACGCTGGATGAATTCTTCGAGGTGCTGACCTGGGCGCAGATCGGGCTGCATGGCAAGCCCGTGGTGCTGCTGGATGCGGGTGGGTTCTGGCAACCGCTGCTGGCGCTGATCGACCATGTGATCGCGCAGGGGTTTGCCGGGCCGGGGCTGCGCGGGCTGGTGCGGGTGGCGCCGGATGTGGCGGGGCTGGAGGCCGCGCTGGAGGTGGCCCTTGCCCGCTGAGTCTGGCGGCCCGAGGGCCGACACCGCATCGCTGGTCGCGCTGCTGCGCGATCTGCCCGCTGACGCCGACCGCAGCGCGGTATGGGCCGCGCTGGGCGCTGCGCCCGACCTCGCCGGGCGCGATCTGCGCGGGGTCTGTCTGGCCGGGGCACCGTTGCAGGGCGCCAACCTGCGGGGCGCGGACCTTGGCGCCGCCGATCTGCGCGGCGCCTGCCTCGACGGCGCCAAGCTGCAGGACGCGCTGATGGCCGAGGCGGATCTGAGCGGCGCCAGCCTGCGCGGCGCGGTTGCCGCGGGGCTGATAGCGCCCGGCCTGCGCCTTGTCGGCGCCGATGCCCGCGAGGCGGATTTCACCGGCGCCGACCTTGGCACCGCCGACCTGCGCGGGGCCGATCTGCGCGGCGCCACGCTGACCGATGTGATTGCCGAGCGCGCCCATCTGGACGGCGCCCGCCTGCAAGGCGCCCGGCTGACCCGCGCCGACCTGACCGCCGCCAGCCTGAGTGGCACCGGACTCGACGCGGCGACCGACCTTGGCGATACCCGCCTGTCCGGCGCCACCCTGCGTCAGGCCGACTGGAGCGAGGCCCGCCTGACCCCGGCGCAACTGGCACAATTGACTGCCGATGGCTCGACCCGCATCAGCCCCGCGCATCCCCGCCCGGCGCATTGGCCGGCGCAGACCCTGTCGGATGCCGCCTTCCTCGCCCACCGCCGCGCCCCCTTTGGGGAGTGACGCTGCGCGGCGTGGCGCTGACCCTCGGGGCTGTCGGCCCGGTGTCAGGTGAGGGGAGCGGCGGGCGATGCGCCCGCCCTGCCCTTAGAGACCCAGTTTCTTCATCACCAGATCATTGACCGCCGCCGGATTGGCCTTGCCGCCGGTCGATTTCATCACTTGCCCGACGAACCAGCCGGCCAGTTTGGGGTTGGCCTTGGCCTTGTCCACCTGCGCCGGGTTCTGGGCGATGATGGCGTCCACGGCGGCCTCGATGGCGCCGGTGTCGGTGACCTGCTTCATCCCGCGGGCCTCGACGATCTGCGCGGGGTCGCCGCCTTCGGTCCAGAGGATCTCGAAGAGGTCCTTGGCCAGTTTGCCCGAGAGGGTGCCGTCGGCGATCAGGTCCAGCACGCCACCGAGTTGCGCCGCGGTCACCGGGCTGTCGGCGATGGCGAGCGCTTCCTTGTTCAGGCGGCCAAAGAGTTCGTTGATGACCCAGTTCGCCGCGGCCTTGCCGTCGCGGCCAGTGGCGACCGCCTCGAAGTATTCGGCGTTTTCCTTTTCCGCCGTCAGCACCGAGGCGTCATAGTCGGTCAGGCCGAAATCGGCGATGTAGCGCGCCTTGCGGGCGTCCGGCAGTTCCGGCATCGCGGCGGCGATGTCATCGACCCAGGCCTGTTCGATTTCCAGCGGCAGCAGGTCCGGGCAGGGGAAATAGCGGTAATCATGCGCCTCTTCCTTGCTGCGCATCGACCGCGTCTCGCCCTTGTCGGGGTCATAGAGGCGGGTTTCCTGCACGACCTTGCCGCCGTCCTCCAGAATCGCGATCTGGCGGCGGGCCTCATAGTCGATGGCGGCCTGAATGAAGCGCATCGAGTTCATGTTCTTGATCTCGCAGCGCGTGCCCAGATGGGCGAAGTCCTGCGTCGCCTGATATTTTTCATACTGGCCGGGGCGGCAGACGGACACGTTCACATCGGCGCGCAGGTTGCCGTTCTGCATGTTGCCGTCGCAGGTGCCTAAGTAACGCAGGATCTGGCGCAGCTTGGTGACATAGGCGGCGGCTTCCTCAGGCCCGCGGATATCGGGGCGGCTGACGATTTCCATCAGCGCGACGCCGGTGCGGTTGAGATCGACGAAGGACATCGTCGGGTCCATGTCATGGATGGATTTCCCGGCGTCCTGTTCGACATGGATGCGCTCGATGCGCACCAGCCGCGCGAGGCCGCCGCCCATCTCGACCAGAACCTCGCCCTCGCCGACCAGCGGGTGATAGAGCTGGCTGATCTGATAGCCCTGCGGCAGGTCGGGATAGAAATAGTTCTTGCGGTCAAAGGCCGAGCGCAGGTTGATCTGCGCCTTCAGCCCGAGGCCGGTGCGCACCGCCTGTTCGATGCAGAATTCGTTGACCACCGGCAGCATGCCCGGCATCGCCGCATCGACAAAGGCGACGTTGGAGTTGGGCTCGGCGCCAAAGGTGGTGGAGGCGCCGGAGAACAGCTTGGCCTGGCTGGCGACCTGGGCGTGAATCTCCATGCCGATGACCAGTTCCCAGTCGCCGGTGGCGCCGGAAATCACCTTGGGTTTGGGCAATTCAAAGCTGAGGTCGAGCATGTCGCGCATCCTTTGTCGTCACGCCCGCGGTTCTAAAGCGCCCGACGCGCAAGGGAAAGCGGTTTTCCGCCGGGCGCCTTTCCGCGCATCCTGCCGCAGCGGGCTTGCGCCAGGGTCGGGGGGCGGGCATGTCGGCGCTGTCCGATGAAAGGTCCGATGATGCGCAAGGCGCTGCTGTTGCTCCCCGTTCTGGCTGCCTGTTCGGCGGCGCCCGCCGACACCGGCGCCCCGTCCGGCCCCGAGATCGCCGCGCGCTGGAACCACGTTGCCGAGGCCCCGGCGTGGAATACGGCGATGATGCAGGCGCTGTTGACCGATGGGGCGCCGATGCTGGACACGCTGCCCGAGGATGTCGAGACCTTTTGCCCCGGTTACGCCGAGGCCAGCGACAGCGAACGCGCGGAGTTCTATGTCGCCTTCTTTTCGGGCCTCGCGCGCTATGAGAGCACGTGGAACCCGCGCGCCTCGGGTGGTGGCGGGCGCTATCAGGGCCTGTTGCAGATCGCGCCGCAGACCGCGCGGCACCACGGCTGCGCCCTGCCCGAGGCCGGGCTTTACGATGGCGCAGCCAATCTAGCCTGCGCGGTGCGCATCGCCAGCGTCGCCGTGGCGCGCGACGGCGTGCTGGCGCAGGGCCGGGGCGGCGTGGCGGCCGACTGGCCGCCGATGCGCGACGCCGCCAAGCGGCGCGACGTCGCCGCCTTTACCCGCGCCCTGCCGCAATGCGCCGGCTAGGGGTTATTTGTTCGTGGCCGGCGGTGTCGTGCTGCCACCGCCGGTGCCGAACCCGGGCTCGATCACCTGCTCGCGGAACTGTTGCAGCACCGACTGCCACCACTGGATCGAATCATCGAAATTGACCGCCGTGACGCCCCCGGCAAGGTTGACGTCCCATTCGATCGTCGCATTGTTGTTGCTGTCGAGATAGGCCGCCGAGAACCGCCGGTCGCGGTTCCACTGGTTCATCGCCTCGAGCGTATGGGCGCCATTCGATTCCCACCAGGCGCGGAACTGCACCGAGGAGCATTGCAGGTTCTGGTCGTTGCAGTTGAGGAACGAGATCGTATAGACCGTCTCGCCCATCTCGCCGCGGATCCAATAGCCGTCATCGTCCTGCCGCCGCTCGACCGGACCATAGGCCGCAGCCAGTTCCATGATGCGGGCGGTGTCGTTGCCGGTAATCATGCCCCCCAGCGGCACGGTCTGCGCCGCTGCCGCACCGGCAAGGCCGGCAAACACGCCAGCCGCCAGCAAAAGATTCCGAACAGGTTTCATCCCAATCTCTCCTCGAAAAACGCCTGCGCCGAGGCTAGCAGCGCATCGGCACAGCTTACAATCACATGCGCGTGGACAAAGTGAAATCTGCAGCCCGCCGCGCGCCGCCGCCCCGCGCGCGGCTTGCATTGCGGGCGTGATTGCCGCAAAAGGCGATGAACGTCAGGCGGAACATCGTGATGCAAGAATACAAGGTCGTCCCCGCGCCCGAGCGCGCGCCCAAGGTCAAGGGCCTGAAAACCACGGCCCAGCGCTTTGCCCATGCGCTGGCCGAACGCATCAATGCCGAGGCCGCGGGCGGCTGGGACTTTCTGCGCACCGAGACCCTGGCCTGCGAAACCCGCGGCGCGCTGGGATCGGTCCGTCAGGTGCAGGTGACGATGATGGTGTTCGCCCGGCCGCTGGGGCAGATGCGCCCCGACGCCGGTGCCGCGCTGGCCGCCATTCAGGAGGCCGACACCGGCTGGGTGGATGAGCGCGCCACGCCGCAGGCCTGGCAGGCGCCGCCACAAACGGCCACCCCGCCGCGCCGCGAACCGCTGTTCCGCTCTGGGCCGATGCTGCGCTCGGACGCGCCGCAGCGCGCCGAACCCGTGCTGCGCCCCCGCCCGCCTGAGGACGAAGGCTACTGACCGAGGCTGAGCCGCAGCGCGTGGATCCGCCCGATCACCTCGGGCCCCAGCGCCGCATGCACCGCCCGGTGCCGCGCCAACCTTGACAGCCCGTCCAGTTCCGGCGCGTCCAGCGCGATGTGGAAATGCGTCTGGCCGCCGTCACGCCAGCCCGCGTGGCCCCGATGCCCCTCGCTTTCATCCTCGACCACCAGCAAACGCGGCCGAAAGACCTGCCGCAACCGCGTCGCCATCACCTCGGCCACAGGTTCTTCATCACTCATCGCCGTGTGCCTCTTTCCTTTTCCCTGCGCGAACATCTAAACTGCCGCCCTCGACTCGCAAGGGGTGCCATGGGCACTTTGGCGGGGCAGCCCTGCAAAGCCTGGAAAGACCGATGATCCGCGATCCGTTCAATTTCGACATGCGCGCCAAGACCGACCCGAAAAAGCGCGCCCGCGGCCGCCGCGCCACGTCGGGCGCGGTGGAAACCTCGGCCCGTCAATGCCAGCATCCGGGCTGCACCGAAGCCGGGCAGTTCCGCGCCCCGCGCTCGCCCGATGCGCTGGATGACTACCTGTGGTTCTGCAAGGATCATGTGCGCGAATACAACCTGAAATGGAATTTCTTTGCCGGCCAGACCGATACCGAAACCGTGCAGACGATGGAGCGTGACCGCGTCTGGGGCCGCGCCACCGACGCCTTTGGCCGCCGCGAGGCCACCGACTGGTCGCGCCACGGCATCGACGACCCCTTTCAGGTGCTGGGCGACAAGGCCACCCAGCGCCGCGGCGACGCGCCGATGCGCAACCCCGCCGTCAGCCGCAAGCTGCCCGCCACCGAACGCCGCGCGCTCGAAGTGCTCGACGCCCGCGACACCTGGTCGCGCCTCGAAATCCGCAAGCAATACAAGAGCCTGGTCAAGGATCTTCACCCCGATCTGAAC
>CALESR010000291.1 GCA_937907485.1 uncultured Paracoccaceae bacterium | reverse complement strand
GGGCTGGGCGGGCGGGCTCTTCATCCTTGCTGCCGCCTCTGCGCTGCTGGCGCCGCTCAGGCTGGGCGGGTTCGACCTGCTCAGCCGCCACGGCTCCGGGGCGACGCGCGTCGGGCTGGGGGTGATTGGCCCCGGCGCGCGGCTTTGGGCGCATATGGTCATGGTGCTGCCTGCCTTCAGTGGTCTGACCCTGCTGCTTTGGATGCTGCTGACGCTGACGGGTCAGCCAGGATTTGACGCGCTGATCCTTGCGCTCGGCACACTTTCAACCTCGGGCGTGCTGGCGCGGGAAACGATGGGCAGCATCGGACTGGGCGCCGAGATGGCGATCTTTGCCTTTCTGATCGTGGCGCTCAGCCGCCGGTTTTTGCCCGGCCATGGCAGCGGTCGCTGGACGCCGCATCAGGACCCGGAACTGGTCACCGCGGCGGTGCTGGTCGGGCTGGTGACTCTGTTCGTCGTGGTGCGCCATTGGGCCGGGGCCTTTGAGGCCAGCGGCACCGGCGACCTGCCCGCAATGGGTCGCGCGGCCTGGGGCGCTGCCTTTACCAGCCTGTCGTTCCTGACCACCACTGGCTTTGTCAATCAGGACTGGATTGCCAGCCGTGTCTGGTCGGGCCTGACACCCCCCGGCCTGATCCTGATGAGCGTCGCACTGCTGGGCGGCGGCGTTGCAACGACGGCTGGCGGCATCAAACTGTTGCGGCTCTACGCCCTGACCCGGCTGGGCCGGTTCGAACTCCTCAGGATGATCTATCCGTCAATGGTGGTGGGCGGCAACGATTATGACCGCTTTCTCGCCACCTCGGGCGCGCGCTCAGCCTGGCTGTTTACCATGATCTTCGCATTGACCGCGGTGGTGGTGGTGGCGCTTTTGTTGTTCAGCGGCATGGGGTTGGAAACGGCGATGATCTTCGCCATCGCCGCGTTGACCAACACCGGCCAGATCGTGCAAGTGGCTGGCGAGGCTCCGCTTTATTGGTTCCTTCTTGGCGACCCGGCGCGGGTGGTTCTGGCGCTTGCGATGATTCTCGGTCGGCTGGAAATCCTGGTACTGCTGGCAGCAATCCTTGACCGTTCGCGCCGTGCCTGAGCCCTGGCGTGCACAACCATCGCGAAACCAGCCTTAAACTGCTGAAAACCGGCATCATTTGCACTGGAAACTTGCCCGGCCAGCCGTCATACTCTGCCCGCAGGGAGTGACTGCCCAGCCGAAGAGCTGCGCAGGCCTATAACAAAAGGCAACAGACAATGGCCGTCGACAAACAGAATTTGCAGGATGCGTTTCTCAATCATGTTCGCAAGAACAAGATCCCGGTGACGATTTTCCTGATCAACGGCGTCAAGCTGTTGGGGATGATTACCTGGTTTGACAATTTTTGCGTACTGCTGCGCCGCGAGGGGCAGAGTCAGCTTGTCTATAAACACGCGATATCGACGATCATGCCGGGCCAGCCCATCGCCCTTTACAACGGCGAAGAGTGAGCGGGCGACGCGGTTTGCGCGAGGGTTCCCGTGACGATTGACGTCAGCGAACTGGGCGGGGCGGGCGGTACACGGCGCCAGCGCGTTCTGGTGTTGCATCCCGATATCCGCGGACAGGGGGCCAACCGTAGCGCCGAGTCGGCTCTGGCCGAGGCACTCTCGCTGGCCGAGGCGCTGCCCGGCATCTCGGTGATCGCTGGTCAGGTGGTGCGCTTGCCGCGCGCGCAACCGGGGATGCTGTTTGGTTCAGGCAAGGTGGCCGAGCTGAAGACCCGTATCGAGGACGATGAGATCGAGCTGGTGCTGGTCGATGGGCCGGTGACCCCGGTGCAGCAGCGCAATCTCGAAAAGGAATGGGGCGTCAAGCTTCTGGACCGCACTGGCCTTATCCTCGAGATTTTCGCCGACCGCGCCCGCACGCGTGAGGGGGTTCTGCAGGTGGAACTGGCTGCGCTGAGCTATCAGCGCACGCGGCTGGTGCGGGCCTGGACCCACCTGGAACGCCAGCGCGGTGGCTTTGGATTTGTCGGTGGGCCCGGCGAGACGCAGATCGAAGCCGATCGCCGCGCCATCGACGATCAGGTGATCCGGCTGAAGCGGCAGTTGGAAAAGGTAGTGAAAACCCGCGAGTTGCACCGCGCCGCACGGCGCCGCGTACCCTATCCGGTGGTGGCGCTGGTCGGGTATACCAACGCCGGAAAATCCACGCTTTTCAACACGATCACCGGTGCCGAGGTGCTGGCCAAGGACATGCTCTTTGCCACGCTCGACCCGACAATGCGCGCCGTGGTTCTGCCCGGCGGGCTGCAAGTGATCCTGTCCGACACCGTGGGTTTCATTTCCGAATTGCCGACGCAACTGGTTGCAGCCTTTCGCGCCACGCTGGAAGAGGTGCTCGAGGCCGATCTGATCCTGCATGTGCGCGACATTGCCCATCCCGACAGCGAGGCTCAGGCGCAGGATGTCGAAACCATCCTGACCGAACTCGGCGTATCGCAGGCGGTCGCGCGGTTGGAATTGTGGAACAAGATTGACCTCTTGCCTGCCGATGACCCACGTCTGACCATAGCGGCGCGCAGTGAAGGGGTAATCGCGGTTTCGGCGCTGACCGGGCAGGGGATCGAGGCTTTGATCGCCGCTATTGGCCGGGCCTTGGGTGATGAGCGACGGGTCGAAACGGTGGTGCTGGCGCATGACGAGGGGCGCGCGCGGGCTTGGGCATGGGCCGAAGGGATCGTACTGGAGGAATCCAGCGACGACGAAGCAATGCGACTGACGGTGTCGTGGACGGCGCGGCAGAAACGGCGGTTCGAAACTCTGCTGGCCTTGCCACCCGAGGCGGATGCAAGCTGATATGAGCTGTCCTTTCCGAGGGGCTTACAACGGAGTTATGCGAAGGGATTTCAAGATGTTGCGCAGTTTTTCTGCGGCAAACGCCCCTTTTGAGGCTTACACTACGGTCGGGGTGAACCCCGTCGCGCTGAGGGATCTGCATGCTCGGTTGCGCGGGCAGATCGCGAAGGGCCGGGTTGCAGGCGAGCCTACTTTGGCTTCTGCACCGAACAAGTAAGTCTACGTCCTGCGCGATTATCGCATTGAGATTGAGATTTGCCGGATACCGAACGCGCGTCTCGACCTGCCTTGGCACGGCAATTCATTGACCCTAGCCCTTTCGCGCGCCGGGCTCGATGGTTGACTATTCATCATCCGGGCTGACCAGCGTGATTTCACCCGCATCAGCGAGGGTGCGGATTGCGACGATGGCGGCGGCCAAAGCGGCCTCGGCCTCCTTGGGTTTGACGCGGCCACGCGATTCCACCTCGTCGCGCAGCGTCGCGGCCATGCGCTGTGACATGTTGGCGAGCAGGAATTCGGCGGCGCGGCCTTCGGGCGTGTCGGGATTGGGCAGGGTGGCCGCCAGCGCCGTGACCAGATCGGACTGCGGGAATTCGCGCAACACCTTGGGCACATCGCGCGGATTGATGCGGTCCGGGATATGGCCAAAGGTGAAGATCGCCTTCGACACCCCTTCGGCAAAGGCGGCGTCCTGCTGGCGCAAGGCGTCGAGCAAAGAGCTGCGCACATCGGCGCTGGCCGAGTTGAGGATGGCACCGACGCGCGCTGCCGGGGCGTTGGCAAAGGCCGGCTTCGGCCGAGAATCGAGTTGGCGTGAGATAGATTCTCCGATCCGCGCGACCATCGGCGGGGCAATCCCCTCAGTCAGCGAGATTGCGTATGCAACGCGACGTGCGCGTTCGCCCGGCATCCTGCCCAGCAGGTCTGCCGCACGGCCCACCGGCAGTTTCGACAGCACCACCGCTGCCACCTCTGGGCTTTCGGGGGCAAGTACCTCGACGAGCGAAGCGACGTCGGATTGCTGGATCCTCTCCCATGGATCGGCGCCTTCGCGCGTGCGCGCCATCTGCCGCAGCCGGTCCGAGGCGCCGGGGCTGAGCCGGCCGTCCAGTGCCTTGAGTGCGCCCTCGATCCCGCCGGGAAAGCTGAGGCCGACCTGCTCCAGTGTTTCGATGAACTCATTGACCACGGCCGCCAGTGTGTCGCGGTCGACCAGCCGCATCTGCGCGATCTGGCCGGTCAGCGCGGTCTGCATATCCTCAGGCAGGGTGTTCAGTTTCAGATCGGCGCCTTCGGCCAGCAATAGGCGCACCAGAATCGCCGCCTTTTGCCGCCCACTGAGCGCCCGTATCGCCCGACCCGAGGGGCTGGTGGCCATACCAGCCCCGGCCGCGCGGGGCGCAGCAGGGGCGACGGCATATTGGGTCAAGTCATTGGACATTGGCGAATCGCTCGGGGCTTTTCGCCAGACTGGAGCGTTGCGGTTAACGTGCCCCTAAGATTGGAAAAAATGGCGCCCAGCGCCGCAGGTTTGATTCAGATCAAGGCTGATTGCCAATGCGATGTCTAGACAAGATCTTGAAGGGCATGGCCACGCCGGTTCTTCATCTCCCGTTTCCGGGCGCACCTCCCTGCGTCTGGCATCCTAGTCGCCGCGAGACCTCCCTCTCGCGGCGTTTTTTTATCCGGCCGCCTCGATCTGCGCCGCGCGGGCCTCGACCAGTTCGACGATATGCTCGATCATCCGGTCGTTCGACAGTTTGTGGTCCTGCTTGCCCGCGACGTAGACCATGCCCGAGCCCGCGCCGCCGCCGGTAAAGCCGATGTCGGTCATTAGAGCCTCACCCGGTCCGTTGACGACGCAGCCGATGATCGACAGGGACATCGGCGTCTTGATATGCGCAAGCCGGGCTTCAAGCGCCTCGACGGTGCGGATCACGTCGAACCCCTGCCGCGCGCAAGAGGGGCAAGAGATGATCTGCACGCCCCTGGTGCGCAGGCCCAGCGATTTCAGGATCTCATAGCCGACGCGGACCTCTTCGACCGGATCCGCCGACAGCGACACGCGGATCGT
>CALESR010000290.1 GCA_937907485.1 uncultured Paracoccaceae bacterium | reverse complement strand
AGGCCCCGGGGGTTTCACACCCCCGGACCCCCGTGGGATATTTGCAGAGCAAAGAGGGGTCAGGCGGGCGAGAGGGCCTTCTTTGCGTCATCAAGGATCTTCTTGGCTTCCGACCCCTGCAGGCGCTGGATGTCGTCTTGATATTTCAAGATGGCACCGATGGTATCGGCGATCACCTCGGGCGAGAGGGTGAGCACGTCGAGCGCCAGCAGGCATTTGGCCCAGTCGATGGTTTCGGCGACGCCGGGTTTCTTGAACAGGTCCTCGGTGCGCAGGCGTTGCACGAAGGCGACCACTTCGCGCGAGAGCGACGCCGAGGCCTGTGGCACGCGGGCATTGAGAATGTCGAGTTCGCGGGCGAAATCGGGGTAATCGACCCAGTGATAGAGGCAGCGGCGTTTGAGGGCGTCATGCACCTCGCGCGTGCGGTTCGAGGTGAGGATGACGATCGGCGGTTCGGGGGCGGTGAGGGTGCCGAGTTCGGGGATGGTGACCTGAAAGTCGCTGAGGGCTTCGAGCAGGAAGGCCTCGAAGGGTTCGTCGGTGCGGTCGATCTCGTCGATCAGCAGGACCGGCGCGCCGCCGGGTTGCGGGCGCATGGCCTGCAGGAGCGGGCGTTCGATCAGGAAGTCGGGGCCGAAGAGCCGCGATTGCAGGTCGGCGGCGGTGGCGGTGGCCTCGGCGGCGCGGATGGCGACCATCTGGGCGGCGAAGTTCCATTCATAGACCGCGCTGGCGGAATCGAGCCCTTCGTAGCATTGCAGCCGGATCAGGCGGCGGCCCAAGGCGGCGGCGATGGCCTTGGCGATCTCGGTCTTGCCGGTGCCGGCCTCGCCTTCGAGAAACAGCGGGCGGCCCAGTTTGAGCGCCAGAAAGGTCACCGTCGCCAGCGGGCGGCCGCAGACATAGGACTGGCCGGCCAGCAGGGCCTGAACGTCGTCGATGCTGGCGATGGGCGGATGCGGCACGGGGGCCTCCGTTGATGGGTCGGGCCATGCTGGGCGGGCGGACCGGGGGTGGTCAAGCGCGACCAATGGACAGGGGCGGGGTGGGGCTCAGCCGTTGCAGCAACTGGCGATGAAGCGGTGCAGAAGGCCGGTATCGACGGGTTTGTAGAGCAGGGGCACCCCGGCGCGCAGGGCACGCAGGCGCAGGGCCTCGGCGCGGGTCGAGGAGAGCAGCCGGGCGGGCAGCGGGCCGTGGCGGGTGCCAAGCTCGTGCACCAGCGTCAGGGCGGCCTCTTCGTCACCGGCGCGGGCGTCGATCAGCACGAAATCCGGCGCGAGGCCGATCTCGTCGATCAGCGCGAGGGCCTCGGTCGGGTCGGGGGTGTCGAGCACGCAGATCCCCCAGCCTTCGAGCAGATGCGCCAGCGCGCGGCGCAGGCCGGGGTCGGCGGCGACCAGCAGGCCGATCAGGTCGCGGGGCAGGGTCAGTGGGGCGCCGGGGGCGGGCTCGACGGTCGGGGGCACCTCGCCGACGGCCTCGGCTGGCGGGCCCAGATGCAGCACGAAGCGCGAGCCGCGGCCCAGCTGTGATTCGAGCGTCACCGCATGGCCCAGCACCGCCGAGGCCCGTTCGACGATGGCGAGGCCCAGCCCCATCCCCTCGGAGGCCGAGGCGCGGGCGTTGAGGCGGTGGAACTCGCGAAAGATCGCCTCGCGGTCGGATTCGGCGATGCCGGGGCCGGTGTCGGCGACCTCGACCCGCAGGCCGGTCAGGCCATTGCGCACCCCGACCAGCACGCCGCCGCGCTGGGTATAGCGCAGGGCGTTGCCGATCAGGTTCTGCAGGATGCGCCTGAGCCATGTCGGATCGGAGACCACCACCGCCGCGCTGGGCCGCCAGCGCAGGCTGAGGTCTTTTTCCGCCGCCAGCGGGGCGAATTCCTCGGCCAGACGGGCCAGCAGCGGCGCCAGCGGCACCGGTTGGGGATGAACCGTCAGCCGCCCGCTTTCCAGCCGCGAGATGTCGAGCAGGGCGTCGAGCAGCGTTTCCACCGAGACCAGCGCCGAGCGCGTCTTGCCCAGCGCGTCGAGGGCGCGCGGTTCGAGCGCGGCATCCTCGATCGAGGCGAGGAACAGCTTGGCCGCCGAGAGCGGTTGCAGCAGGTCATGGCTGGCCGCCGCGACAAAGCGCGAGCGTGCGGCATTGGCGCGTTCGGCCTGCGCCAGCGCGGCGCCCAGTTCCAGCGTGCGCGCGGTGACGCGGGCCTCGAGCGTTTCGTTGGCGCGGCTGAGCGCGGCATTGGCACGGCGCTCGGCGGTGACATCGGCAAACGAGATGACAAAGCCCCGGTCGGGCATTTCCTGCGCAAAGGCGTCGAGGATGCCGTCGCCCTCGCGAGCGATTTCAAACCGCAGGGCAGCGCGGGGGGCGGTTTGTGCGACCCAGTCGCGCAGCGCGGCCAGCCGGGCGCCTTCGGCCGCCGGCAGGCGTTCGCCCAGCCGTGCGACCAGCGCGTCAAAGCCCAGACCGGCGCGAAACTGTCGCCGGTTCAGCGCCAGCAACTCGGCGGCGCGCTGGTTCCAGCCGATCAGCCGGGTTTCGGCGTCAAAGATCAGCACGCCCTGACTGATGTGGTCCAGCGTCGCCCGCACGATGCGCGCCTGATCGTCGAGCAGCCGACCGCGGGCCTCGCGCTCGGCCAGAATGATGTCGGTGACGTCGGTCTGCAGGATCACCGTGCCGCCATCGCCGGTGCGCCGCTCGCTGACCTGCAGCCAGCGGTCGCCCTGCAATGCCACGGTGAAGACGGTGCTGCGGTCCTGATGGCGGTGCAGGCGCTGGAGCGCCCAATCCGGCGCGCTCATCCCCTCGGGCAGCGAGAGGGCGCGCGAGGTGCTGGCAAGGTCGATGTATTCGGCAAAGGACAGGCCCGGCACCAGCGCTGGCTGGATGTCGCGCAACTGCTCGCCAAAGCGCGAATTGCACATCACCAGAATGTCGTCAGGGCCAAAGAGGCCAAAGCCCTCCTGCACGGTCTCGATCGCGTCGGCGAGGTTGCGCCGCGCGGCCTCGGTGGCGCGGTTGGCCTCGGCCAGTTGGGCGTTGGACTCGTTGAGCAGCGCGAGCGCACGCTCCAGCTCGCGGGTGCGCAGGCGGACCTGTTCCTCCAGCATTGCCGCGCGCTCGAACTGCGCATAGGCGGCGCCCGACAGGTCGGTGCCCTGTTCGACCCGCCGCATCAGCACCTCGACAATCGCCAGCAATTTGTCGATCTGCCGGTCCGGGCTGTCGGCCGGGTTCAGCAAGGCGCGCGCTCCGCTCATCCGCGCCTCGGCGGATAGAGCGCGACGCCGGTCAGCGTCTGGTTGACATGCATGGCGTTCCATTGTTCGCCGTAGGTGGAAAAGCCGGTGACCCGATGCGCGCCCAGAAGTGCGGAAATCCGCCCGGTGAGCTGCTTTTCCTGCGCCTCCATGCGCCGCAGCACGCAGTCGCAGGCCAGGATCGCCACCGGCGCCTCGGCCTGCGACAGCGTGTCGAGCGCATCGGACAGATGCTGCGCCATGTCGCCGGCCTCGGCCAGGGTCAGCACCAGACCCTCGTCAATGGCGGAAAAGAAGATCAGGTCGCCGTTCTCGTCGACCTGCCGGATCGAACGCACATGGTGCTGCCCGCCCACCCGCACCACGACCGGATGCGCGGCAAAGGTAAAGGGGGTCAGCTGCGCCGGGTCCTTGCCCAGCAGGCGGGCATATTCGCGCGCGGCGGGCTCGGCGTTGATCGTCTGCACCCGGCGGCGCAAGGGATCGGCGCCAGTCACCACCATGCGCACCTCGGTCGGGCGGAAATGATCGACCTTGAAGGCCCGCACCCGGCAGTCGCTGCGCACCGCGGCGACCACGGCGGCGTTGCGCAGGGCGCGCCCATTGTGAAAGACAAAGGTCTCTAAAAACCGCGCGCCGTCGGCGGCCGAGCCGCCAAACAAGGGCGCGCGCCCCAGCCCCGGTGCCAGCGCGGCGGCCAGTTCGTCCTCTTTCGAGGACAGGCCATCGACCATCAGAAAAACGAATTCATGCTCCCAGCCGGGACGCGCACGGGCCAAGGCACTGCGCGCCCGGATCAGATCGCCGATCACCGCCTCGGTGTTCAGCGCGGCCAGATCGGGGATCACCCGCGCCTCGGCGTGGAAATGGCTGGCGGGCAGGCCCATGGCGACGATCAGCCCCTCGCCATAGCCCGCCGCGCCGATCTCGCCCGCCGTGGTGCAGCCGATCACCGGCGTCGGTGCCAGCGCCTGCGACAGCCCCGCCATCAGCGCCTGAGGCGCGGTGACCTGCGGCGAGACAAAGACAATCGCCAGGGCCAGCGGCGCCCGCGACAGACCGGCGATCAAGAGCGCGAGCGCCCGCGGATCCCCCGCCATCGCCTCGGCCCGATAGACCACATCGCCCGTCACCCGCGCCTCCCCCGGCCTGAGGCGGTCAGGCTAGGGCGCGGCAAAGGGCTTGTCCAGTTGAGCCGGAAGAAAGCCGGGGCGCTGCCCCGGACCCCGGGATAGTGAAGGCACAAAGATGGGCGGTTAACCAAGGCTTAACGCCCCGCATCTTTGCTCTTCAAATATCCTCAGGGGGGTGAG
>CALESR010000289.1 GCA_937907485.1 uncultured Paracoccaceae bacterium | reverse complement strand
GCGCCGCCAGGAACAGGACCACCGATGCCCCGCTACGCCTTTCGCATCGAATACCTCGGCACGCCCTTCAACGGCTGGCAACGGCAGGATGGCCAACCCTCGGTGCAACAGGCGATCGAAGTGGCGCTGTCCCGCCTTGACCCCCAGGAGCCCCGCATCGCCGCCGCAGGGCGCACCGATACCGGGGTGCATGCCACCGGGCAGGTCGCCCATGCCGATCTTGTCCGCGACTGGCCGCCAGAGCGGCTGATGGACGCCACCAACCAGCACCTCAAACCGCTGCCGGTCGCGCTGACCGCCTGCGCGCTGGTGCCAGATGACTTCCACGCCCGCTTCAGCGCCATCGAGCGGCGCTATACCTTCCGCATCGTCGCCCGCCGCGCGCCGGTCGTGCAGGACGCCGGACAGGTCTGGCAGGTCCGCCATCCCCTGAACGCCGATGCCATGCGGCAGGCGGCGGCGCATCTGATCGGCCTGCAGGATTTTTCCACCTTCCGCGCCGCGCTCTGTCAGGCAAAATCGCCGGTCAAGACGCTCGACGAGATCACGATCGAGGACCTGCCCTATCCCGCCGGGCGCGAGTTCCGCTTTCACCTGCGCGCGCGCTCGTTCCTGCACAATCAGGTGCGCTCGATCGTCGGCACGCTGGAGCGCGTCGGCGCGGGCGCCTGGCCGCCCGACCGGGTGGCGCAGGCCCTCACCGCGCGCGACCGCGCGGCCTGCGGGCCGGTCGCGCCGCCCACCGGGCTGACGCTGACCGGGGTCGGCTATCCGCTCGATCCCTTCGCCTGACGGCCTCAGGCCGCCAGTTGCACCACCACCGCGCCCGCCGCGATCAGCGCCATCAACGCCACCCGCGCCGGGCTCGACCGCTCGCCCAGCATCAACCAGCCGATCAGCGCCGAAAACACCGTCGATGTCTCGCGCAGCACCGCCGCCTGACCCACCGGACCCAGCCGCGTCGCCAGCATGATGCCGCCAAAACTCGCCACCGCGACACCGGCCCCCAACACCCCGCGCCGCAACAGGCTGGCAAGGTCCGCCCGTGGCAAGCCGAGCAACCGCCGGGCCGAGACCAGCGGCATGAACACCGCGTCGATGAAGAAGAACCACGCCAGAAAGGTGAACGGATCCGCCGCCGCCCGGATGCCCCAGGCGTCATAGGTGGTGTAGAGCGCGACAAAGGCCCCGGTCGCCACCGCAAAGCCCAGCGCGGGCAGCAGGGTCTCGCGGTTCACCGTCACCTGCCGGATGTTGTAGAGCGCGAATCCCCAGATCCCCGCCAGCAGCACCGCCAACCCCAGCCATTGCAGCGCGTTGAAATGCTCGCCAAACATCAGCCCGGCACCCAGCACGGTGAACAAGGGCCCCGAACCGCGCACCACCGGATAGACCACCGTATAGGCGCCCCGCGTATAGGTCATCGCCTGCAGGATCTTGTAGCCGACATGGATAACAAAGGCGCCGCCGAGGATCGGCCAGAGCGCCGGTTCCGGCCATGGCACGACAAACAACGCAACCGGCGCGGCCATGACAAACAGGCACAGGTCGATCCCGGCGCGCGACAGCCAAGGGTCATGGCGGCCCTTTTGCAGCGCGCCAAAGATCGCGTGCAGCACGGCGGCGGCCAGGGCGAGGGCCAGCGACAGCCGCAGCCCGGCCTCGGTGCCTTCCAGCGAGATCAGCCAGTCGCTCATGCGGCGGCTCCGGTTGCCGGGCGGGTCAGGGGGGCGCTGCCCCCCGTCGCGTGCCGCGACTCCCCCCGGGATATTTGAAGAGCAAAGATCAGGTCAGGTCGGCTCGGCGCCGGTCAAGGCAGCGGCGAAATCGGCAGGGTCAAAGGGAGCGAGGTCGTCGATCTGCTCGCCCACACCGATGGCATGGATCGGCAGGCCAAAGCGGTCGGCCAGCGCCACCAGCACCCCGCCGCGCGCCGTGCCGTCGAGTTTGGTCATGATGAGCCCGGTGACATCGGCCATCTGGCGAAACACCTCGACCTGCGTCAGCGCGTTCTGCCCGGTGGTGGCGTCGAGCACCAGAAGGGTGTTGTGCGGCGCGCTCGGGTCCTTCTTGCGGATCACGCGGACGATCTTGGCCAGTTCCTCCATCAGGTCGGCGCGGTTTTGCAGCCGACCGGCGGTGTCGATCATCAGAAGGTCGACGCCCTCGGTCTGGGCGCGGGTCAGCGCGTCAAACGCCAGCGAGGCGGGGTCGGAGCCTTCGGGCGCGGTCATCACCGGCACCCCGGCGCGCTGGCCCCAGACCTGCAGCTGCTCGACCGCGGCGGCGCGAAAGGTATCCCCGGCGGCGATGATGACCGTCTTGCCCGCCGCGCGGAACTGCGCTGCCAGCTTGCCGATGGTCGTCGTCTTGCCCGCGCCGTTCACCCCCACCACCAGCACCACTTGCGGGCGCTGGCGGGTCAGCGGCATCGGCCGGGCGACTGGCTCCATGATGCGGGCGATCTCGGCGGCCAGCGCCGATTTGATCTCGGCCGTGGTGACCCGCTTGCCCATCCGCGTCGCCGCGATATTGGCTGTCACCTTGAGCGCGGTGTCGACACCCAGATCGGCCTGCACCAGCAGGTCCTCGAGTTCCTCGACCATCGCATCGTCGAGCACGCGGCGCGGCTCGTCGCGGCCGGTCAGCCGGGCGAGCAGGCCGGGGCGGGCCTCAGGGGTGGGGGCGACGAGCGCATCGAGCCCCGCATCGAGTTTCGCGGACGAGCGGAACAGCCGGTCCTTGAGCTTGCCGAGAAACGACATCCGGGCCTCCGGGATTGGGG
>CALESR010000288.1 GCA_937907485.1 uncultured Paracoccaceae bacterium | reverse complement strand
GACAGAATGGCCGGGTTTGGTGTCAACGAAAGGTGGCAGTTCAGTGCGGCATCGGTCGGTTGCAAAGGCACAGCGCGGGTGAAAGGCGCAGCCATCCGGCCGTTGGCCAGGCGGCGGCACCGCGCCTTGGATGGCAGGCAACTCGGTGCCCGGCGGATTGGCGGCGGGGATCGTTGCCAGCAAGGCCTGAGTATAGCGGTGGCGCGGCTGCGCGAACAGCGACCCGGCCGCTGCGGATTCGACCAGCCGCCCGCCATACATCACCGCAACCCGGTCGCAGTACTGGCTGACCACCCCCAGATCATGGGTAATCAGCAGCACTGCCATCCCCGACTCGCGCCGAAGATCGTCGAGCAGATCGAGGATTTGCGCCTGCACGGTCACATCCAGTGCCGTTGTCGGCTCATCCGCCACGAGCAGGCGCGGTGAGGCTGCCAGCGACATGGCGATCATCACCCGCTGGCGCTGCCCGCCCGACATCTGGTGCGGATAGCGGTCCAGCGCGGCCTCAGGCGCCGGAATACCGACGCGGGCCAGCAATTCGGCGGCACGGGTGCGGGCCTGCGCGCGGGACAGGCTGGAATGCAACCGCACGGCCTCGGCGATCTGATCGCCGACGCTGAACACCGGGTTCAGCGAGGTCATCGGCTCTTGAAAGATCATGGCCATGTCATGCCCGCGCAGGCGTTGCAGCGCGGGTTCCGCCAACTGCGCCAGATCGCGGCCATCGAGCAGGATCTGCCCCCGTGCGATCCGCATCGGCGGCTCCGCCAGCAGGCGCATGATCGCCAGAGCCATGACCGACTTGCCGCAGCCGGATTCGCCGACCAACCCCAGCATCTCGCCGGGGTGCAGGCTGAAACCGATCTGATCGACGATCGCGCGACCGCCGACCTCGACCCTCAGGTCGCGGATATCGAGTATCGGACCCTGTGCCGCTGACGTCACCCATTCCCCCGTTCTGGCTGTCTTTGACGATAATACCAAAGGATTGACTCTGTCCAGACTGGTATTAAAGTGGATTCATATTCGGCCCCCGTTTCCCGGCCGCGCCACTGGGTCCGGGGCAAGACATGGCGCAACTAGGGGGAAGAACCATGAACCAGATCACCCGCCGCGGGGCCCTTTTTGCGGCCCTTCTGGCTGGCAGCGCGCTGCCCGCGCTGGCCGCCGGACAACTGGAGATCGCCATCGACTCGGCGCCAGCGGGCCTCGATCCGCACCTGATTACCGCCTTCAACTCGGTGCTGATCGTGCAGGCGAACATCTACCAGGGGCTGACTGACCTGGACGCCTCGCTGTCGGTGGTGCCCGGTCTGGCGAGTGGTTGGACGGTCTCGGACGACGGCCTGACCTATCGCTTTGCCCTGCGCGAGGGCGTGACCTTCCACGACGGCAGCAGCTTTGACGCCGAGGATGTTGCGGCCTCGATCCGCCGCGTGCTGTCGGCCGAGATCGCCTCGCCGCTGGCCAGCCGGATCAACCTGATTACGGCGGTCACCGTGATCGACCCGTTGACGGTGGAACTGACCTTGAGCGCCCCGTTTGCGCCGCTGCTGTCGTCGCTGGCCACCATCGCCATGGTTCCCGCCGAGGTGGAAACCAACAAGGACGCGCTGCAGCAGGCGCCCGTCGGCACCGGGCCGTTTCGCTTTGCCGAATGGCAGCCCAACGCCTTTATCCGGCTGGAACGCAACGAGGGTTATTACGCCGAGGGCCAGCCCGCGCTGGATGCGGTGCGCTTTCAGTTCGTGCCCGAGGCGGCAACGCGGCAGGTCGGTCTGGTCAGCGGCGAATATCACCTGCTGCCCGGTGTCGATCCGGCGACCGCGCTGCAACTGTCGGCACAGCCCGGGGTCACCCTGCACCAGACACGCGACCTCAGCTATTCGCTGGTCGGCATGAACACCACTCGCGGCCCGCTGGGCGATGCCCGCGTGCGGCGCGCAGTCAACCTGCTGCTGAACCGGCAGGACATCATCGACGGCGCACTCTTTGGCGCCGGGGTGCCGGGCGGTCCGCTGTCGCCCGCACTGACGGAATGGGCAACGGATACCGGCGCTTTCGACTGCTATGCTCACAATGTCGAGGCCGCGCAAGCGCTGCTGGCCGAGGCCGGTGTAACCGGCCCGATCCCCATCGTGATGAAGGTGTTGCCGCGGCAAGACACCCGCGACATCGCGCAGGTGGTGCAGCAGCAACTGGCAGCAGGGGGCTTTGTGGTGGAACTGATCACGCCCGAGATCGGCCAGTTCGTGCAGGACTGGCGCAACAGCGACTTTGACATGTTTGTCTCGGTCAATGGCGGCGCGCCAGACCCGGATCAGTATTTCTATCGCACCTTCTATGCCGGGGGATCGACCAACGTGTTCCAGTATGTGAACGCGGATCTGAACGCGCTGCTCGACACCGGGCGCAGCCAGACCGACATGGCAGCGCGGCAGGCGACCTATGCCGAGGCGCAGGCGATGCTGGCCTGCGAAGGGCCGGTGGCGCATCTGGCCTATGGCACGCTGACGACAGCGACCTCGGCCGCGGTGCAAGGGTTCGAAATCCACCCGATGAACCGCCTGACCAGCCTCGCCAGCGTCACGCTGGCCGAGTGAAGCAACCGCGCCCTGCCGGGAAAACCGGCGGGGCGCCTTTTCCAGCAGGCGTCCTCGTTTGTCGCGCAATTTCCTCCTGATCCGGCTGGCCGATCTGATCGTCGTGCTGTTTGGCGTGTCGGTGCTGGTGTTCCTGATGATCCGCTTCATCCCAGGCGATGCGGTGGCGATCATGCTGGGCGCCAATACCGAGATCACGCCCGAGCGCATCGCCGAACTGGAATCGCGGCTAGGGCTGGATCTGCCTGTGTTGCAGCAATACGCGCTGTGGCTGACCGGGGTGTTTCACGGCGATCTGGGCACCTCGATCTGGACTGGCCGCCCGGTGACGCAGGAAATCGGCGCCAGCCTCTGGCCGACAGCGCAACTGACGCTGCTGTCGGTGATCGTGGGAGCGGGCCTGAGTGTGCCGCTGGGCGCCTTCATGGCGCAATCGCGTGGCAAGGGGTCCGAGGTTGCCGTGCGCATCGGTGCCATTGCCGGGTTGACGATCCCCAGTTTCTGGCTGGGTATCGTGTCGATCCTGCTGGTGGCGAAATACCTGCCCGGCGTGTCGATGCTGGGCTATGTGCCGTTTTCGCAGGATCCACTGGGCAACCTGCAGCGCATGATTCTGCCGGTGTTCGCGCTGTCTCTGCCGATGTTGGCCAACCTTTCCCGTCTGGTGCGCACGGCGATGCTGGACGCGTTGTCACAAGACTACATCCGCACCGCGCGGGCCAAGGGCGCCGGGCGGCGGCGGATCGTCTATCACCACGCGCTGCGCAACGCGTTGATTCCCTTTGTCACCTCGGTGGGGGTTTCGATCGGCTATCTGCTGGGTGGGGCGATTGTGGTGGAGCAGGTTTTTGCCATACCGGGGCTGGGACGGCTGATCCTCGGCGCGATTGCCGAACGGAATTATCCGCTGATCCAAGCGTCGATTCTGGTCGTGACGGCCTCGTTTGTCGTCATCAACTTTCTGGTGGATCTGCTCTATGCTTGGATCGACCCGAGGATTTCCCGGCAATGAGCACCGCCCTTCTCCATGTCTTGCGACAGAACCGGCTGCTGCGCTTTGCCGCGGCGCTGGTGGCGTTGCAGGTCGGGCTGGCATTGCTGGTGCCGCTGCTGGGTTTTCAGGACCCCTATCTGCAGATCATGGCGCAGCGCATCCGCCCACCGGGGCCCGAGCATCTGTTGGGCACGGATCAGCTGGGCCGCGACGTGCTGGCGCGTATCGTCTATGGCTATCGCACCAGTCTGTTGACTTGTGGTGCCGCCGTGGCGCTGGCGCTGCTGATGGGCGGCAGCATCGGCATGCTGGCGGCCTATTATCGCGGCTGGACCGACCGGCTGCTGATGCGGATGATGGATGTGCTGTTCGCCTTTCCCATTCTGCTGCTGGCCATCGGGATCATCGCGGTTCTGGGGCCCTCCAGCCTCAGCGCCGCCTATGCCATCGCCATCGTTTATACGCCGATCTTTGCCCGCCTGCTGCGCGGCCCGGCATTGGTGATCTGCGAGAGCGAGTATGTGCAGGGCGCCAAGGCAATCGGCGCGTCGGACGCCCGTATCCTGGCCTCGCATGTGCTGCCGAACCTGATGTCGGTCATTCTGGTGCAAGCCTCGATCTTGCTGTCGGCGGCGATTCTGGTCGAGGCCTCACTGTCGTTTCTGGGCCTTGGCGCGCGCCCGCCGACCCCATCGCTGGGGCTGATGTTGTCCGAAGGACGCAATTTCCTGCTGCTGTCACCCTGGCCTGCGGTCTTTGCCGGGCTGGCGATCCTGTTTCTGTCGTTCGGGTTCAACCTGTTGGGCGATGCGCTGCGCGATACGTTGGACCCGCGCCTGCGGCGAGCGGAGTGAGCGATGGCCGAGCCCGCCACCCTCGACATTCAGGCCCCTCTGTCCCGCATCCTCGGCGCCTTTGCCCGTGCGGGTGGTGGCGAGGGGCCGGTCTATCTGCGCCTCGCCTCGACACTGCGCGGGATGGTTGAACTGGGCGAGTTGCGCGGCGGCGATGCCCTGCCATCCGAGCGCGATCTGGCCGAGGCCAGCGGCCTGTCGCGCGTCACTGTCCGCAAGGCGCTGGATGTGCTGGTGGACGAGGGGCTGGTTCAGCGACGTCAGGGTGCAGGCAGTTTTGTCACCCGGCAGATCGAACAACCGCTGTCGCTGTTGATCGGCTTTTCCGATGACATGCGGCGGCGGGGGGCGGGAGCATCGTCGCAGACGATCCTGAAGGCGATCAGCCTGCCCGACCCGTCCGAGATGCTGAAACTGGGTCTGTCGCCCGCTGAACCGGTGCTGCGGCTGTCGCGGGTGCGGCTGGCCGATGGCGAGCCCTTGGCAATTGAAAACGCCGTTGTGCCCGCCGCTGCTCTTGATGCCGAGGCTCTGGGGACGTCGCTCTATGAGGCGCTCAAGGCGCGGGGTCAGATGCCGGTGCGCGCCTTGCAGCGAGTGCATGCCGGGGTGGCGACGGCGGCCGAGGCAAAGCTGTTGCAGATCGCGCCCGGCAGCCCGTTGTTGCGCATCGAGCGGCGATCGTTTCTGGCCAATGGCAAGCCGATCGAAGTGACGGTTTCAGCCTATCGCGGCGACCGTTACGACTTTGTCGCCGAACTGACGCTGGACGGCTGATTGCCTGCCGTCCCCGAGATGGTGGCGCGTTGTGCTTCGGTCAGATCGCTGCCCTCCCAGACCCCCAGGTAGATACCCTTGCCGCGCGATTTGCCGCGCTTGGCCAGAATTTGCGCATCCGAGATCGTCGTTCGCTGCGCCGCGCGGCGCGACCAGAGCGACAACCTCTCCATCAGCCGCATGACCTCAGGGGCAAAGGCGGGATCGGCGCCAAGATCATGCACTTCGTCCGGGTCGGTCGCGGTGTCGAACAGCATGGGGCGAAATCCACCCTCGGCATGCATCAGCTTCCAGCGACCGTCAAAGACCATGAACAGCCGGGCATCCCGCGGCGCGACGCCCAGATACCCGGCCATCACAGTGGCGGAGTAATCGTATTCGCTGAACACCGCATCGCGCCAGTCCTGCGGTGGCTGCCCGTGCAAAAAGCCGATCAGCGAGCGCCCCTCGACAACATGCCCCGGCACCTGCCCCCCGGCGGCCTCGATGAAGGTGGCGGCGAGGTCGATCTGTTCAACCAGCGCGTCGCAAACCGTGCCGCGCGTCGCATCGGCCTGAGGCCGCGGGTCATAGATCATCAGCGGTACGCGCACGCTGGGATCGTGGAACAGGTCCTTTTCCCCCAGCCAGTGATCGCCCAGATAATCGCCGTGGTCCGAGGTCACCACGATCATCGTATCCTTCAGCCGTCCTGTCGCCTCCAGATGATCCAAAAGCCGCCCGAACTGGTCATCGCATTGCGCGATCAGCCCCATATAGGCTGGGATCACCTCGCGTCGCACCTCGTCGCGGGCAAAGGCGCGGCCGATCACATTGCCCATGAAGGCGCCGTAAATCGGGTGCGGATCCTCCCGCTCGCCCTCGGCACGGATCGGCGGCAACACGTCCTGCGGGCCATAGAGCGACGACCAGGGTTCTGGCACGATATAGGGCCAATGCGGCTTGATATACGACAGATGTGCCATCCATGGCCCCTGCGCGCTGGCCAGAAAATCAAAGGCCCGGTCGGTCAGCCACGGGGTCTCGCTGTCCTGTTCGCGCAGGTTGGCGGGCAGGCGTGCGTTCTGCATCAGCCAGCCCGAGGCGATCTGCCCCGAGTCATCAACCCCGGAATTGGCGTGGTCGTGCCATGGGTTTTCGCCCGGATAACCCTGCCCTTTCAGCCATTCATTATAGGGCGAGCGGCGCGCGTCATAAAACCCCTCGGGCCCCTGAGCATTCAGCCCGTCGTCGCGCACGAACACGTCGAACCCGCATTCCGCCACCCGCGCACCGATCACGCTGTCGGGTGCCAGACCCAGCCGGGCCATACCCGCGGCATCGACCGCCATATGCGTCTTGCCAATCAACCAGCTTTGCATCCCCAGCGCGCGCAGGTGATCGCCAAGGGTGACTTCACCCACCTTCAGCGGAAAGTTGTTCCAGGCTGCGCCATGCGAACTGACATAGCGCCCTGTATAGGTGCTCATCCGGCTGGCACCGCAGACCGGCGATTGCACATAGGTTCGGCTGAAGCGTAGCCCCATCGCGGCGAAACGGTCGAAATTCGGCGTGCGCAGGGTCGGATGGCCTGCGCAACCAAGGTAATCGTGCCGCAACTGGTCATACATCACAAAGAGGATCTGACGGATCGGATCAGGCATCAGTTCCCCATCATGGCGGGCAAAACGGTGGCGATTCCGGGCACGGCCAGCACGGCTGCCAGCAGCAGGACCATGGCGATGACAAAGGGCCAGACACCGCGGAAAACGGTCCAGACGCTGACATTCCCCGCTGCCGCCTGCACGACGAAGACATTGATCCCGACGGGTGGCGTAATCAGACCCAATTCCACCGAAATCACCGCGATGATGCCGAACCAGACCATGTCGACGCCCATCGGCTTTAGGATCGCGGCAATGACCGGAACCGTCAGGGTCAGCATCGCCAGACTGTCAAAGACACAGCCCATGACGAGATAAATCACCACGATCACCAGCACGATCTGCGTGCCAGTCATCTGGAACCCGGTCAGCAGGTCGATCATCGTGCGGGTGAACCCGGCGAGGTTGACGAAGTTGGAAAAGATCAGCGCGCCGATGGCGACGACAAAGATCATCCCGGTCGTCACTCCGGTTTCCACCAGCGACTCCCAAACGTTGCGCCAGGTCAAACGCCCGCGCATCGCGGCAAACAGCGCGGCGGTGACGACGCCGATGCCTGCGGCCTCGGTCGCGGTGAACACCCCCAGATAGATACCGCCGATGATGACCGCAAAGATCACCACGATGCCCCAGACCCGCGCCAGCAGTCGGAATCGCTGTGCCATCGGCACACGCTCGGCGCGCGGCCCGGCGGCGGGGTTCAGTGCTGTCGTGCCCGCAATGGCGATGAAGAACAGCACGGTCAGCATAAGCCCCGGCAGGATCCCGGCAATGAACAGCTTGGCGATGTCGGTTTCCGACAGCAGCCCATAGATCACCATCGGCACCGAGGGCGGGATCAGGATACCCAGCGTGCCGCCGGCAGCGATCGCCCCGGTCGACAGCGAATCGGCATACCCAAACCGCCGCATCGAGGGCATCGCCACGCGTGAGATCGTCGCTGCCGTGGCGATGGACGAGCCGCAGACCGCAGCAAACCCGGCACAGGCACCGATCGTCCCCATGGCCAGGCCACCGCGCCAATGGCCCATGAAGGCATTGGCGGCGTCATAAAGATCCTGACTGAGCTGGCTGCGATGGATGAAGGCCCCCATCAGCACGAACAACGGAATCACTGTCAGGCTGTAGGAACTCGCGACATCGAACATCTGTTGTCCGGCCATCGAGAACGATGCGTTCAGCGCGCGCTGGTTCACCTCCAGCCCCGCATCGCCCCAACTCAGCAAGACCTGCCCGGTCAGGTCGGCCCGCGCCAAGGCAAAGCCGATCACACCGACGATGATGAGAGCGAATCCCAGCGGCACGCCGACAAAAGCCAGTATCAGCAGCACCACAAAACCAATGAGGGACAGGGTCATCCGACCTCCTCGCCGCGGTGTTTTACGGTGTTCTCACGCCCGGCCAGCGCCTGCCCCAGCAGCGCCAGTTGCACCCCGACAGCCAGCCAGGCCAGCCCGGTCATCGCCCAGGCGATGGGCGCCAGCGGCAGACCCAGCGAGCCCGAGGCGCTCTGCCCGCGCGACAGCGCCGCGGCCTGAACGCCCATCCGCCAGGCCAGGAACATCAGCACCCCTGCCGAAATCGCCAGCATCAGCACCCGGTGCACCTGCTTGGGCCGCCCCCGCAGCCGGTCGATGAACAGACCGATGGTCAGATGCCCCTCGGCCCGCGTCGCCAGCGGCAGGGCGGCGAAAACTGACAGTGCCATCAGATATTGGACGATCTCATACCCCCCCGGCAGCGGGGCGTTGAGGAAATAGCGACCCACCACATCAACGGCAGTAATCAGAGCCATCGCCAGAAGAAAGGCGGCCATCACGGCTTCGAGCGCGCGTTCGACCCAGAACCACAGACGGCCGCCCATCGGATCAGTTCCCCGCCTCGACCGCCGCCATCTGCTCGCGGTAGAAGGCCAACGCAGCCGCACCATCGACACCCGCCGCATTGGCCGAGTCGATCCAGCCTTGATGAATCGGCGCCCAGGCCGCATCGAGTTGGGCCACGAACTCGGGCGAGGCATTCAGAACCTGGCCACCACCGGCGACGAAGCGATCCCGGGCTTCGACGCTGAGCGGGTCGGCGCCACCGGCGTTGCGGGCCATCACCTCGCCTGAAACCGCCTGGATTGCCGCTTGATCCTCGGGCGAAATCTGCGACCAGACGTCGTTGTGGACAAAGAAGGCAAAGGTCGGTGCGAACACACCGCCGGGGATGTCGGTCGCCGAGCGGGTGAACTGCACGACGTTGAACACTTCGATCGACGGGTAGTTGACGCAGCAATAGGCATCGACCACGCCGCCCGAAACGACCTCATACATCCGCACCGCAGGCCCGGGCGTGACAACCGCCCCCAGCGCCGCCAGCGAGCGCGCGGCATAGCCCGGCAGACCCCAGATCTTGACCCCGGCGAAATCGCTGATGTCGTCGAACACCGTGTCGTTCATCGAATAGAACCCGCCCGGCGGCACCAGCATCAGGCCCAGCAACTGCACATCGCCCATGTCGTTGTGACCGGCAAAGAACTGCTCATAGGTCCGCCACAGCGCGACCGAGGCCGCCCCTGCGCTGGAGTTGACGTTGGGCAGCAATGGCAGTTGCAGCAGCGGGTTCGAGTTTTCGAGGAAACCCACCATCATGAAGCCGCCATCCGCGATGCCCTGTTGCACCGCGTTCAGGATTTCGGGCGGCGGTGCCAGTGACGATTCCGGCTGGCGCACCAGAACCCGGCCCTCGGTCACGCGCTCGATATCGGCGATCCAGGGATTGATGACCTGGAGGTTCACCTCATCGTTCGGGCTGAGAAAGTTGTTGAACAGAATCGTCGTCTGGGCCGTCGCCGGAGCGCCAATCAGCAGCGCCGCTGTCAAAGCGTGTAAGAATTTCATGTCATCCTCCCATGTCGGCCCGGGATTTGCGCCCCTTGCCATGCCAACGGATAACAGGTTAACTGTTAATCTGTTAACTCGTCAACTATTCTCTCGGGTGGGGCGATGCCGGGCTTTGACACCATCATTTGCGGCGGCGGTTCGGCAGGCTGCGTGCTGGCAGCGGCACTCAGCCGTGACCCCTCGCATCGCGTCTTGCTGATCGAATCCGGGCGACCTGACAGCAGCCCCTTCATCCACATCCCCGGCACGTTCTTTCGTGTGATGCGGGCCGGGCGCGACGCGGTGGTCTATCACGGCGAGCCCGAACCCGGCCTTGGCGGGCGCCCCTGTCTGGTGCCGCAGGGACATGTGCTGGGCGGTGGTTCGTCGGTCAATGCAATGCTCTATGTCCGAGGCCAGCCGCAGGATTATGACGGCTGGGAGGCAATGGGCGCGCGGGGTTGGGGTTGGGACCGGGTGCTGCCAGCCTTTGTCGCAATGGAAGGAAATACGGCTCTCGGCATGCCCTTTCATGGCACCGATGGACAGCTGAGCGTCAGCGATCCGCGTCACCGGCACCCGCTGTCGCAGGCGTTCATCGCGGCGGCAATGCAGGCGGGTCTGCCGGCGAACCGCGACTTCAACGGCGCCACGCAGGAGGGGGTGGGTTTTTACCAGACGACAACACGCAATGGTCGACGCTGCTCCGCTGCCGTGGCCTTTCTGCACCCGGTCATGGGCCGGTCGAACCTGACGGTGCTGACCGGCGCGCGGGTTGATCGGGTATCCTTTCTCAACGGCCGCGCCAGTGGCGTGGTGTTGACAGATGGCCGCCAGATCGAATCCGCGCATGAGGTGGTCCTGACAGCGGGTGCCTTGGCGACGCCACTGATCCTCCTGCGGTCAGGCATCGGCCCGGCTGGCGACCTCGTCCGCCACGGAATCCCGGTGCTGGCGGACCGGATGGGCGTCGGAGAAAATTATCAGGACCACATGGCGATTCCGGTTGAGGCCGAGACCCTGACGCCGATCTCGACCTTTGGGCACGATCGGGGGCTGAAAGGAGCGCGCCACCTCGCAGCCTATGCGCTGGCGCGACGTGGACTGATGGCTTCGAACATTGTCGAGGCCGGGGGGTTTGTCGACCTCGGCGGCACCGGGCGCCCGAATGTGCAGTTCCACATGCTGCCGGGCTTTGCCGGAGCCCCCGGTCTGCCCCCCCTGGCCGGTCATGGACTGAGTGTCTCAGCCTGCGTCTTGCGGCCAAAATCGCGCGGTTCGGTCACGTTGCGAGGCGCCGATCCCGCCTTGCCCGGGAGGTTTCAGGCCGGGGTTCTGTCGCATCCCGACGATGTCGCACTGTCACTACAGGCGCTGCGACTGACGCTCGACCTTTTTGAACAGCCGGCGCTGGCCGACCTGACCGGGCAACT
>CALESR010000287.1 GCA_937907485.1 uncultured Paracoccaceae bacterium | reverse complement strand
TCGTCGCATTCGTTGTCATTGGCCCAGCGGCAGGTATTGGCCTGCGCAAGGGCGCTTTGCGGCAGGGCCATCAGGGTCGCCGCGGCGAGCAGACCGGCGACGGCGCCGGCCAGTCCGGTCTGGTGAAAGGCGAAAAGGCGCATGATTGTCCCCCGGTCAGCGCTGGCACAAATGGGTGCCCCCGGACCTGCGCGGTCCGGGGGCGAGGCGGTCTCAGTTCTCGCGGTCCATGACCCAGGCCGGGCTGGCGATGGTGACACCCAGCGTCGCCGGGCCACCGGCCCCGGCATAGCTGCCGGCAAAGACCGAATAAGCGCCCGGCAGCGGGTTCTGGATCATCACGCCGGGGTTCAGCATCTCGAAGTCGTCATTGCAGTGCAGTTGGCCGTCCGGCCCCTGCACGATCAGCGTGCCGTCCACTTCGCCGACCATGTAGATCATCAGCTGCGGCAGGCCCTCGGCGGCATCGACCACCAGATCGGCGCGCGACGGGGTGATGAAGCCGACGCAGCCCTCGCCCATGCCAAAGGCATCGGTGGTGCTGGCTGCAATATCCAGGATCACCCGCGGGTCGATGCGCGTGGCCGGGCCGAATTCGACATGCCCGCGCGCCGGTTCCGCCGCCACATCCAGCACGACGGTCGAGGTCATCGTCCCATCGCCGCCCGGCACGACGCTGCCCTGCCAGTTCGGCGAACCCATCGAGGCATAGAGCGTATAGGGCGCCATGTCGCCCGGATTATAGGCGCCGACCCAGACCAGATAGTCGCCGGGCTGGGCCTCGGTCAGGCTGATGCCGGGGTTCAACTCGAAGGCGTCATCGTTGCAGCTCCAGCTGCCATCGGGCGCCATGATCGCCATCGTCAGGTCCGAGGACGAGCGGGCATAGAGCGAGATCATCGGTTGCGCCGCGTCGAGCGACATCACCAGATCGGGCGCCGACAGGTCGGTGAAGCCCGCGCAATAGGCGCCGGTCGGCAGCATTTCCACCGGGTCGATGGCGTTGACCGTGGCGCTGGTCAGCACCTGACCCTGCCCGGCGGCGTTGATGTCAAAGGCGACATAGCCGTTGCGCGGCGGCGCGCTCAGATCAACCGAGGCATTCGAGAAGGCCGGCGCACCATCAGAGGCAAAGAGGTCATAGACCGAGCCGTCGCTGCCTTGCGAATACCCACCGACAAAGACGTGATACTCGCCCGCCTGCGCGCCCTCGAGCGTGACTCCGGGGTTCAGTTGATAGGCATCGTCGTTGCAATGCACATTGCCCGCCGGGTCGATCACCGCCAGCACCAGATCGCGCTCGGAGGTGGCAAAGAGGCTGAACCGCGGCTGCGCCTGATCCAGCGTCAGCACCACATCGGCGGCATCAAGCCCGCCATAGCCCCAGCACGCAGCCGCATCGAGCGGGCGCAGTTCGCTGTCGGCGACCAGACGGCCCCCGATGACCAGTTCCTGACGCCCCGCCTCGGCACTGGCGGCATACACCAGCCGGCCCGAGCGCGGTTCCCCCAGCAGCGCGACATCGAGGCCGAACAGCTCGATGGCCGAGACCGGGTTTTGCGACACGAAAAGCCGTGCGTCGATCGCCGCGCCCTCATCGGCACCCAGCCAGACAGTATAGCGCCCGGCACCGGCACCAGCGAGGTTGGTGGCGACAAAGCCCTGCTCATTGGCCAGCGCGCACCGATACAGCCCATCCGGCGTGCCCAGAACGAGGCTGCGCAGGCCCTCGCCCGCCCCGGTGAAGGTCAGCGCTTCGAAACCCTCGGTGACGTCAAAGGCCGCGCCTGCCGCCTCGGGCAGCACCGCGCCCTGACAGCCCCGCACGAACGAAGCCGCCGGTTCGGTGGCCGTGCCGAACACCCGCGCGCCGATGCGGACCGGGGTGTATTGATCCAACGAAGGGCTGACCTCGATCGAAAAGCCGGACACCTGCGCCAGCGCGCCGCCCGCCGCCACCGGCAGCAACAGCGCCGCCAGCGCCGTGGTCATCGTCAAATGGGTTCGAAGAATGCGAGTCATGGAGAGTCCTCTTGTCAATGGGCGGATCGCCGACGCATCAGACCTTGCGCTGACGGGCACGCAGGCGTCAATCGTGTTGCAAACCCTTCACGGCAAGGTGCATTCACCGTGAGCGAGGGTATGGCAGCGCGCCGTCCCATGCTGTAAGGACGCAGGCGAAACCGGCCTCAGCAGCACAGGAAAAGCCCCCGCCATGGCGCGCATCCTCATCACCTCGGCCATTCCCTATATCAACGGGATCAAGCACCTGGGCAATCTGGTCGGCAGTCAGTTGCCCGCCGACCTGTTCGCCCGCTACATGCGGGCGCGCGGCCATGAGGTGATGTTCATCTGCGCGACGGATGAACACGGCACGCCGGCTGAACTGGCCGCCGCCAAGGCGGGCAAGCCTGTCGATGTGTTCTGTGCCGAGATGCATTCGGCGCAGGCTGACATCGCCCGGGGATTCCGGCTGTCGTTCGATCATTTCGGCCGCTCGTCCAGCCCGCAAAACCACCGGCTGACGCAGCATTTCGCCGGGCGTCTGGCCGATGCCGGGCTGATCGAGGAGGTCAGCGAGAAGCAAGTTTTCTCCATCGACGACAACCGCTTTCTGCCCGACCGCTATATCACCGGCACCTGCCCCAACTGCGGCAACCCGAATGCGCGCGGGGATCAGTGCGAGGAATGCACCAAGCAGCTTGATCCGACCGACCTCATCAACCCGCGTTCGTCGATTTCGGGCTCGACCAACCTGGAAGTGCGCGCCACCAAGCACCTGTATCTGAGGCAGCGCGCCCTGCGCGACAAGCTTGAGGCCTGGATCGATTCGAAAACCGATTGGCCGGTCCTGACCACCTCGATCGCCAAGAAGTGGCTCAATGACGGCGACGGGTTGCAAGACCGCGGCATCACCCGCGACCTGCATTGGGGTATCCCGGTGAAACGGGGCGATGACCCTTGGCCGGGAATGGAAGGCAAGGTCTTCTATGTCTGGTTCGACGCCCCCATCGAATACATCGCCGGGACGGCGGAATGGGCGGCGGCGAACGGGCTGGACGACGCCGCATGGGAACGCTGGTGGCGCACCGACAAGGGCGCGGCGGATGTCACCTATTACCAGTTCATGGGCAAGGACAACGTGCCCTTCCACACCCTCAGCTTCCCTGCCACCATCATTGGGTCGGGCGAGCCGTGGAAGCTGGTCGACTATCTCAAGTCTTTCAATTACCTCAATTATGACGGCGGCCAGTTCAGCACCTCGCAGGGGCGCGGCGTGTTCATGGATCAGGCGCTGTCGATCCTGCCGTCGGATTACTGGCGCTGGTGGC
>CALESR010000286.1 GCA_937907485.1 uncultured Paracoccaceae bacterium | reverse complement strand
CGCCTTGTGGATCGTCACCGCCGCGCCATGCAGGAACGCCGCCCCCATATGCGCGGCATAGGGGATAAACGGTTCTTCCTCGCCCTCGTTCTCGATCTTGATGATCGAGGCGGCGGAGACCTGCGGTTCCTCGGCGCCAAACACATGCAGGCGGGAAAAGCCGGGGCGCTTGCCCGGCCCCAGATAGACGCATTGCGCGCCCTTGATGAGGCCGCGCGCCTCCAGATCGATGCGCTTTTTGCGGTGCTTCAGCGGCAGTTCCAGCCCGTCGCAGATCAGGGGCTCACCCGGCATCAACTCGGTCGCCGGGGCGTCAAAGGCGGCGCGAAAGGCGTGGATCAGCCGGATGCGGGTGACATTGCGCCAGACCAGCACCGGGCTGCGCGCCATCAGGTCAGATTCCACCCGCTGCGCCCAGACCACCCGCTCATCGCGCCGGGCGGCGGCCTCGATGCGGCGCTCGAACTCCTCGAACCCCAGCGCCGGATCGGCCAGCGCATGGGCGAGGTCGAGGATCGGGTTGTCCTGCGTCTGGCGATGGATGCGGTGCAAATGCAACTGCTGCGGCGCGGGCAGGGTGTCGAACACCATCTCGCCCGATTGCCCCACCGGCGCCAACTGCGCCGGGTCGCCAAACAGCACCAGTGTCTGAAAGATCGCGGTCAGATCCTCGACCTGCCTTGCATCCAGCATCGAGGATTCATCGACAAAGCCGACATCTAGCGGCTCTTCACGCCGTTTCCAGCCCTTGATGAAATCCGATCCGCGCAGCCCGGCGGCAGCCAGTGCGCCGGGGATGGATTTCACAGAGTCATAGAACGCCTTGGCGCGGTCCAGCGCGGTATCGGTCAACGCCTCGGTCACCGGGCGGGTGCCGGTGCCCTCCAGCCATTCGGCGATCTTTTCGTATTCGGGGTCATAGACCGGGGTATAGAGGATGCGGTGGATGGTCGTCGCCGGCACGCCGCGATTGCGCAACACCGAGGCCGCCTTGTTCGTCGGCGCCAGAATCGCCAGCGTGCGGCGCTCCTTGCGGCGCTTGCCCTCGAAATCGCCGCTGACGGTGTCGACCCCGGCGGCGATCAGCGCCTTGGTCAGTTCGGCCAGCAGCATCGTCTTGCCCGATCCCGCCTTGCCCAGCACCGCCATCAGCGTGCTGTCGGCGTCCGGGTCGGGCGCCTCGGTGGCCTCGTCGGCAATGTCGATCCCGGCCTTGGACAACAGCTCGGCCAGACGGTCCCAGGCGGCGGCCTGATCGTCGGAAAAGCTCAGCGCGGGGGCGGGAATGTTCATGCCCGGTGTTCTAGGCCAAGCGGCGGCGCGAGGGAAGCCGCGCTATGGCCAGGGCCGCGCCAGCCGGCGCAGGGCGTTGCCCAGCGTGATGCCGTGGTCGAACACGCCATAGCGCAGGAATTCCAGCACCTCGGCGATCGCGATCGGGTTCAGCATGATGAGCGTGTGCGAGGCGGGCACCACGATGTGATCCGCCATCCCCTCGACCCGCGTGCTGGCCACCGACACCGTGCCATCCGAGGGCGCGTCGATCACCGCGGCGCCCAGCGGGTTGATCGGCACATCGCCGGCGATCACCCCAAGGTCGAAGTTCACCGGCGGCAACTGGTTGGGAACCGAGTCGGGGCCGGTGCCCAGTTGATTGGTGGCGGGGCCGTTCAGCCATTCGGCCGCTTCGCGCAGCCGCTGCGACAGGCCCAGGGTATCGACGATCTCGGACCCGTGGTTGGGCGGCGCCAGCATCACCACCCGGCCCAGATTGGGCGGAAGGCCCTGCGCCAGCCAGGCGCGCACCAGAATGCCGCCCAGCGAATGGGTGACGAAATGCATCCGCTCGGTGCCACAGCGCGCCGCCGAGCGCGCGACATGGCCCAGCAGATCGGCAATCGGCGCCTCGCCCGACGGATAGCCGTCGTTGATGACGCGAAAGCCGTGGAATTCCAGCACCTCCTGCAGCGGGCGCATCGAGGTGTCGGTGCGCGACAGCCCATGCAGCAGCACAACGCAATCGGCCTGCGCAGAGGCCGGGGCGAGGGCAAGGGCAAGGGTCAGGATCAAGGCGCGCATGCGGCCAGTATAGGCGTGGCGGGCGGCGGGCAGAAGCGGCAGAATGCGCGGTGACGTCGGGGGAGGCAACACGATGATGCGAGGGAGTGGCGGGCCACGGCTGGCGGTGCGGGCGGTGATCGTGCAGGACGGGCGGCTGCTGCTGGTCAATGCCTATCCGGGGCAGATCAGCGACCTGTGGTGCGCGCCGGGCGGTGGCGTCGAACGCGGCGCCTCGCTGCCGCAGAACCTGCAGCGCGAGGTGTTCGAAGAGACCGGGTTGCAGATCGCCGTCGGCGTGCCCTGTCTGGTCAACGAGTTCCACGACCCCTCCAGCGGCTTTCATCAGGTCGAACTGTTCTTTCGCGCGGCGCTGGTCGGGGCGGGCGAGGTGGGCGACTGGACCGACCCCGAGGGTGTGGTGAACCGCTGGCGCTGGGTCGACGCGGCGGACATGGCGGCGCTGCGGGTCAAGCCGGACGCTCTGGCAGCGATGGCTTTTGGCGGCGCGGGGGTGATCTATGACCCCTTGGAGGTCATCGTCGGCTGATTGGGGCGCCTCAGACGCCGCCAAGGATTTCGCGCCGGGATGAAAGCCTGTGGGCTGGACGGGGGCAGGAGCCTTGCCTAGAGTCGCCGCCAAGGAAGGATGCCGATGACCCAGACCTATCAGGTTCTTGCCCGCAAATACCGCCCTGAGACCTTTGCCGATCTGATCGGCCAAGAGGCGATGGTGCGCACGCTGAAGAACGCCTTTGCCGCCGACCGCATCCACCATGCCTTTGTGATGACCGGCATTCGCGGCACCGGCAAGACCACCACCGCGCGGATCATCGCCAAGGGGCTGAACTGCACCGGCCCGGATGGCAGCGGCGGGCCGACGACCGAACCCTGCGGCCAGTGCGATTCGTGCAAGGCGATTGCCGAGGGGCGGCATGTCGATGTGATGGAGATGGACGCCGCCAGCCGCACCGGCGTCGGCGACATCCGCGAGATCATCGACTCGGTTGCCTATCGGGCCGCCAGCGCGCGCTACAAGATCTATATCATCGACGAAGTGCACATGCTGTCGAACAACGCCTTCAACGCGCTGCTGAAAACGCTGGAAGAACCGCCGCCGCATGTGAAGTTCATCTTTGCCACGACGGAAATCCGCAAGGTGCCGGTGACGGTGCTCAGCCGGTGCCAGCGATTTGACCTGCGCCGGATCGAGCCCGAGGTGATGATCGCGCATCTGCAGCGGATCGCCGGGCTGGAGGGGGCGCAGATCAGCCCCGAGGCGTTGGCGCTGATCACCCGCGCCGCCGAGGGCTCGGTGCGCGACGCGATGTCCTTGCTGGATCAGGCGATCAGCCACGGCGCGGGGGAAACCGGCGCCGATCAGGTGCGCGCCATGCTGGGGTTGGCCGACCGGGGCCGGGTGATGGACCTCTTCGAGGCGGTGCTGCGCGGTGACGCGGCCGGCGCGCTGGAAGAGTTGGCCGGGCAATATGCCGATGGTGCCGACCCCATCGCCGTGCTGCGCGATCTGGCCGAGATCACGCATTGGGTCTCGGTGGTCAAGATCACCCCCGCTGCCGCCGAAGACCCCACCATCGGCCCGGACGAACGGGCGCGCGGGCAGGGGCTGGCGGCGCGGCTGGATCTGCGGGTTCTGGCGCGCATGTGGCAGATGTTGCTGAAATCGCTTGAGGAAGTCGCGCAGGCGCCGAATGCGATGATGGCCGCCGAGATGGCGGTGATCCGCATGACCCATGTCGCCGACCTGCCGACGCCCGATGAGCTGATCCGCCGCCTGCAGGACTCGCCGCCGCCGCCCTCTGGAGGCGGGGCCTCGGCACCGCGCGGTGGCGGTTCAGGCGGCGCCGTGGGGCGCGGCGCCATGCCCTCGGGTGGCGGTGGGCCGCAGGCGATGCTGGCCGGGGCGCCCGCCGCGCTGGCGCAGTTCGCCACCTTTGACAGCGTCGTCGCCTTGATCCGCGAGCGGCGCGACATCCGCCTGTTGACCGAGGTGGAAACCGATCTGCGGCTGGTGCGTTATTCCCCCGGCCGCATCGAATTCGAACCCACCGCCAGCGCCGCGCCGGATTTCGCCGCCCGGCTGGCCGGGCGCTTGCAGGGCTGGACCAATACCCGCTGGGCGGTGTCCATCGGCCACGGCGGCGCGCCGACGCTGGCCGAACAGCAGGACGCCGAGGCCCAGACGCTGACCTCGCGCGCCCTGCAAGACCCGCTGGTGCAGGCGATCTTTGCCAGTTTCCCGCGGGCAAGGATCGCCCGCTTTGTCCCCCCGCCCGAGGCCCTGCCCCCCGCCGCCGAGGACGCCACCGCGCCGGACATGGACGAGGAATGGGATCCGTTCGAGGATTGATCGCTGCCGTCATCGGCGTCACCACGGCTGGCCCGGCGATGGCCGAGGTCTGCGACAAAGGGGGTCCGGTTTATTCCCAGCCGTGGGTTTGGCTCATTGCGGTTTTGACGGGCCTCGCGCTCTGGCGAGGCGGGCGGGTGTGGCCGCTGATCGCGGTGGGCGTCACACTCCTAATCGGCAGCGTGTATGCCTTGGACTATCTGGAGGCGGACACGGCCCTCCGCGCCATGACCGACGATGCCATTCGGGAAGGCTGTCGGTTGCCGCCTTGGGCCGCTGCCATAGTGTTTCCTTGCGTTGCCGCTCTGGCACTTTTGCGGTTTCGACGCGATCCCCTGTGATTGCTTCGCCTTGCGGCCCCCTGTCGGCACCCCTATCTTCGAACCAGCGCGAAACACGGGAGCAAACAATGTTGAAGGGCTTGGGCGCCTTGGGCGACATGGGCAAGATGATGAAGGCCGCGCAGGAGATGCAGCAGAAGATGGCCGATCTTCAGCAGCAGCTCGAAACCATCACCGTGCAGGGCGACTCGGGCGCCGGGCTGGTGCGGGCGACAGCCAATGCCAAGGGCGTGCTGACCAGCCTGTCCATCGACCCGTCGGTGTTTCACGCCGATCACCGCGAGGTGGTCGAGGATCTGATCCTCGCCGCGATCAAGGATGTGCAGGCGCGCGCGCAGCAACGCAGCAAGGACGAGATGGGCCGATTGGCCGAATCGATGGGCCTGCCGCGCGACATGAACCTGCCGGGGCTCTGACATGGCCCAGGCGCCCGGCGAGATCGAGGCGCTGATCGCGCTGATGGCACGGCTGCCGGGCCTTGGCCCGCGCAGCGCCCGCCGGGCCGTGCTGCATATGCTGAAAAAACGCGCCGTGGTGATGGACCCCATCGCGCAGGCGCTGGCGCGGGTCAGTGCGACGGCGCGCGAGTGTCAGGTCTGCGGCAATATCTCGGACCATGACCTCTGCCCGCTTTGCGCCGATCCCGGCCGCGCGACCGGGTTGCTCTGTGTGGTCGAGGATGTGTCCGACCTCTGGGCGATGGAGCGCACCGGCGGCTTCAAGGGCCGCTATCATGTGCTGGGCGGCACGCTGTCGGCGCTGGAATCGGTGGGGCCGGACGCCCTGCGCATTCCGGCGCTGGTGGCGCGGGTGCGCTCCGAGGGGCTGCGCGAGGTGATTCTGGCGCTGAATGCCACGGTCGAGGGGCAGACGACGGCGCATTATATTGCCGAGGCGCTGGCCCCCACGGGTGTGGCGGTCAGCGCCCTGGCGCGAGGCATGCCGATGGGGGGCGAACTCGACTACCTCGATGACGGGACGATTGCCGCCGCGCTGGCTGCACGGCGGCAGATCTGATCTCAGGCGCGGGTCAGCCCGCCCTTGTGCAGCGCTCCGGCAATCGCCGCGCCCAGCATCGGGGCCAGAATGAACAGCCACAGTTGCCCCATCGCATGGGCGCCTGCGAACAGCGCCGGGCCGAACGACCGCGCCGGGTTGACCGAAACTCCGGTGACCGAGATGCCGACCAGATGGATGCCCGCCAGCGTCAGGCCGATGGCCAGCCCGGCAAAGCCCGGCGCCGAACCGGGGCCGGTGGCGCCCAGAATGACGGTGACAAAGAGGAAGGTCGCCACGGTTTCAAAGACAAAGGCGGCGGTCAGCGAATAGCCGTCGCCGTAACCCACGCCCCAGCCGTTGTGGCCCAGACCGTTGACCGCGACGTCAAACCCTTCGCGGCCCGAGGCGATCAGCCAGATGACAAAGGCCGCCAGCACGGCGCCGATCACTTGCGACCCGGCATAGATGGCGAATTCGCGGGCAGTCATCCGCCCGGCGACCAGCGCGCCAAAGGACACCGCCGGGTTCAGATGCGCGCCCGAGATCGCGCCCAGACCATAGGCCGCCGCGACGATCGACAGGCCAAAGGCGATGGCGATGCCATGCAGGCCGATGTGGCCGCCCATCAGGACGGCCGACCCGACCCCGAAAAAGACCAGAATGAAGGTGCCGATGATCTCGGCGAGGGATTTCTTGCTCATGCGGTGCATCCTGTTGGCTGGCCGCGCCCAGATGGCACGGCTCTGCCTGTGTCAAAGCATCGCACGGCCCCGCGGTCAGCGGGAATTGTCGCGCAGGTTTTCCCTCAGGCACGGCTGGTGTGAAAGGTCGGCCCCAGCGACACGGGGCCGCGCGACCACGGCAGCGGGATATCCGGGTTGGCGCTGGCGGTGATGACCCATCGGGTCCAGCGAGAGCGTCTGGTCACATTTACCTCCATCACGGGCACTGCGGGGCGCAGCGGTCATGGGCCCGTGATGGCCCCCGATGGTGGCACAAACGCGGCGAGGATGGGGAAATGCCGGGACTTACAGCCGGATCGCGGAAATCAGCCGGCCATAATCGGCCTCGCCCGCATGGACCGAGCGGCGAAAGGAATAGAACTGCTCGGGCATCGAATAGGTGCAGTGCCGGGTCCATTCGGCATGGCCGACGCCCGCGTCGCGCAGTTGTTTCAGCCCGAATCCCGGCAGGTCGAACAGATAGCGGTCGCCGGTGCCATTGGCAAAGAACCACTCGAACGCCGGATCCTCGGCGCTGAAGGCGTGCAGAAACTCGGGCCCGACCTCATAGGCACGCTGGCTGATGCAGGGGCCGATGATGGCGGTGGTGTCGGCGCGGTCGGCCCCCAACGCCTCCATCGCGTCGAGCGTCGCCTCCAGCACCCCGGCCAGCGCGCCGCGCCAGCCGGCATGCACGGCGCCGATCACCCCGGCCTGCACATCGGCCAGCAGCACCGGCATGCAATCGGCGGTCAGCACGCTGAGCGCGAGGCCCGGCACATCGGTCACCATCGCATCGGCGCGGCCCTGCGGCCCCGGTCCGGTGACGGTGACCACCTCGGACGAATGGATCTGATGCACGGCCAGCAGCCCCTCGGGCGCGACCTGCATCGCCTGCGCCACCCGGCCTCGGTTGATCGCCACGATGTCGGATTGGTCGGATGATCCGGTGCCGCAGTTCAGCCCGGCAAAGATCCCCGACGAAGCGCCACCGCGACGGGTAAAGAACCCGTGCCGGATCGGCGCCAGCGCATCGTGGGTGAGGATTTCCAGCGTCATCGGACAGCCTCGACAGCGGGGGCGGGGGCGAACCCCGGCGGCAACGGCGCACCCGGGGAAACGAGGGCGAGCGCCTTGAACACCCTTCCCATTTCCGCCTCGCTGGTCAAGCGGCGATGCGCGGCCAGATGCTGCTCCAGCGCCGTGCCGGTCAGCCGCTGCGCCAACCGCTCGGCCCGCGCGTCGATGCCCAGCGCCCGCAACAGGTCGCCCTGCGGGGTCAGGCCGCTGGCCAGCAGATCCGGCGCCGCCAGCGCCAAGGCCTGAAAATCGACATGCGCGGTCAGATCGGCGCAGCCCGGCTCGGCAAAGGGGTCGGCAAAGGCATGGCCCCGCACCGCCTGAAAGGTATCACCCCGGCTGCGCCAGCCGCCGTAATCGACGATCAGTGCGGCCCCGCCCTGCGCCGCAATCCGCTGCGCCAGCGCCCGCATCACCGGCCGCGCGGCGGGGCAGGTTTCAACCACCTCGCCCTCGACCGTGTCAGCCAGCCGATGCGCCAGATCGGCCAGCGGCGCGGCGGGGCTCAGCCCGGCGGCCAGCCGCCCCTCGGCCAGCCCCACCACCACCTCGCGCCATCCCGCGCCCGAGCGCTGGAACTGCCGGATCGGCAGCGCGTCGAAAAACTCGTTGGCGATGAACCACAGAGGCGCCTGCGGCAAGGCGTCGACATGGGCGTGCCACGTCACCGGCACCCCGGCCAGCCGCTCGGCCTGCGCCCGTTGCAGCACCGGCGAGGCCTCGACCAGATGCACCCGCATCTTCGCATGAAACCCCGGCACGCCGCGCGTCGCGCGCCAGATATCGGCCATCAGCGTGCCACGCCCCGGCCCGGCCTCGGCCAGCACACCCGCAGGCGCGCCCTGATCCAGCCACGACTGCGCCAGACACAGGCCCAGCAACTCGCCGAACATCTGGCTGATTTCCGGCGCGGTGGTGAAATCGCCGCCCGCGCCCAAGGGGTCGCGCGTGGCGTAATAACCGTGCTGCGGGTTCAGCAGGCACTCGGCCATATACTCGGCCAGCGTGATCGGCCCCGTGGCGGCGATGCGCCGGGACAGGATCTCGCCCAGGGGACTCATCCGCGCCGCCACGCCATCACGATCAGGCCCAGCCCCAGCCCCAGCATCGGCAGGCTCAGCATCTGCCCCATCGTCAGCCCGGCCTCGCCCAGCCGCAGCACATACCCCGCCGGGTCAGCGGCGAGGAACTGATCGTCGGGCTTGCGCCACAGCTCGACCAGCATCCGCGCAACGCCATACCCGGCAAGGAAAATCCCCGTCACCAGCCACGGCCGCCGCAGCGCGCCGAACCGCGTGACGGCCAGCCACAGGATCAGACCCAGCGCCAACCCCTCCAGCCCGGCTTCATAAAGCTGACTGGGATGGCGGGCGCACAGATGCGGCCAGTCGGGCGGGCAAACCCCGCCGGACCCCGGAAACATCACGCCCCAGGGCGCGGTCGTGGGATGCCCCCAGAGCTCGGCATTGATGAAATTGGCGATGCGGCCCAGCAGCAGCCCCACCGGCACCACCATTGCCATGCCGTCGCCGATCGCCGACGCGGGCACGCCATGACGCCAGGCAAACAGGAACCCCGCCACCGTCGCCCCGGCAAGGCCGCCGTGAAACGACATCCCCCCCTCCCAGACCTGCAGGATCTGCGCCGGATGGGCGGCGTAATAGGCCGGCTGATAGAACAGCACAAAGCCCAGCCGCCCGCCCAGAATCACCCCCAGGATGATCCATGTCAGCAGCGATTCGACCGCCTCGGGCGCCATCGGCGCGCGGCCCCGCGGCCACAGCGCCGGACGGCGCATCGCCGCAGCGATCAGCCGCCAGCCGATCAGGAACCCGGCGATATAGGCCAGCGCATACCAGCGCAGTGCGAGGGTGAAACCGCCCAGTTCGACAGCAAAAATCTCGGGGTGCAGAAAGGCCGGGAACTCGATGACAAAGGCGGACATGGCAGCTCCTCGCGGCGGCGGATGCCTTGGTTTCCTGTGACGCCGGGGGGAAGTCAACCTTGCGCGTGGCGTGGCGCGGTCCCATATAGGGTCCGAACATGCCCAGAGGAGCACCCGATGCAGCCCGGCAACCGCCTGCTAGACGACCTGTCGAAACTGATGACCAACGCGATGGGCGTCGCCCAAGGCGCCCGCACCGAGGCCGAAACCGCGGTGAAAAGCCTGATGGACCGCTGGTTTGCCGACCGCGATTTCGTCGGCCGCGAGGAATTCGACGCCGTGCGCGCGATGGCGCAAAAGGCGCGCGAGGAAAACGAGGCGCTCAAGGCCCGCATCGACGCGCTGGAAGCCCGGCTGAACGGCTGACGCCCTTTGCACAGGCCCGCGCTTTGCCTAATCTTGCCGCAGCGGCAGGGGAGGGCGGCAAATGGCGGGCTGGATATCGGACGAGGTGCGGCGGATCGGCTGGACCTGTGTCTATTCGTGGCGTGGCTGGACGGCGGCCTGGGCCAGTGAAAAGACGCTGCGGCAATGGACGCTGGCCAATCTCTTGTCGGCGGCGCTGGCCTTTGGCCTGCCACTGACGCCGGCGGAACGCGGTTTGATCCTTGGCCTTGGCCTGCTGGTGCTGGCGGCCGAGTTGATGAACACCGCCGTCGAAACCGTGGTCAACCACCTGTCACCCGAGCGTCACCCGCTGGCCGCCAAGGCCAAGGATTGCGCCAGCGCCGCCGTCGCGCTGACCGCGCTGGCGGCGGGGCTGGCCTGGGGCGTGGTGATCTGGGGTCTGGCCGTCGCCTAGCCGCCGATCACCGAGCGCAGCAGCCCGGCCACCATCGCCCGCAGACCGTCGATCGTATCGACATACAGGGTCAGCGGCCCACGGATCACCGGCAGTTGCGCGCCGATCACCGGCGCCAGCACATAGAGCGCGACCAGCGCCGCCGCGATCAGGAACATCACCGACAGCCCACGCCGGAACCCGCGGGTTTCTTCGGTCGGGTCGAGGTCTTCGGCCTCGTCGGCGCCGCGCCGTTCCGATCCGGGCTCCAGCGTCGAGGTCAGTTCCTCGATATCCGGCAACAGGTTGCGCCGACGGCTTGATTCGGGCGGCTCGGCCTCGTCGGCGGCAGGGCGCGGGGCCTCGGCTGCCGTCGCGCGCGCGCGGCCGGGCCGGGTCAGGCCCAGATCGCCCTGCGTCTCGACGCCCGTGGTGTCGCGCTGGCGCGCGGCGATTTCGCGGTCGGCCTCTTCGCGCAGCACGTCCAGCACCGTCTTGTCGATCCTCGGCGCGGCGCGGGCCCCTGCCGAGACCGCACGGCCACCGGCGGGCGTGTCGTCGTCGTCATCCTCGTCCAGCTCGGCCGCGCGCATCTCCAGCGCAACGTCCTTGGGGTATTGATACCAGGTATGGCCACAAGACGAACACTGGACGTCGCGCCCTCCTTGCGGAATGACGGCGTCGTCAACCTCGTATTGCGCGTTGCAGTTCGGACATGTCAGTCGCATCGGCGCTCCGCGAAAGGACGAAAATTACCCACCGGCCGCCTCGGCCATTGGCTATGGTCCCCGGACGTTGTAGCAATCCGCAACCGAAGTTCCAAGGGCAGAGCCCGTCACTGGAACCAAAACAGGGGAAACGTGGTGATCCGGCTGGCAAACGTATCGCACGATTACGGCGCAAAGGGCCTGTTGTCGGGGATCGACCTGCATATCGCGCCGGGGGCCTTTCATTTTCTGACCGGCCCCTCGGGCGCGGGCAAGAGCACCCTGCTGAAACTCTGCTATGGCGAGTTGCGGCCGCGCTCCGGGCAGATCGAACTCTTCGGCCAGCCGCTCGGCGGGCTCAGCCGCGACGGGCTGGCCGATACGCGGCGGCGCATCGGGGTGATCCATCAGGATTGCCAGTTCCTCGACCACCTGACGCTGGCGGAAAACGTCGCCCTGCCCTTTGTCGCCACCGGCCGGCCCGTGCCGACGCGCGACCTGATCGAACTGTTGGGCTGGGTCGGTCTGGGCCAGCACGCCGACGCCCTGCCGCCGACCCTGTCGGGCGGCGAGCGCCAGCGCGCGGCGCTGGCCCGCGCGGTGATCCTGTCGCCCGAGGTGGTGCTGGCCGATGAACCCACCGGGAACGTCGATCCCGAGATGTCGCAGCGCCTGCTGTCGCTGCTGGTCGAACTGAACCGCATGGGCACCGCCGTGATGATCGCCACGCATGACATGGCGCTGATCCGCAACGCCAAGGCGCAGGTCTCGGCCCGCGTGCTGCGCATTGTCGACGGCACGCTGCAACAGGCGGGGGCCGACCTGTGAGCCGCCGCCTGTCCCTGATCCTGCGCGGCGGTGACAGCGACCGCGTGGTGCCCTCGGCGGGCCTCTCGGCGCTGCTCAGCGGCATCAGCGCGGCGATGGTGGCCTTTCTGGCGGTCTTTGCGCTGGCGCTGTCGGTCTCGGCCGGGCAACTGGCGCTGCGCTGGTCCGACACCCTGTCGCAAAGCGCCACGCTGCGGCTGTCGGCCACCCCGTCGGAAATCGGCGCCCAGACCGAGGCCGTGCTGGAGATCCTGCGCGCCACGCCGGGGGTCATCAGCACGCGGGTTCTGGAGATCGACGAACAGCGCGCCCTGCTCGAGCCCTGGTTCGGCCCCGACCTGCCGGTGGAATCGCTGGCGCTGCCCCGGCTGATCGAGATCATCGAATCGCCGCAGGGCTTTGACCCGGTCGGCCTGCGCCTGCGGCTGGCGACCGAGGCGCCGGGCGCCGTGCTCGACGATCACACCCGCTGGCGCCGCCCGCTGGTGAAGGCGGCCTCCAGCCTGCGGTTGCTGGCGTGGTCGGCGGTGGTGCTGATCGGCGGTGTGATGGCTGCGACGATCACGCTGGCGGCGGGCTTTTCGCTGGCCGCCAATGCGCCGGTGATCCGGGTGCTGCGGCTGGTCGGCGCCCGCGACGCCTTCATCGCCCATGCCTTTACCCGGCGTTTCACGCTGACCACCCTGTTGGGCTCGACCGTGGGCACCTTGCTGGGGATGCTGGCCTTTGCCGTGTTGCCGGTCGCGGGCGATGCCGGGTTTCTGACCGGGCTGGGGTTTTCCGGCCTTGGCTGGGCGATGCCGCTGGCGATTCCGCCGGTCGCCGCCGTGATTGCCTGGATCGCCACGCGGGCGGCAGCGCTGCGCGCCCTGAGGAGGGAAAGCTGATGGCCTATGCGTTCCAGTGGCTGCGGTCGCTGCTCTTTACCCTGCAGGCCTATTCGATGATGGTCGTCGTCGCGCTGGCCTTTCTGCCATGGGCGATCGTCGACCGGCGCGGCGCCTTTGGCGCCATTCGCGCCTGGACCGGCTGGGTGCGCTGGACGGCGGGCTGGATGATTGGGCTAAAGACCGAGGTGCGCGGCCAGCCGCCGACCGGCGAGGTGATGATCGCCGCCAAGCATCAGAGCTTTTTCGACATCATCCTGATCGCCAATGTGGTGCCCCGGCCCAAGTTCATCATGAAAAAGCAGATCCTCTGGACGCCGATCGTCGGCTTTTATGCCAAGCGGGTCGGCTGCGTCGCGGTGGATCGCGGCAAGCGCGGGCAGGCGATCAAGGCGATGGTCGAGGGGGTCAAGACCAGCGCCACCGAGCCCGGCCAGCTCATCATCTTTCCGCAAGGCACCCGCGTCGCGCCGGGCGACCGGCCGCCCTACAAGGTCGGCGTCGCCGTGCTGTATCAGGAAATCGGCACGCCGGTGGTGCCGGTCGCCTGCAACGTCGGCGTCTTCTGGCCGCGCCAGCGGATCTATCGCCAGCCCGGCGTGGCGGTGATCGAATTCCTGCCAGTGATCGAGCCGGGCCTGCCATTGCGCGATTTCCTGACCGAGATCGAGTCCGTGCTGGAAACCCGCTCGGACGCGCTGATGCGCGAGGCGGGGTTCAACGGCTGATGGCCACCGCACGCCGCTTCGTGGACCAGATTGTCGAGGCGCTGGCCCCGGCGGGCGAGGTCCGCGCGCGGGCGATGTTCGGCGAATACGGGCTCTATCTGGACGACCGGGTGATCGCGCTGATCTGCGACAACTCGCTGTTTTTCAAGGACATCCCCGCCGCCCGCGCGCTGATGTCCGCCCCTGAGACCGGCGCGCCCTATCCCGGCGCGAAACCGCATCTGATCGGCGATGCGCTGCTCGATACGCCCGAGGCCCTCTGCGCCGTGGCGCGGGCGCTGGCCGATGCGCTGCCGCCGCCCAAACCCCGCAAGACAAAGGCCAAGGCATGACCTGGATCACCACGCTGGACGCCCTTGAACCGCTGCTCGGCCCACCCCCTGAGGCCGCGATCCTCAAGGTGACGCGCCGCCTGACCCCCGCCTATCAGCGCTGGATCGAGGCCAGCCGCTTTTGCCTGCTCTCCACCGTCGGGCCTGAGGGCACCGATGGCACACCGCGCGGCGACGATGGCCCGGTGGTGCAGGTCGCCGACCCCGGCACGATCCTGATGCCCGACTGGCGCGGCAACAACCGGGTGGACAGCCTGCGCAACATCGTGCGCGACGGGCGGGTGTCGGTGGCCTTTCTGGTGCCGGGGTCGAATTCGGTGATGCGGGTCAACGGCAATGCGCGGCTGTCGGTCGATCCGGCGCTGTGCGGGAGGTTCGAACAGGGCGGCAAGCACCCGCATCTGGTGATCGTCATCGCCGTGGCCGAGGTCTATGTGCAATGCGCCCGCGCCCTGCTGCGCGCCGGGATCTGGGGACGCGACGACAGCGCGGGCCTTCCGAGTGTCGGCGAGATGATCACCGAGATCACCCAAGGCGCCATCGACGGCGCCGCCTATGACCGCGAATGGCCCGGACGGGCCGCGCAGACGCTGTGGTGAGGGCCCCGTAGGGTGCGTGCTCGCACGCACCGTTATGGGATCAACCGCTTGCGCATACGGTCTACCGGGGTTCCGTCCTTCACCGGCACAGCCGGGATCACCGCGTCATCCTCAAACCCCATCGCCGAATTCTAGCCCAAGCCCGCAACGTCGTCCGCCCTGTAGGGTGCGTGCTCGCACGCACCGTTACGGGATCAACCGCTTGCGCACACGGTCCACCGGGGTTCCGTCCTTCAGCGGCACCGCCGGGATCACCGCGTAATCCTCAAACCCCATCGCCGAATAATAGCCCAAGCCCGGCGCATTGTCGGCGCGGATCGTGGCGTTCAGCGCCACCAGCCCCAATTGCCGCGCCCGCGCCCGCGTCGCCGCGAACAGCGTCCGCCCGGCGCCGGGCACCTTGGGTGTGCGGCGGGTGAAACTGGCCATGTCACCCCACCCTGCCGGCAACACCGGGTTGGCGTTGACCACCTGAAACCCCACGGGCACCCCGTCCCACAGCGCCACATGGCAGCACAGCACCCCCGGCCCGTCGAGGTGATAGGCCCGCAGCCGTTCGGGCGTGAAGGGCTCTTCATAGGCCGTCGTGCCCCCCGCCGCGATGATGGCGTTCAGCACCTCGGTCAGCGCGCCCTCATCGCCGGGCTGAAACGGGCGGACGGCCAGCATCACGCCAGCTTCAACGCTGCGATTCCGGCGACGATCAGGGCGATACCCGCCACCCGCAGGGGCGTCACCGCCTCGCCAAACCAGATCACCCCCAGAATCGCCACGCCCAAGGCGCCGATCCCGGTCCAGACGGCATAGGCGGTGCCCGCCGGCAACTGCCGCAACGCCTGCGCCAGCAGCACGAACGAGGCGATGGCGCCGATCGTGGTGATGACCGACGGCCACAGCCGGGTGAAGCCGTCCGAGGATTTCAGCGCCACCGCCCAGACCACTTCGAGCAGCCCAGCCAGCGCCAACACCGCCCAAGGCCCGCCGGGCAGTGTCACGCCGCCAGCCCCTTCTTGCCCATGTCGAGGAACTTGCGCCGCCGCGCCGCGACCATCTCGGCGGCGGTCTTGCCGTCGAACTTGGCCAGCGCCGCCTGCAGCGCCTTGCCGACCGAGGCAATCGCCGCCGCGCGGTCGCGCTGGGCGCCGCCACGCGGCTCGGCGATGATCTGGTCGATGACGCCCAGCTTCAGCAGGTCCTGCGCCGTCAGCCGCATGGCCTCGGCGGCCTCGCGCATCTTCTCGCTGTCTTTCCACAGGATCGAGGCGCAGCCCTCGGGCGTGATGACCGAATAGACCGAATGCTCCAGCATCAGGATGCGGTCGGCGCTGGCCAAGGCAACGGCCCCGCCCGAGCCCCCCTCGCCAATGATGACCGAGATCAGCGGCACGCCGATCGCCAGACATTTTTCCGTCGAGCGCGCGATGGCCTCGGCCTGCCCGCGCTCCTCGGCGCCCTTGCCGGGATAGGCGCCGGGCGTATCCACCAGCGAGATCACCGGCAGGCGGAACCGGTCGGCCAGATCCATCAGCCGGATCGCCTTGCGATAGCCCTCGGGCCGCGCCATGCCGAAATTGCGCTCGATGCGCGACTTGGTGTCGGATCCCTTTTCCTGCCCGATCACCATCACCGGCCGGTCACCCAGCCGCGCCAGCCCGCCCATGATCGCATGATCGTCGGCAAAGTTGCGATCCCCGGCCAGCGGCGTGAACTCGCTGAACAGCGCGTCGATGTAATCCTTGCAATGCGGGCGGTCCTGATGGCGGGCCACCTGACATTTGCGCCACGGGGTCAGGGTCTTGTAAAGCTCGCCCAGCAGTTGCTCGGCCTTGCGGTCCAGCGCCTCGGCTTCCTTTTCGACGCCCGTCTCCGGCGAGTTGCGCGCCATCGCCCGCAGCTCGGCCGCCTTGCCCTCGATTTCGGCCAGCGGTTTTTCGAAGTCCAGATAATTCATCGGCAACACCCCATGGATCGCGCCCTATATGCCCATCCTCGGGGCTTGATGCAACCGCAGGCGTGGCGCTCAGCCGCCGACCTTCAGGACGATCTTGCCGATATGGCGCCCCTCCTCCAGCCGCGCATGGGCGGCGGCGGCCTCGACCAGCGGGAATTCACTGTCGATCACCGGCGCGATGCGGCCTTTGGCCAGCAGCGGCCAGACCTCGGCCTCCAGCGCTGCGGCGATGCGCGCCTTGGCGGCCAGCGACTGCGGCCGCAGCGTCGATCCGGTGATCGTGAGGCGCCGCATCATCACCTGGGCAAAGTTCACCTCCACCTTGGGCCCCTGCAAAAACGCGATCTGCACCAGCCGCCCGTCGTCAGCCAAGGCCTGCAGGTTGCGCGGCAGATAGCCGCCGCCCACCATGTCGAGGATCAGATCGGCGCCGCCCTCGGCCTGCATCACCGCGACGAAATCCTCAGTGCGATGCTGGATTGCGCGCTCGGCGCCCAATGCCACGCAGGCCGCGCATTTCTCGTCGCTCCCCGCCGTGGCAAACACCCGCGCCCCGCGCGCGGCGGCCAGTTGAATCGCCGTCGTGCCGATCCCCGAGGTGCCGCCATGCACCAGAAACCGCTCGCCCGCCCGCAACCGCCCACGGTCGAACACATTGGTCCAGACGGTAAAGAACGTCTCGGGCAGACAGGCGGCGGCGCGCAGGTCCATCCCCTCCGGCACCGGCAGCGCATGGGCGGCTGGGCAGGCGACATACTCGGCATACCCGCCGCCCGGCAGCAGCGCGCAGACCGCATCGCCCACCGCCCAGCGCACCACCCCCGGCCCCACCGCCACCACCACGCCCGAGGCCTCCAGCCCCGGCAGGTCCGACGCCCCGGCCGGCGGCGCATAGGCCCCGGCGCGTTGCAGGGCATCCGGGCGGTTCACCCCGGCATAGGC
>CALESR010000285.1 GCA_937907485.1 uncultured Paracoccaceae bacterium | reverse complement strand
ACTGACCGCGCCCATCCCCAACCCCTGCATGGCAAAGGCAAAATCCGCCAGACCGTCATGGCGCGCCAAGGTCTCGCGGATCAGCGCCAGCGATCGCACATCCAGCCGCTCGGCCTCGCCCGCGCCCGAATGGCGCAGGAACCCGCCCGCCCCCAAAGCCGCCACCAGCCCCCGACAGGCCGCATCCACATCGCCATGATCCACCGGCAGGTTGGCCGCACACCAGCCCTCCAACGCCTCGGCCAACTCCCGATGCCGCGCCTCGAAAAACGGCCAGTCCAGAAATGTGCGATCGCCCATCTTTGCTCTCCAAATATCCACGGGGTTTCCAAAGGGGGGCGTGCCCCCCTTTGGGCGGGCGTGGGCGGCAGCCCACCGGCGCGGGGGAGTGGCCCCCCTCGGGGGCCCGAACCCGCGCCGCCTGCCTTTACGGCCCGACGCGGGTGATGCGCATGTTGCCCGCGCCGTCGTTGTAGACATGGGCATAGAAGGTCTCGCCGCGCAGCATCGCGTCGATCAGATATTGCGCGTTGGCCGGGTTGCCCGAGGGCAGCGCCAGGCGGGTCGGCTCGCCGGCGCGAAAGGCGCGGTCCAGCCAGCGGCATTCGCCCGGCGTGGGCGTGCTGGTGCCGAGGCCGATGCCCATGGTTCCGGCGGCAAATTGCAGCGACAGGCCGCCATTGGCCGCCACCGAGGCCAGCATCGCGCCGCCACCGCGGCAGACGATGGGATAGGAGACCTGCGCCGCGGCAGGCAGGGTCGTCAGGGTCAGCAGGGCGGCAAGGGCAAGCGATTTCATCTGGGGCACTCCATGGCCAGGTTCATGCCCTTGTGTCGTTTCACCGCACCAAAGCGTTCAAACGGGGCGGGCCTTGATGCCGCGGTCGGGTTGACACGCCGGGGTTGCGCCCACAAACTGCGCAGACTGCTGATCTGTCATGATGTTCCACCCGAGGTTGCGATGCGTTTTTCCCTGAGCCTGCCCCTGACCGCCTGTCTGCTGGCCGCGCTGGCCCTGCCCGCCGCCGCGCAGACGCGGTTTCCCGCCATTCCCGAGGCCCAGATCGAAGAGCGGTTGCGCAATGCCTATTGCGGTCGCAACCTGTCCACCATTGCCTTGACCGTGCAGCGGACGGAAAACTGGCGTGGCTTTGCCATGCGGCTCTGCGGCCCGGACTATCAACCTGCGGGGGCCTTTGTCGCCTGGTTCGAGCAGAGCGGCGAGCGCCGTGTTGTCGTCACCGATGCGTCGGGCCGGGTCCTGCCGTCGCATCCTGAGCAGGTGAACGATGCCAACCAGCAGGCGCTGTTCACGTTTTTCGCCACGCGGATCGGCAATCAGCGCGTCGGCTGCAGCTTTGCCCGCTCGCATATCATGGCCGAGCCGTGGTCGGGCACCTTCTGTGTGCCGATCGACGCGCAGGGCAATGTGCTGAACCGCAACTGAGGCGCTATTCGGCGGCCTTCAACTCGAACCCGCGTTCGATCATGTCGGACGGCGCCACCGGGTAATCGCCCGAGAAACAGGCGTCGCAGAACTGCGGGCACGAGGCCTTGCGGCCTGCCGCCTCGCCCGCCGCGCGGTAGAGCCCGTCGAGCGAGACGAATTTCAGGCTCTGCACGCCGATGAAGTCGCGCATCTCGTCCTCGGACATGCGCGCGGCCAGCAGTTTCGAGCGTTCGGGCGTATCGACGCCGTAAAAACACGGCCACATCGTCGGCGGCGAGGCGATGCGGAAATGCACCTCGCTCGCCCCGGCTTCGAGGATCATCTGCTTGATCTTTTGCGAGGTGGTGCCGCGCACGACCGAGTCATCGACCAGCACCACCCGCTTGCCCGCGATCAGCGCGCGGTTGACGTTCAGCTTCAGCCGGACGCCCATGTTGCGGATCTGCTCGCTGGGCTCGATGAAGGTGCGGCCCATGTACTGGTTGCGCACGATGCCCATGGCAAAGGGGATGCCGCTTTCCTGGGAATAGCCGATCGCCGCCGGGGTGCCAGAATCGGGCACCGGGCAGACCAGATCGGCCTCGACCGGGGCCTCGCGGGCCAGTTCCACGCCGATCTGGTGGCGGGTTTCATAGACCGAACGCCCGCCGAGGATGCTGTCCGGGCGCGAGAAATAGACCTGCTCGAAGATGCACGAGCGCGGCGGCGTGCGCTCGAACGGGCGCGACGAGACCACGCCCTTGGCGTCGATCACCACCATTTCGCCGGGCTCGATCTCGCGTTCAAAGGTGGCACCGATGATGTCGAGCGCGCAGGTTTCCGAGGCCAGCACCCAGCCCTCGCCCACCCGGCCCAGCACCAGCGGCCGCACGCCCAGCTTGTCGCGCACGCCGATCAGCTTGGTGCGGGTCATGGCGACGATGGAAAACGCCCCCTCGACCCGGCGCAGCGCATCCTTCAGCCGCTCGGCATGGGTGCGCTGGATCGAGCGCGCCATCAGGTGGATGATGCACTCGGAATCGCTGGAGGATTGAAAGATCGACCCGCGCTCGATCAACTCGCGCCGGATCGCCTCGGCGTTGGTGATGTTGCCGTTGTGGGCAATCGCCGCGCCGCCCAGCGAGAATTCGCCAAAGAACGGCTGCACGTCGCGGATCGCGGTGGCGCCCTTTGACCCGGCGGTGGAATAGCGCACATGGCCGATGCCCAGCGAACCGGGCAGCGTTTCCATCAGCTTGGCCGAGGTGAAGTTGTCGCGCACCAGACCAAAGCGATGCGCCGACTGAAAGCCGCGCGTCGTGTCATAGGTGATGATGCCGCCCGCTTCCTGCCCGCGGTGCTGCAAGGCATGCAGGCCCAGCGCGACAAAGTTCGCAGCGTCCTGCACGCCGACCGCACCAAAAATGCCGCACTCTTCCCTGAGCTTGTCATCGTCGAACGGATGGCTGCGCCATGGCTGCATCGTCGGACCCCCTGGGATTTGGGTGGACTGGGCTGGATTGCGCCTCGTTTAGGCGCTCGCCGGACCGGGGGCAAGGGTCAAGCGCAGCGCATCAAAGGATTCGCGCGACCGGGCCGCCGTTTCGCGCGGTGGCAGGCCACCCCGCCTGCAATACAACCTGCGCGATCAAAGGCTTGCAGCGCCGTGCCCAGAGAATGGGCAGCCGTGCCACCCCAACCGCGCCTCGCGCAAACGTGAGCGCGTCCGACGGCCCCAGATGCGTTTCGTCAAGGCGCCGTCGTCAAGCCGCGTCTAGGTTGCGCGCACTCGAGAGAGGACATTGCCATGAAACCGATTCGACTCTTCGGTTGTGAGATGTGCCAACATCGTTTGCGTTTCGGAGCCACACGTTGTGGCAGCTGTGGTCACGCGGCGCCGTTTTACAACCGGCCTGCGATCTGGGTTTGGACGGCGATATTGGTGATCGCCGTCATCGTTGCGTTGAACCTGGGATGACCTGGTCGTCGTCGCCGCGCATGGCGGCGGCGATGGCCCCCTGCCCCCGCGCCTGCAAGGCCGCCGCGACCGAGGCCACATCGGCCGCGCTGCGGTTTTGCGACAGCTTGTCCTTGGCCTCGATCCGGGTGATCGACAGGCGAAAGGCGACGATCTTGTCCAGCATCCCGGCAAGGTAATCGGCCGGGGCATCGCCCATGCGCCAGCCCTCGGCGCCATGCACCGCGCGCTCATGCTGCGTGGTCAGCAGGTTGACGATGCGGCGCTTGTCCCGCGTCTCATGCGACCAGTGCAGCGTGGCGTGGACATGCACCACGCGGTAATTCCACGTCGGCACCGCCTGATGCGTCTCGGCCTTGGACGGATACCAGTTCGGGCTGACATAGGCATCGCCCGCGCGAAAGATCGCCAGCACCGGCGCGCCCTCCGGCAGATCGCGGTGCAGGTCATTGGCCAGCGCAACATGGCCGATCAGCCCCTCGCCGTCGCGCAGCAAGGGCAGATGGTTCGCCACCAGCCCCGCCGGCCCCATCGCCACCAGCGCCGCCAAGGGGTTGGCGTCGATCAGCTGCCGGATGACCCCGGCGTCGGATTGCGAGAAATGGGCGGGGATATACATGCGGGGCCTCCTGCGGGATGCGCCTTGGTAACGCCTTGACCGACAAAAGCCCATCCCCTGCGTTTACAGGGCAGCGGGCGCCGCCTATCGTGGCGGCGGTTCAGTGTTCGAGGCCCCGATGTCGTCCCTTTCCCTCCGCCGGGCGCTGAGCGCGCTGCTTGCGCTGCTGGCGCTGGTCAACCTGTGGGTCTTTGCCCGGTTCACCGTCGATGATGCCTTCATCACCTGGCGCTATGGGCTCAATCTGGTGCAGCACGGGGTCTGGGCCTATAACCCCGATGGGTTCGACCTGACGCAGGCCTATACCAACCCGGTCTTTGCCGCGTTGTCCGTGCTGCCCGCCGCGCTGGGGCTGGACATGGTGCTGGCGTTCAAGCTGCTGTCGCTGGTGGTGCTGGCCGCGCTGGGGGCGCGGATGCTGCATCTGGCGCAGGACCGCGGCGGCATGGCGCTGATCCTGCTGGCGCTGCTGGCGATCCCGGCGACGCTGGTGCATGGGTTTTCCGGGCTGGAAACCGTGCTCTATGGCGGCGCGCTGGGCCTGTGGTTCATCGCGACCGAGCGCGGCAAATGGCACTCGGCGCTGGCGCTGGCCTCGCTGCTTGTGCTGACCCGGCCCGAGGCCTGGCTGCTCTTCGGCCTGCATCCGCTGGCGCTGGGGCTGGCGCGGCAGGGCTGGCGGCGGGTGATCCGGCAGACGGCGATCCTCTGGGCGCAGGGGGCGGCGCTGGCGGGGTTTCACCTCTGGCACTTTGGCCATGTCCTGCCCAACACCTATTTCATCAAGTCCGGCGACGGCATTTCACTGGCGCAGGCGCTGGAGTTCCTGCCCTGGCTCTTGCCCGCGCTGGCGGTGCTGGCGCTGGGCAACCGGCGGACCGGGCTGTTGCTGACGCTCTATTTCGGCGCGGTCTGGCTGAATTACTCCGGCTCGGACCTGCTGATGAACTACCTGCAGCGCTTTGCCTTTCAGATGGTGCTGCCCATGGCGCTGTATCTGGGCTGGGCACTGTCGCGGCAGGGGGCGCCAAAGGTGGCGGTGCTGGCGCTGCTGGGCTGGCTGGCGGCGTTCGGTTGGCACACGCGCAGTCTGGGCGACCATCTCGGCATCGCCAATTATTACCCCCGCCTGCTGGACAGCCACGTCCTGCTGGGCCAGACGCTGCACCGGCTGGCCGCAGAGGGGCGGCTCAGCGGCTTTGCCCTCGCCGATGCCGGGGCGGCGGCCTATCACGCCGACATTCTGGCGCTGGACCCGATCGGTCTGGCCTCGGCCCTGCGGGCGCAGGCCGGGCGGCTGACACCCGAGATCGTGCGCGCCTATGCGCCCGATGTCGTGGGGTTCCATGCAACCACCGACGGCATCCGCGATCTTCCCGACCGGCATGACGCGCTCTGGACCTATGTGGCCGAGACCGGGATGGTCGAGCGCTGCGAACTGGTCTGGGCGCGCCACTATACCATGCGGCTGTTCACCCGCGAGGCGATGCCGGAACTCGACGCGCTCTGCGCGCAAAGCCTTGCGGCGAACGGGCTGGATGAGCTGCGCTATGCCCTGCGCCAGTTGCGCCAGCCGCCTTGGGCCTATTGGCACGAGTGAGCCAAAGCAAAAGGCGCGACCGAAGCCGCGCCTTTCCCGGGATCTGTGTAAACGCGATCAGCGCTTCGAGAACTGGAAGCTGCGGCGTGCCTTGCGCTTGCCGTACTTCTTGCGCTCGACGACGCGGGCGTCACGGGTCAGGAAGCCCGCGGCCTTCAGCGCGCCACGCAGCGCCGGTTCATAGAGTTGCAGCGCCTTGGACACGCCGTGCTTGACCGCACCGGCCTGACCCGACAGACCGCCGCCAACCACGGTGGCCATCACGTCGAACTGGCCTTCGACATTGGCGATCTGGAACGGCTGCTTCAGGATCATCTGCAGCACGGGACGCGCGAAATACTCGGCCACATCCTTGCCATTGACGATGACCTTGCCCGAACCCGGACGGATCCAGACGCGGGCAACCGCGTTCTTGCGCTTGCCGGTGGCATAGGCGCGGCCCTGAGCGTCGCGCTGGGCGACACGGGGCGCCGCAGCTTCGGCGACGGGGGTGGCCGAAGCGGCCTGAGCGGCGGCGGCGCCGGCGACGGCATCCTTCAGCGCGTCGAGGGTTTTGATCTGATCGGCCATGATCATGCGCTCCGGGTGTTCTTCGGGTTCATCGACTTGACGTCGAGCACGGTCGGCTGCTGCGCCTCATGCGGATGCTCGGCCCCGGCATAGACGCGCAGGTTGGTCATCTGCACGCGGCCCAGACGGTTGCGCGTGATCATGCGCTCGACCGCCTTGATGACGACACGCTCGGGGTGGGCGCCGTCGAGAACCTGCTCGGCGGTGCGGAACTTGATCCCGCCCGGGTGGCCGGTGTGCCAGTAGTAACGCTTGTCGGCACGCTTGTTGCCGGTCATCTGCACCTTGTCGGCGTTGACGACGATCACGTTGTCGCCCATGTCCATGTGCGGCGTGAAGGTCGGCTTGTTCTTGCCACGCAGGATGTTGGCGACGATCACGGCGAGGCGGCCCAGAACGACGCCTTCGGCGTCGATCATGATCCACTTCTTCGTGATCTCCGCCGGTTTTGCGGTATAGGTTTTCATGGTCAGCCCTGAAACTTGAAACGGGGATTCGCCTCCTGACCAAGGGCCCGGCGACGGATGGGGGTGTTCTAGCGATTTCCCCCCGCGCGTCAAGGCCATGCGCGCAGCATTTAGTGTTTCTATTCAATGGCTTGAAAAATAGGTATCATATTACCCCAAGTTTTTCGCATCCCCCTCAGCCCCGATCCACGGAATCCGGTGGTGGTCAAAGCCGCGGTGCAGCGTCGGCTTGACCACGGCGAAATAGGGCGAGACGTCAAAGTCGCGCGGCACGTATTGCGACGGGTGCCGCGCATGCCAGACCTGCGCGCCGCGCCCGGTGGGATGCAGCATCTCGATCTGCGGCAGGATCGGATAGCGCACCGACTGAAACGCCTCGGCGATCAGCGACGAACAGATCGCCCGCGTCGGATCGCCCGAACCAAAGCTCAGCATCCGCCGCCGCCAGCGCACCGGCACCGGGGGCGTCGGGATCAGATAGCGGGCCAGATCGACGACATTGCGCAGGTCATACCGCGTGCCGATGCGCGCCACCATGAAATCGGCGACGGCGCGGCGCTCATCCTCGGACAGGCTGGCCGGGCGGCACAGGCGGGTGTTGAACAGCGCATAGGCCGACAGCGGGATGCGGTGGCAGCCGTCCTTCAGCGTCACCTCGACCAGTTCCACCTGCCCGCCGCCATCGTTCAGGTCGCGCACGCACAGCGCGGCATGCGACCAACTGCTTTGCGTCAGATACTTGATCGCGGTCGAGATTTTCGCCCGCCCGTCCACCAGCAGCACATCGCCAACCCGGATCGCGGCGGTCAGGGCGACATGGTCCTGCGCGATGACCGGCTGGACCGACGGTTTGTCGGCTTCCAGAAACCGGCCCAGCCAGTGACCCAGTTTGTCCATCCCGGCCTCCTTTGCGGCGGTTTACCCCAGTCTCTACGCCCTGTGTCGCCAAAAGGTTACCGTCTCAGCGCAGCTTTGGCGGGTGTGCGGGGTCCATCCCCGGATTGGCGCCGGGGGTCAGCACCTGCTGATCCTCGGGCGCATAGGGTTCGGGCGCCAGCGCCAGACCGACGCGGGCAATCGGCGCCATCGCGGCCTCGGGCGGGAACACCACATCCAGCGCGGCAGCGTCGAGGCCCGAGAGCGTCAGCGCCTCGGCCACGGCGCGGGCGACCGGGGGATGCGCCGCCTCGGGCAGCCCGGCCAGCGCCAGCACATGGCCGCGCGCCCCGCCCTGCCAGCGCACGCCGACCAGCACCACCGCCGCCAGCCCCGGCAGGCCCGACAGCCGCCGCTCCAGCGCGGGGATCAGCCGGGCGCGCACCGCCTGCGGCAACTCGGGCGGGTGGAACCCCTCGGGCACCGCCTGCCCGGTCGCCGGGGGCGGCGCGGTCAGGGTTTCGGCCAGCCAGCCCAGCGCCTCGGGCGGCAACAGGGCGGCGTGGCCCTCGTCGGGGTTCAGCAGCAACGACAGCCCCGCGCCCGCCAGCATCCCCACCAGCACCCGGCCCGGCAAGGCGGCATAGGCCGACTGCCCGGCGAAATCGGCCAGCCGGGATTCGCTGTCAAACGCCAGCACGGCGCGGCCGGTCTCCAGATCGAACACCCGCGGATGCAGGCGGTCCCCCGTCACCTCGGCCTCGAGCAGCACGAACACCTCGGCCCGGCTGAGTTCGCCGTGAAAGGCCAGCCGCGCGGCGGTGTCCTCGGCGTCCTGCGCCATCGCGCGCATCGCCTGATTCAGATGGGTCTGGGGCTGGTCGGTCATGGGGTCATCCGGGCGTTGGTCCTGCCCCGGATTTCGGCGCTTCACCGCCCAAAGTAAAGACGGACGTGGCCAATTGACCGGCATCGGACGGGCGAACACGCAGTTTTCACTACCCCGCAGGGGGCGAATGCGGCATAGTTCGATAAAAGTCCGGCCCGTCGGGTCGCAAGAAAAGCCCTGTTAAGGCTCTGGTGCGAGACTGCGCCTGCAGGGTCAGGGGTCTGAGGCATGAGTGATGCTGGAGTTCAACGCGGTCAGCAAGTCCTTCTGGACCGGGAAGACCCGCAAGGTCATCCTGCACGAGGCGTCGTTCCGCATCGAACTGGGCAACTCGCTGGGGATTCTGGCGCCCAATGGCTCGGGCAAGACGACGATCATCAACATGATGGCGGGGCTGGAAAAACCCGACGAGGGGTCGATCACCCGCGCCTGCCGGGTGTCGTTTCCGCTGGGCTTCATGGGCGGCATCAACCACCGCCACACGGCGACGGAAAACGCCCGCTACATCGCCCGGCTCTATCAACTCGATCCCGACGAGGTCGAGGCCTTCTGCCGCTGGCTCTGCGACATCGGCGACTATTTCGACATGGCGGTCGGCACCTACAGTCAGGGGATGCGCTCGCGCTTTTCCTTCGCGCTGATGCTGGCCATCGAATTCGACCTGTATCTGGTGGACGAGGGGATGCCTGCCACCACGGATGTGCATTTCAACCGCCGCGCCGGGGCGATCCTGCGCGAACGGCTGGAAGAGGCCACCGTGGTCATCGTCTCGCATCAGGCCGAAACGCTGGAACGCTACTGCAAAACGGCGGCCGTCCTGAAGGGCGGCGCGCTGCAATTCTTCGATT
>CALESR010000284.1 GCA_937907485.1 uncultured Paracoccaceae bacterium | reverse complement strand
TATAGTCTTCCAGCTCGTCGCGCAGATCCTCGCGCGCCAGACCAAAGGACACGGTCGCCTGCAGGAAGCCCGCCTTGGTGCCGCAGTCGAAGCGCTGGCCCTGGAAGCGATAGCCGAAGACGTTGTTCTCTTGCTCGATCTGCTTGGCGATGGCGTCGGTCAGCTGGATTTCGCCCCCCGCACCCGCCGTCGCGTTGTCGAGGTTCTTGAGCACCGCAGGCGACAGGATATAGCGGCCGATCACCGCCAGATTCGACGGCGCAGTGCCAGCTTTCGGCTTTTCCACCATGCCGCGCACCGGCAGGATCGGGCTGATGCCGGCGGGCACGTCGAGGATGCCATACGACGAGGTCCGGTCGGCGGGCACTTCCATCGCCGCGACCATGTTGCCGCCGGTTTCGGCGTAGGCCTCGACCATCTGCTTCAGGCAGGGCTTTTCGGCGGCGATCACGTCATCGGGCAGCAGCACGGCAAAGGGCTCGTCGCCGATCAGATGGCGGGCGCACCAGACGGCATGGCCCAGACCCAGCGGCTTGTTCTGGCGGACATAGGCCAGAGCGCCCGAGTCCATGTTGGTGGCGTCGAGGATTTCCAGCAGGTCGGTCTTGTTCTTGGCCTTCAGTTCCGCCTCCAGTTGCGGGGCGCGGTCGAAGTAGTCCTCCAGCGCGCCCTTGCCACGCGAGGTGACGAAGATGAATTCGGTGATCCCGGCCTCGCGCGCCTCGTCGATCGCGTATTGGATCAGCGGACGATCCACCAGCGTCAGGATCTCTTTCGGAACGGCTTTCGTCGCGGGCAGGAAACGCGTGCCCATACCGGCAACGGGGAACACGGCCTTGGTTACTTTATTGCGCATCGGACTTTCCACCTTGCTGAATTCGACGGGCTTCTCCCGCCTGCAAGATGGGTTTTGCTGGTTAATCCGGGCGCGTTTGTGGCCACAAACGGAGGTTTTGGTGCTCATTCAAGGGTAAAACCCGGGCCTGCGTCAGCGCAGGGTCACACCGGGCGCCAGCACCAGAAAAAACGGGTTCTCATAGCCCGGTTTGCCATAGGTCAACGGGCGGTGATCGTCGAATCGCAGCACCTGCCCACCCGCGCCCAGCACCACGGCATGACCAGCGGCGGTGTCCCATTCCATCGTGCGGCCGAGGCGCGGATAGAAATCCGCCTCGCCGCTGGCCACCAGACAGAATTTCAGCGAGGACCCGGCGCTTTTTGCGTCAGCGACGGCATAGCGGTTGATGTAGTCATCCGTCGCGGCGTCACGGTGCGATTTCGAGGCCACCACGCGCAGCGCCGCATTGTCAGGCTGGCTGACCCGCATCGGGCGGCGCGCACCATCGGCCAGTTCCTCGACGCTGGAGCCATCGGCCAGCGTATAGAAGAGCCGCCCCTGCGCCGGGGCATAGACCACGCCGCGAATCGGCACGCCGTTGTCCACCAGCGCGATGTTGACGGTGAAATCCCCGCGCCGCTGGACGAATTCCTTGGTGCCGTCCAAGGGATCGACGATGATGAACCGCTCGGCCCGGATGGCGTGCGAGGCGGCTTGTTCCTCGGTCACCACCGGCACGCCGGGCAGGGCAAGCGCCAGTTCGGCGCGGATCAGCGCATCGGCGGCCTCGTCGGCCTCGGTCACCGGGCTGCTGTCGGCCTTGGCGCGGGCGGTGAAATCGGGGCGGCCATAGACCTCCATGATGACCTCGCCGGCCCTCAGCGCGATGGTGCGAAACGCAATCTCAATCTGTTGATGCAAGGAATCAGTCATCGCGTGCGCTTTCTTTCGGGGGTCGAGTTGATCGGTTCGCCGTTTCGCCATATCCTGACCGCCCGCGCCAAACAAGGTTCGGCCCCGCGCCGACAAGGGACACGCGCCGATGCTGAGCAACCGCAGTCAGGACAATTGGCTGGCCTCATCCTTTACCATTGCCGAGCTGACCTTTCACACGGCGGTGCGTTCGGTGCGCAATGCGCATGGCAATGCGATTCTGGGCCTGCTGATGAATGTGGGCCAGACCATGATGCTGGTCGCCATCTTTTACGGGATGTACCTGTTCTCGGGCTTTGGCGCGCAGGGGATACGCGGCGATTTCATGCTGTATCTGATGACCGGCGTGTTCCTGTTCATGGGTCACGTCAAGGCGCTGGGCGCTGTCGTCTCGTCCGAGGGGCCGACCTCGCAGATGATGAAGCACGCGCCGATGAACACCATCGTGTCGATCGGGGCCGCCGCGCTGGGCGAGCTGTATATCCAGATCCTGTCGATGGCGGTGGTGCTGTTCCTGTATCACGCCGCCTGGCAACCGCTGGAAATCTATGATCCGCTGGGCGCGCTGTTGATGCTGCTGCTGTCGTGGTTTTCCGGGGTCGCCATCGGCACGATCTTTCTGGCGGCGAAACCCTGGGCGCCAAAGGCAGTCGGGATGCTGTCGCAGATCTATTCACGGGTCAACATGTTTGCCTCGGGCAAGATGTTCGTCGCCAATTCGCTGCCCGGTTTCATGCTGCCCTATTTCGACTGGAACCCGCTGTTTCACACCATCGATCAGGCGCGCGGTTTTTCCTTTCTGAATTACAACCCGCATTATTCATCCGTGCTTTATCCCGTCGTCATCACCTTTGCCTGCCTGCTTCTTGGTCTGATGGGCGAGTTTTACACCCGCCGCCACGCCTCGCTGAGCTGGAGCGCAAAGATCTGAGGAGGCCGCCATGCGTTTTCGCCTTTCTGCCCTGCTGATCGCACTGTTCCTTGCCCAGACCGCCGCCGCGCAGGATTTCCCCGCGCTGCACCATGTCAGCGGCGTGTCGGCGGGCGATGTGCTGAACATCCGCGCCGAACCCTCGGCCCGCGCGGCCATTGTCGGCAGCTTTGCCCGCGACGCCGTGGGAATCGAGGTGATCGGCCTGAACGAGGACCGCACATGGGGTCTGGTGCGCACGGGCGAGGGGGTCGGCTGGTCGTCGATGCGATTCTTGACCCGCGAGCACGCCGACGCCTGGCATTCCGGCACCCATTCGCTGACCTGCACCGGGACCGAGCCGTTCTGGACATTCTCCTTTTATCTGCCCGGCAACCGCGCGGAATTCGTCTCGCCAGATGACTCATGGGAGGTGCGCACCGACGCGCCGATCCTGCCCGCCACCGCCTTTCCGCCGACACTGGCGCTGCCGTTTTCCGGCGCGCATGAGGGGTTCGCCGTGCTGCGCAATGGCGTCTGTTCCGACGGGATGAGCGACCGGCTCTATGGCCTGGAGGCACAGGTCTATTTCCGTGGACAGGCGGTCGGGCTGACGGGCTGCTGCCAGATGGGGCATTGAGCTTGCCAATCGCCGCGCGCCGGGGATAGATGCACCTGTTAACAAACTGGTGCCCATGCCCACCCTGTTCATCGACGCCGACGCCTGCCCCGTGCGCGAGGAATCGCAGCGCATCGCGTTGCGACATGGCGTCACCCTGTGCATCGTCTCGAACGGCGGCATCCGGCCGGTCGATCACCCGCTGGTGCGTATGGTCTATGTCGATGCGGGGCCGGATATCGCCGACAAATGGATCGCCGCCGAATGCGGACCCGGCGATGTGGTGGTGACCGCCGACATCCCGCTGGCCGCGCGCTGCATCGACGCCGGGGCACGGGTGGTCAAGCATGACGGCAGCATCCTGAATGCCTCGAACATCGGGCAGGTGCTGGCGATGCGCGACCTTGCCGCCGATCTGCGCGCGGCCGATCCGTTCCGGCAGGGCAGCGGCAAGTCCTTTGGCCCGCGCGACCGCGCCCGGTTCGCGCAGGCGCTCGACCGGGTGTTGAGCGCGCCAGCATGAGGACACTCTCGACCACGGCCATCGGCGCGCTTTGTGCCTTGGGCGCGTCGGTGGCCTTTACGATCAACGACATGGCGATCAAGTCGCTGTCGGGCGGCTATGCGCTGCATGAGGTGGTGCTGCTGCGCTCGGTGATCGGGCTGGGCATCGTGCTGGCCGTGGTCATGCCGCTGAGCGGCGGTTACCGCCAGATCCGCACCCGGCACCCGGTGAAACATCTGTTTCGCGGGCTGTTTGTCGTCGGCTCGAACATGGCGTTTTATGCCGCGCTGTCGGTGATGCCGATTGCCGATGCCACGGCGATCTTTTTTGTCAGCCCGCTGATGATTGCGCTGTTCTCGGTGATTTTCCTGCACGAAAAGGTCGGCCCGCATCGCTGGGGCGCGATTGCCGCCGGGTTGATCGGCGCGATCATCATGGTGCGGCCGGGGACCGAGGCCTTTACCGTCGTCGCCCTGCTGCCGCTGCTGGCCGCCGCCGGCTATGCCGGCCTGCAGGTGATGACACGCGGCATGGGCCTGAGCGAGAGCGCGGTCACGATGGGATTTTACACCCAGATGACCTTTTTGACCTTCAGCGCCGGGTTTGGCCTGCTGGTCGGCGACGGGCGGTTTGATCCGGGTGGCGACAGCGCCGCCTCGTTCCTGCTGCGCGAATGGATCTGGCCGCAAGCCGCCGATTGGCCGTTCTTTCTGCTGGCCGGGTTTGGCACCGCGGTCGGAGGGTTGCTGATCGCCCAGGCTTATCGCATTTGCGAGGCGGCGCTGGTTGCCCCGCTGGAATATTCGGCGATGCCGATGGCTATTCTCTGGGGCGTGGTGATTTTCGGTGAATGGCCGGATTTTGTCGCCTGGTCCGGCATTGCGCTGATCCTTGGCGCGGGAATATACATGATTTATCGAGAAACGCGGGCCGCCCGGAAATAAATTTGCATTCTGCGATTGACGCTTAATTGCCGCGCGTGGCATAGGGGCAGCATCGGAGCTATTCAATGAAAGGAATAACGCCATGACTCTTGACAGCATGTCGCTGAAAGACCTCAAGCAGTTGCAAAAAGATGTCGAAGCCGCGATTGCCGGGTTCAAGGACCGCGAGCGCCGCAAGGCCTTGGCCGAAGTCGAGGCCTTCATGCGCGAGCGTGGCCTGTCGCCCGCCGACCTGACGCAACTGGGCGTGCGCAAGACCCGCAAACCCGCTGCGGCGAAATACGCCAACCCCGCCGATCCGTCGATGACCTGGACCGGTCGTGGCCGTCGTCCGCGCTGGGTCGATGCCGCGCTGGCCGCGGGCAAGGGTCTGGGCGATCTGGCGATCTGACCCGTGCGGCGCGCCCTGGTCCTGGCACTGGCGGTCTGGACCCTGTCGTCGCGCCGTCATCTGGGGCTGATCTCGGCGGGCGTGGCGTTTTTCGCCATGCTCTCGGTCTTTCCGGCATTGGGCGTCATCGTGGCGCTTGTCAGCCTCTGGGCGGACCCCGGCGAGGTGGCCTCGGCGCTGGCGCCGATGGCCGATTTCCTGCCGCCCGAGGTGTTCACCCTGCTGATCGAACAATCGAGCGCGCTGGCCTCGGCCAAGCCGCTGACACTGGGCCTGACCGGGTTGCTGTCGCTGGCGGGCACCCTGTGGTCGGCGCGGCGCGGGGTGGCGGCGCTGATGCGGGGCCTGCGGGCGATCCACGGCGGCCGCGCGCGAGAGAGGTTTCAGGATTTCGCCGTTGCGCTGGGTCTGACGGTGGCGGCGATTGGTGCCGGAGCGACCTCGGTCGTCACGATGGTGCTGTTGCCGCTGGGACTGGCGCTGCTGGCGCCGCTGATCCCCGGCGACGACATCGCCGCGCTGAAGATGGCGCGCTGGGTGGTGGCGCTGGGGGCAATCGTGCTGGGGCTGGGCGTGTTTTACCGCTTTGGCCCCAACACCAAGGCCGCGCGCGAGGGCCCGTTCCTGACGCCGGGGCTGGCGCTGGCGGTCACCCTCTGGGCGGCGGTGTCGGTGGCCTTTTCGCTGTTTGTCGGCGCCTTCGGCAATTACAACGAGGTCTATGGCTCATTGGGCGCGGCGATGGCGCTGATGGTCTGGTTCCAGCTTTCGGCCTATGTCGTCTTGCTGGGCGCCGCCCTGAACCGGGTGCTGGGGATCAAGACTGCGGAGTCCAGGTCGGATGAAACAGACCCGCCGGCGAGAGGGTGAAGATCTCGCAGCCGGTCGCCGTCACGCCGACCGAATGTTCGAACTGCGCCGAGAGCGATTTGTCGCGGGTGATCGCCGTCCATTCGTCGGACAGCACCTTGGTTTCCGGGCGGCCCAGATTGACCATCGGCTCGATGGTAAAGAACATGCCCTCTTCCAGCACGGCCTCACGCCCCGGACGGCCATAGTGCAGCACGTTCGGCGGTGCGTGAAACACCCGCCCCAGCCCGTGCCCGCAGAAATCGCGCACCACGGCCATGCGCTGCCCTTCGACATAGCTTTGAATCGCGTGGCCGATGTCGCCAAAGGTATTGCCGGGGCGCACGGCCTCGATCCCCTTCATCAGCGCCGTGTGGGTGACCTCGATCAACCGCATGGCAAAGGGTTTCGGCTTGCCCGCGATATACATCCGCGAGGAATCGCCAAACCAGCCGTCAACGATCACCGTGACGTCGATGTTCAGGATATCACCGTCGCGCAGGGTGTCGTCGGTGCGGGTGGGTTCGTTGCGGGCGGTCGGCGTGACGCTGCCGGGAATGCCGTGGCAGACGACGTGATTGAGGCTGATGCAACTGGCGTGGCGATAGCCGCGATAGCCGATGGTCGCCGATTTGGCGCCGTGGGCAAGGACCATCGCCTCGATCAGGCGGTCCAGCTCGCCCGTGCGCTGACCGACACAGACATGCCCGGCGATGTCGTCGAGGATGCGCGCGGCGATCTGTCCGGCCTGTCGCATCCCGGCGAAATCCTCAGCCGAATGCAGCCGGATGCCATCCTTGGTGATGCGGTCATGTTTGTCGTACACGGGTCGAGCCTCTGGTTTCCTTGGCCTAGATAGGCGGAAATCGCCGCGATGGCCAGACCATGCGGCAAGCGCGCCCGTGACGAAAAGACCACGCCGGGGCAGGGATCGGTCCGGGCGGCTTGCCAAGGGGGCTGTGGCCTCTATTGTGGTTGGCGATTTCACGTACACCATCGGGACGCAGCAATGAGCAGGCTTGACCGCAAGGCCCTTTTGACCGCGACGGCGTTTTTGGTGGCGGGCGTCACGCTGGGCCCCGGCGCACAGGCGCAGGGATTTGAGATCGAGACCGGTTTCGAGCGGCTGTCCTCGCCGCAGACCCTGATCGAGGGGTTGCACCGGCTGTACGTCGGGCACCGGGTCACGCCGAATTTCAGCTTTGGCCAAGGGTTCTATTCGGCGGCGATGGGCGATGCCGGGGGCGCGTTCTTCTGGGGCTTCGAGGGGGCCCTGCGCCTGCCGCTGACCGAGCGGCTGTCGCTGGGCGCCAGTGGGTTTTTCGGCGGCGGCGGCGGTGCGTCGCAGGTGAATGGCGACGGGCTGATGCTGCGGGCCGGGGTTTCGGCCGATTACCGGCTGACGCCCGCGTGGGATCTGCAACTGACGGCCTCGTGGATCCGCATTGCGGGCGCGCCGATCGACGGCGCGGCGTTTGGCATCGGGTTTCGCCATCATCAGGGCGACCGGCAGGCGGCGACCTCGGATCTGGCGGCGGTTTCGGTGGTCACCACCGGCTTTGTCGCGCCCTCGGGCGTGCTGACGCGCAGTGGCGGGGCACAGCCGACCGTCGCGCTCGAAGGCGTGCAGGCGATGTTTGCGCTGGCGCCGAACACCCGCCTGACCTTTGGCGCGGCGGGGGCCGCGATGGGTGCGCAGGGCTATATGCAGGTGATGGCCGGGGTCCGCCGGAGCCTGCCGCTGGGCCGCGGCGCGTTGTTTGTCGAGGGGAGCGCGGGCTTTGGCGGCGGCGGCGATGTCGATACCGGCTCGGGCCTGCTGGTTCAGGCCGGGGTGGGTCTGAGCACGCCGGTCAGCCGCAGCTTTGACCTTGAACTGACGCTTGGCGCGATGGTGGCCCCGACCGGTGGCTTTCGCGCCGCTGCGCTGTCGCTGGGGCTGGTGCGTGCCTTCGAGCGGCCCGGTTCGGTGCCACAGGGCGGCCAGCGCTGGGCCTATAGCGGCGGCTTTTCGATGCAGCAGACCGCGCCCGGCTTTTTCAACGGCGCCAATCCGGCCGCCTATGTGGTGATGCAGGAAAGTTCGCTGGATTATTTCGTCGGCGAGCGGGTCTATGTCACCGGCAACGGCCAGACCACGGTTCAGGGCGGCGCGGCGGGTTATGCGATCGGCATGGTCGGTCTGGGCTATGCGATGCCGCTGGGTGCGCGCTGGACGCTGTCGTTCGAGGGGCATCTGGGCGCGGCGGGCGGCGGCGGGGTGAACACGGCGGGCGGCATCATCGGCGGCCTGCGCGCCGAGGTGGATTACCGGGTCACCGACCGCTGGAGCCTGTCCTTGGGCCTTGGCCGCCTGACCACGCTGCGCGGTGCGGGCATGGCGCCCAACATCTTGACACTGGGCGTAAAGATCCCCTTCGTCACCCACCGTTGACGGCTGGTTGGAAAGCCGCGCAAAGCGCGCTAACGTCCCCGCATCAGCACGAGGACACCATGCCCAACCCCACCGCCGCCATGCTCGTCATCGGGGACGAGATCCTGTCGGGCCGCACCCGCGACAGCAACACCCACCATCTGGCGCAGGCCCTGACCGGCCGCGGTATCCGCCTGAGCGAGGTTCGCGTCGTGGCCGATGACCACGCGGCGATCGTCGGGGCGGTCAATGCCCTGCGCGCGCGTTTCGACCATGTGTTTACCTCGGGCGGGATCGGGCCGACGCATGACGACATCACGGCGGATGCGGTGGCGGCGGCCTTTGGCGCGCCCATCGGCGTGCGCGACGACGCCCACGCCATCCTGCGCGCCCATTACGCCCGCACCGGGCTGGCGCTGAACGAGGCCCGGTTGCGCATGGCCCGCATCCCGGAGGGCGCGGTGCTGATCGACAATCCGATCTCGGCGGCGCCGGGGTTCAGCCTTGGCAATGTGCATGTGATGGCCGGGGTTCCGGCGATTTTCGAGGCGATGGTGGCCGGCCTGCTGCCGACGCTGACCGGCGGCGACCCGCTGCTGAGCCAGATGGTCGATGTGGCGCGCGGCGAGGGCGAGATTGCGGCGGCGCTGGCCGATCTGGCGGCGCGTTATGCCGATCTCAGCTTTGGCTCGTATCCCTATACCCGCAATGGCGCCTATGGCACGCAACTGGTGGTGCGTGGCACCGACGCCGCCCGGCTGGATGCGGCGATGATCGAACTGGCCAAGCTGCAATGAGCGACCTCTTCGATGTGCTCGAGGCCACGTGGCCGCCGCTGAGCCGCCAGCCGGTCGGCCCCTTTGTGCGGCGCGACGGGGCCGGAGGTGGCAAGCGGGTCAGCGCGACGCTGCTCGAAGGGGCCTTCAGCGACGAGGCGTTGAACGCGCTGGGCCCTGAGCCGCTGTTTCAGTTGCGCCCCGGCCAGCGGCTGCTGGACGAGGCCTTGGCGGCGCGCGGTTATGAGGTGGTCGATCCCACGGTTCTGATGGAGGCGCCGGTCGAGGTGCTGGCCGAGGCGCCGCGCCCGGTGTTCCTGCTGGGCTGCTTTCCGCCGCTGGCGATCCAGCGCGGCCTCTGGGCCAAGGCGCATACCGGGCCCGAGCGCCTCGCCGTGATGGAGCGCGCCTGCACCCCGCGGCAGAGCTTTGTCATCCGCCACAACGACAGCCCGGCAGGCGTCGGGTTCGTGGCGATTCACAAGGGCACCGCCATGCTGCACGCCCTGCATGTCGAACCGCAGTTCCGCCGTCAGGGCGTCGCCCGCGACGCGGTGCGTGGCATGGCGCATTGGGCCGCGCAGAACGGCGCCACCCGCTTTGCGCTGGCGGTGACGCAGGGCAACGTCGGCGCCCGCGCCCTTTACAGCGAGCTCGGCATGGTCGAGGTTGGCGAGTATCATTATCGCGAGAGGCGCCCATGACCCGGATTTCCGCCCTGAACCTGCCGCCAGCCGATCCGCTGCCCGAGGCAACCCAGCGCTATTTCGACATCTGCATGGACAAGCTGGGCATGGTGCCGAACGTCCTGCAGGCCTATGCGTTTGACATCACCAAGCTCAACGCCTTCACGGCGATGTACAATGACCTGATGTTGGGGCCTTCGGGCCTGTCGAAACTGGAACGCGAGATGATCGCCGTGGTGGTCAGTTCGATCAACCGCTGCTGGTATTGTCAGGTCGCCCATGGCGCCGCAGTGCGGGCGCTGGGCAGTCCCGAGCTGGGCGAGGCGATGGTGATGAACTGGCGCTATGCGCATCTGGACGCGCGGCAGACCGCCATGCTGACCTTTGCCGAAAAGGCCACCAAGGCCAGCGCCGAGATCGTCGAAGCCGACCGTCAGGCGCTGCGGGATGCGGGGTTCTCCGACCGCGACATCTTTGACATCGCCTCGACCGCCGCCTTTTACAACATGTCGAACCGCGTCGCCTCGGCCATCGGGATGGAGCCGAACCCGCAGTATCACGCGCAAGCGCGGTGAGGGCTTGACGCCGCTGAAAAACTGAACAGGTTAAGCGGCGCTCTTCTTCTTGCCCGAACTGCGCCGCGGGGGAGGTCTGGGGGGCGCGATGCCCCCAACCCTGCCACCCGGACCACGCCATGCAAACCAAAGCGCCCCTCATCACCCCGGTCCTGATCGGCGGTTGCATCATCATCCTGATCGGCTTTGCCGCGCGCGCCTCGTTCGGCGTGTTCCAGATCCCCATCGCGCAGGATTTCGGCTGGGCGCGCACCGAGTTCTCGCTGGCCATTGCCATCCAGAACCTCGCCTGGGGCATCGGCCAGCCGATCTTTGGCGCCTTGGCCGAGAAATTCGGCGACCGCCGCGCCATCCTGATCGGCGCGCTGACCTATGCCGCAGGGCTGGTGCTGTCGTCCTTTGCGGTGACCCCCGGCGCGATGCAGTGGCTTGAGGTGCTGGTCGGTTTCGGCATTGCCGGCACCGGCTTTGGCGTGATCCTCGCGGTGGTCGGCCGCGCGGCCTCGGATGAGAACCGCAGCCTCGCGCTGGGCGTCGCCACCGCCGCCGGATCGGCCGGGCAGGTGATCGGCGCCCCGCTGGCCGAGTTCCTGCTGGGCTTTTATACGTGGCAGACGGTGTTCGTGATCTTCGCACTCGCCATCCTCGCCACGCTGATGGCCTTGCCGATGATGCGCTCGCCCAAACTCGCCAGCCGCGCCGAGCTTGAGCAATCCATGGGGCAGGCGCTGAAACAGGCGTTCCGCGATCCGTCCTATACGCTGATCTTCCTCGGGTTCTTTTCCTGCGGCTATCAGCTTGCCTTCATCACCGCGCATTTCCCGGCCATGGTGACCGAGATGTGCGGCACGCCCGCGCCTGACGGCATGCTGGCGGCGATCGGCATCACCACCACCTCGGCGCTGGGTGCGCTGGCGATTGCGGTGATCGGTCTGGCCAATATCGGCGGCACCCTGACCGCCGCATGGGCGGGCAAGCGCTGGTCCAAGAAATACCTGCTGGCGGGCATCTATGCCGCGCGCACGGTGATTGCCGCGACCTTCATCGCCCTGCCGATCACCCCCACCAGCGTGCTGATCTTCTCGGCGCTGATGGGCTCGCTGTGGCTGGCGACGGTGCCGCTGACCTCCGGGCTGGTCGCGCATATCTATGGGCTGCGCTACATGGGCACGCTCTATGGCTTTGTGTTTCTCAGCCACCAGATCGGCGGTTTCCTCGGCGTCTGGCTGGGCGGGCGGCTTTATGACATCTACGGCAATTACACGCTGGTCTGGTGGGTTGGCGTCGGTGTCGGGGCCTTCTCGGCCCTCGTCCACCTGCCGATCCGCGAGAAACCGATGAACGCGCTGCCTGCATGAGGATCATCTTCGACCTCGACGGCACGCTGATCGATTCCGCGCCCGATATCCACGCGGCGGGCAATGCGGTGCTGGCCGCCGAAGGGCTGTCGCCGATCCCTTACGAGCAGGCGCGCAGCTTCATCGGCAATGGCGCGCGGGTGTTTCTGGAACGCCTCGAACGTGCCAGCGCCGGGGCCAATGATCCGCCGCGCACCGAGCGTCTGCGCCGTCTCTTTGCCGCGCAGTATGAGCGCGCGCATGCCCTGACCCGGCCCTATCCCGGCGTGGTCGAGGCGATGGCGTCGCTGCGCGAACAGGGCTGGAAACTGGGCTTGTGCACCAACAAGCCGATCGCGCCGACCCGCGCCGTGCTGGCGCATCTGCGCTGGACGCCACTCTTTGACGTGCTGGTCGGCGGTGATACCTTGCCGGTGATGAAGCCCGACCCCGCGCCGCTGCTCAAGGCGATGCGCGCCCTGGGGAACGGCCCGCTGGTCTATGTCGGCGACAGCGAGGTGGATGCAGCCACCGCCGTTGCTGCGGGCGTGCCCTTTGCCCTGTTCACCGAGGGGTATCGCAAGACCCCGGTCGCGACGATCCCGCATGACCGCGCCTTTGCCGATTGGGCCGAGCTGCCCGAACTCGCCCGCGCCCTGGCCCGCTGACCGCATCTTTGTGCCTCAACTATCCCGGGGGGAGGGCCGGCACGGCCCGTGGGGGGCAGCGCCCCCCTGCGCAGGGTCAGTCCATCCCGGCGATGTCGCGCAGATGGGTCATCCGCCGGGCAAAGACCGTCTCAAACGCATTGGCGCGGGCAAACTCCACCGCCCGGCCCGAGGCACGGATCACCGCCTCGCGGTCACCGTGCAGCCGGGTCACCGCCGCCGCGAGGGCCGCAGGCCGGGGCGCCACGGCCCAGCCCGCGCCGGACTCGCGCTGCATCCGCCGCCACATCCGGTTGGCATAGCCCAGAATCGGCAGCCCGCAGCCCAGCGCCTCGACATAGGCGCCCTGCGGATCGGGCAGGCGGCGGGGTTGCACGAACAGGTCGGCCTCGCGCCGCAGCCGGGGCACCAGAACCGGCTCGAACGGCGGCGCCGCGCCCAGCGACACCTGCCGCTCCAGCCCCAGCCCGTCGATACCGTCGCGCAGGCGGGCCTCCAGTGGCCCCTCGCCGAACAGCGACAGGGTGAAGGGAACCCCGGCTTGCGCCAGCAGATGGCTCATCGGCAGCAGGTCCATCACGCCGCTTTCGCGGGTCATTGTGCCGAACCACGCCAGCCGCAGGGGTTCGTTCCGGCGCAGGGTCTCGGCGCGGGCGTCTTGCTCGACCGAGCGGGCGATCATCGGCGTGCGCATCCGGTTGTCGAAATAGCGCAGCGTCTGCCGGTTCAGCCGGTGATAGCTCTCGTCGGCGGGATAGCCGTTGCAGTGGATGCCATCGGCGGCGCGCAGCGCGGCGCGCAAGCCGCGCTCATGGCTCAGCGCCCACCAGAGCGAGCCCAGCCGCCGCCGCACTGAGGGGCTGATGCCCAGCGCATGCGCGACACGGCCGCCCAGCGCCTCTTCGACGGAATAGACCACCTTGCCCATCCGCCCCCGCATCGCCTGCGGCAGGGTCAGGTGTTTCATGTCATCCGCCGCGACATAGACCATCGAGGCCTCGTCCAGCAGCAGGTCAGGCACCGGGGCGCCGGGGTCGAGCGCGATCAGGTCAAAGCCCAGCCGCGCCGCCGCATAGCGCATCGGTGCCTCGATCTGCACCGCCCCGCGCCACATCACGCAGCGCACCGGGCCGGGCCAGAGTTGGCAGTGCAGCTTCATCCCCTCGACAAAGCGCACGTCCAGAATCACCTCGCCTGCCGGGGTCTCGATCAGCGGCGCGGGCGAGATCATGATGAGCGAAGGCATTGTGCATGTGTCCGTCGGCGGGGTCTGGCAGAGAAAACAGTGGAATGTCGCTGAATGTCCATCCTAAATATGGGCTTGGCAGGTAAAGGAACATTCAACCCATGCGAAAGTCCTTCTGGCAGGCGGCCTTTGCGCTGTTGATCGCGGTTTGTGCGGCGCTTCCCGCCCCGGCGCAGGTTGATCTGACCCCGCGCGAGGGCCGTCGCGCGCTGGGCCTCAATCTGGCCGAGGTCGTCGGCTGGAGCACCGGCCTGCCCTTTATCGACGTGATGCGCAGCGGGGCGCGCTGGGTCGGGCATACCGGCTCGGGCTGGGGCGGGATGGAGGACAATGACCTGTTGGCCGCAGGTGCGCTGGACGCTGAGGGCTGGGTGATCGATTTTCCGCGCAATGTGCGGCGGATCTCGACCTTTGTGCTGATGGATCTGCCCGCCGAGGTGACCTCGACCACCGGCACATGGCACGCGCGGTGGGAGGGCAGCGCCTATCTGGGGTTTTCCGGTGCCGCCCGCAATGTGCGCTATGGCGACAATTCCGCGACGTTCGATTTTGTCCCCGGCGAGGGCGCGGTGATGATCGAATTCAACCGGGGCACCCTGCGCAACCTGACCGTGGTGCATGAGCGCAATCTGGATCGGCACGCGGCAGGCGAGGTCTTCAACCCCGACTGGCTGGCGCGGGTGGGCGATGTTGCGGTGCTGCGTTTCATGGACTGGATGCGCACCAACGGCAGCACCGTCACCACATGGGATCAGCGCGCCCTGCCCGGCGATTATTCGTGGTCCTGGCGCGGTGTGCCGCTGGAGACGATGATCCAGCTGGCCAATGAAACCGGCGCTGACCCGTGGTTCACGCTGCCGCATCTGGCCGATGACGACTATGTCCGCCGCTTTGCCGAAGTGGTGCGCGACGGGCTGGACCCGGAGCTGCGCGCGTGGTTCGAGCTGTCGAACGAGATCTGGAACTGGTCCTTTGCGCAGGCCGACTGGGCCGAACAAAGCGCCCGCGCCCGCTGGAACCGCGAATGGGCCTGGGTGCAGTTCGGCGCCGTGCGGGCCGCCGAGGTGATGCGCGGCATCGACGCGGTCTATCAGGGGCAGGAGGCGCGGCGCATCCGGGTGCTGGGCCTGTTCACCGGCTGGCTGGGGCTGGAGGAGGACATGCTCAACGCTCCGGATTATATGGCCGAGGACCCGGCGCACCGCCCCCCGCGCGAGTTCTTCGACGCGCTGGCGGTGACCGGGTATTTCAACTCGGAACTGCACAACGAGGACCGCCGCGACATGCTGCGCGACTGGTTGCGCGACAGCCGCGCCGAGGCCGAGGCGCAGGCCACCGCGCAGGGCCTGACGGGTGCCGCGCACGAGGCCTGGGTCACCGAGCACCGCTTTGACCACGCGATTGCGCTGGCCGGGGCGGAACTGCTGGACGGTTCGACCTCGGGCAATCCCGATGGCTCGGTGCTCAGGCTGCTGGAGCTGACACTGGCGCATCACGCAGAGGTGGCGCGCGAGGCCGGGATGGCGCTGGTGATGTATGAGGGCGGCACGCATGTGGTGGTGAACCCGGCCGATCACGGCGATGCCGAGATGGTCGCCTTCTTTCAGGCGCTGAACTATTCCGAGGCGATGGGGCAGGCCTATCGCGCGCTGATCGAGGGGTGGCAGGGGCTGACCCCGGCGCCGTTTGTCGCCTACATGGACATCGGCATGCCTTCGGTCTGGGGGTCGTGGGGGCATCTGCGGCATTTGCAGGATGACACGCCGCGCTGGCGGGCGCTGATGGAGATGACGGCGCGATGAGCCTCAGCGTCATCATCCCGGCCTGCAACGAGGGCGGCTGGATCGACGCCTGCCTCTCGGCGGTGCTGGCCTCGCAGGGGCTGGAGGGCGCACAGGTGGTGGTGGCGGCGAACGGCTGCAGCGACGACACCGTCGCGCGGGCGCTGCGCCATGTGGAGCCCTTTGTCGCCAAGGGCTGGCGGCTGGATGTGCTGGACCTGCCCGCGCTGGGCAAGCCGGGCGCGCTGGACGCCGGCGACGGCGCGGCGCTGCAGGGCAACCGGGTCTATCTGGACGCCGATGTCACGGTTTCTCCGTCCCTGCTGGCGCAACTGGCCGAGGTGCTGGCGGGGCCGGGGGCGGTCTATGCCTCGGGGCGGCCGAATGTCACCGCGCAGGGCTGGGTCAGCCGGGCCTAT
>CALESR010000283.1 GCA_937907485.1 uncultured Paracoccaceae bacterium | reverse complement strand
AGTGGCGTCGAGCGCGTCATGCATTGCGGCCAGCACAGCCGGATGCTGCCCCATGCCGAGGTAATCGTTGCCGCACCAGACCTTGATGTCCTTTGTGGTGCCATCAGGGCGGCGCCACACAGCATTCGGATACTGCCCACGATCACGCTCGATCTCGATAAAGGTGCGATAGCGGCCTTCGTCGTGCAGACGCTGGAGGGCGACATCAAGGGCGGAATCATAGGTCACGGCAATTCTCCTGGCGTCGGGCTGGGCGCGGACAATGCTCAACCCCCTTAAAGCTGGGCTATCTTCACATCTTTGAATGCAGCATTACCATGACTTGGATCAATTCAAAAAAGTGTCGCACCCGGCCGAATGCGCAACTTTTTTGCTCAGTCCTCGATCAGGACGGCACAATCGGAAACCTCGGTGTCACCGCGACAGGCTGCAATGGCACTTTCGGCGGCGCCATCGCCCAGACCGATTCCCCATTGGCCGGTCAGCGCCGAGCCGGCAAAGGCCCGGGTGCCACGACGGCGGCGATACTCGTCATTGAAGGCCTCGGTGGCGTCAATCGACAGCATGAGGTCACGCTCTTCCCAGCCCTCGGGGCGCACTTCCAAGGCGATGACGCAGGCGCGACCCGACCGGCCCCTGCGTTCGTTGCAGCCTGCAAGTGCTGCGGCGCGTGCCGATTCGGGGCTGTGGTGGTTCGCGGCCATCACTGTCGGTTCGGCCATGATGCCCTGCGCAGGGGCAAAGGCGATCGCGGCATAGTATTTCTGCGTCCGTGCAACCGTTGTCAGCACGGTGATCTCCTGCTCGCTGAGGCCCGCCATATCGACCTGGATCACCTCGACATCGCCACCGCGAAACAGAAGGTCGCGGGCAGAGCGGGCGTCGATCGGATCCGCAAGGGCGGGCAGGGGCAGGGCGGCGGCAAGGACAAGGGTGGTCAAACGGGACATGAGGAGCCTCAGCAACAGGATTTCGCCCCTTCTACAGCCTAACCGCGCCCTGTGCAGCCCCCGCGCGCGCGCACGATCCGGTGAGCGCTCTTACGGGCAATAGCTCCCGGGTTGGCAAACGGCGGGTGCCACTGCACCGCGCGGACAATAGCTGCCGGGCGGGCAGGTGGTCGGTCCTGCGGCGCCTTGCGGGCAGTAGGCGCCAGGCGGGCAGGTTGCGGGGCTTGATGCACTTGACGGGCAATACGAGCCGGCCGGGCAAATCTGTGCACTGGCGGCGCTGGGGCAGTAGCTGCCGGGCGGACAGGTGGCCGGTGCGCTCGATCCGGGTGGGCAATAGGCGCCAGTGGGGCAGGCCGTCGCCGCACTCGCCCCGGTCGGGCAATAGCTGCCGGCGGGGCAGATCCGCGGCGCCTGTCCGCTTGGGCAATAGTTGCCCGGCGGGCAGTCGGTGGCCGTGGTGCCCGTTGCCGGGCAATAGGCTCCGGCGGGGCAGGCCCCTTCGCCGCCGCTTTCACGCGCCAGCGCGCCCGAAACCATCGGCAGCCACAAGGCCAGCGCCAGACAAAGGGCCTTTAACAGGGAACCGGGTCGCATCGTGTCTCTCCTTGCTCGTGCGGGTCGCCTCTTTCGCATGTGTCGCACCGCCCGGCACCCTGGTTCAAATGCGCCGTGGCCTTTGACATTCCCCCCGCGCGGCGCCTAGGTTGCGGCAGATCAAAAGGAGGTTCCCATGAGCCAGGCCGTCACCAAGGTGCTTGCCCACGTCGATGCCACGCTGGACCTGTCGCTTGCCCGGCTAATGGAGGTGCTGCGCATTCCGTCGATTTCCACCGATCCGGCCTTTAAGGCCGATTGCGACCGCACCGCCGACTGGCTGGTCGACGCGCTGATCGATCTGGGCTTTGACGCTGCAAAGCATCCAACGCCCGGTCACCCGATGGTGCTGGCAAAGACTGAGGACGCCGAAGACGCAGCCGACGAGGGCATTCCGCATGTGTTGTTCTATGGTCACTATGACGTGCAACCTGTTGATCCGCTAAACCTTTGGGACCGGGACCCCTTTGATCCGCAGGTTGAGGATACTCCAGCGGGCAAGGTGATCCGAGGCCGTGGCGCCGCCGATGACAAGGGCCAGTTGATGACCTTTGTCGAGGCCTGTCGCGCCTGGATCGCCGTGCATGGAGAATTGCCACTGGCAGTGACGCTATTCTTCGAGGGTGAGGAAGAATCCGGTTCGCCCTCGCTGATCCCCTATATGCAAAGCCATGCCGAGGATCTGAAAGCGGATCTCGCGCTGATCTGCGACACCGGCATGTTCGACCCGCAGACTCCCGCGATCACCACGACCCTGCGCGGACTGGCAAAGATCGACCTCATCATCACCGGCCCCGACAAGGACCTGCATTCGGGCGCCTTTGGTGGTGCTGCGCGAAACCCGGCGCATGTTCTGGCGAAAATCCTCGCCGATCTGCACGATGACGACGGCCGCGTGACGCTGGAAGGGTTCTATGATGGCGTGCCCGAACTGACCAACGCGCAGCGTGCGCAATGGGAGGGGCTGGGGTTTGATGCGGCTGGCTTCCTCGGCGGTGTCGGTCTGTCGGTTCCGGCGGGGGAAAAGGGCCGCTCGGTGCTGGAAATGATCTGGTCGCGCCCGACCTGCGAAGTCAACGGTATGACCTCAGGCTATACCGGCGCCGGGTTTAAGACTGTGCTGCCCTCGGTCGCCTCGGCCAAGATTTCCTGCCGTCTGGTCGGCACGCAAGACCCTGACAAGGTGCTCCAGGCGCTGGAAAATCACGTCAACGCCCGCCTGCCAGCCGATTGTCGGGCCGAGATCCGTGACGCCAATGGCAGCCCCGCAGTTATGATGTCAGTCGAGGACCCGTCCTTTGAATCTGCGCGCTTGGCGCTCAGTGCCGAATGGCCTCGACCGGCGGCTTTCATCGGCTGCGGTGGCTCGATCCCGGTGGCGGGGCTGTTCAAGTCGATCCTCGGCATGGATGCCATGCTGATCGGCTTTGGCCGCGACGACGACCAAATCCATTCGCCGAACGAAAAATACGACCTCGAGAGTTTTCACAAGGGTATCCGGTCCTGGGTGCGGGTGATCGACGCGCTGGCCGGGGCCTGAACGCAACGCTGTCACCGGGTTGGTGGGGTTTCAGCCCACCAACCCGGGGGGCCACATCGTCCCGACCGCACCAGCGGCCAACCCGCCTTAGCGAAAGCGAAAAGCCCTCACGCCACCATCTTGGCCTTTGCCCAACTGGGTGCGGCGCACGAGCACCTCGTCCGGTGGCAAGGGCTTGACCCGGCGCGTCGCCCTTGGCACCGTCAGTCCCCGAACCTGAGGCCCCGATGCAACACCTGAGCCAGTCGCCGACCGAACGCGCCTTCGTGCAGAATCCCTATCCCTTTTATGACCGCGCACGTGCGGCTGGGCGAGTGGTGTTCTGGGACGATTACAATCTGCCCTGTGTCTTTGGCTTCGCCGCTGCCAACGCCATCCTGCGCGATCGCAGGTTCGGCCGCGAAGTGCCGGAGAACAAACGAAAGCCCGTCGCCCCGCATACCGCACCCTTCTATGCGGTCGAGGCGCATTCGATGCTGGAGCTCGAACCGCCGCGTCACACCCGCCTGCGCAACCTGGTGCTGCGCGCCTTCACCTCGCGGCGCATCAATGCCCTGATGCCCGAGGTTCAGGCCTTGGCGCAGAACCTTGCCGACCGCCTGCCCGATGGTCCCTTTGACCTGCTCGAACATTTCGCCCAGGTAATCCCGGTGGTGGTGATCGCCCGTATGCTGGGCGTGCCGGAATCGATGAAGGACCACTTGCTTGGCTGGTCACACGCCATGGTCGGCATGTATCAGGCCGGTCGCACCCGCGCGATGGAGGATGCCGCAGCACTGGCCAGCACCGAGTTCACCACCTTCCTGCGTGCCTATGTTGACGAGCGCCGCAAACGCCCTGCCGATGACCTCATCACCTCGCTGATCGCCGCCGAGGAAGACGGTCAGCGCCTGAGCGCGGACGAACTTATCACCACCTGTATCCTCTTGCTCAACGCCGGGCACGAAGCGACGGTGCATGCGATCGGCAACGGGGTGAAAACCCTGCTGGAACAGGGCGGGCCGCGCGACTGGCTGGCACCCGCTACCCTCGACGCCACGATCGAGGAAACCCTGCGCCTCGACCCGCCGCTGCACATGTTTACCCGGTGGGCCTATGAACGCATCGAGGTCATGGGCCATGTGTTTGAACCCGGCGACGAAATCGGCGTGATGATCGCCGCCGCTGGCCGCGACCCTGACGTCTGGGACGAGCCGGCACGTTTCAATCCAGCCCGGCCGCTCAAACCGCATCTCGCCTTTGGCGTTGGGCTGCATTTTTGCGTCGGAGCGCCGCTGGCCCGGTTGGAAATGGCCGCGGCACTGCCGATCCTCCTCGCCGCTGCGCCCGGTCTGCACCTGACCGAACCGCCGCACTATGCCGGCACCTACCACTTCCATGGCTTGACCAGGCTGATGGTGCAACGCTGAAACCGTCTGAACAGCGGCATTTGAAGTGAGATGAACACTGCGGCGAAGGGACAATTTGACTAAAATTGTGCCCCTCTTTGCACTTCAAGATTTCTCAGAGGGATAGCATTCCCCCTTGTGGAGACAGCATGGGGTTATACCGCTCGTCGGTCCCCGCCCGCAGGAAGGCCCGCAGCGCGTCGATCCAGCGGTCGTTCGGCGCGAGGCCATGGGTCAGGACCTTAAGCCCAGTTTTTCCGACATCAAGGCGGGGGCAATACCCTCTCGGGTTTCCGGGTTGACTCACCGCGCCGGGCCTTGGAAGATATGGTCCAGGGCATGGCAATCGATGCATACTAATTGCTTAGTGCTTTTGTTGGCTCCTGAGTCCGCGAGCCGTGAACTGCGTCAATCCCGCCGCGCGCGCCAGTCCACCCAATCCTGCAGGGTGTCGAGGTCAGTCAGCGCATGCCGGTCGGGCAGGGGCAGCAGGCGCGGCGGATACGCGCGCAGCACGGTGCGGGCGCCCTCGTCGCCATTGAGGCTAGTGAAAGCCTCCAGCAGGGCTGCGGGAAAAACCACCGGATGCCCTGGCGTGCCGTCCTGCCCGGAGGCGCGAACGGGCTGAACGCCATCGAAGCCCTTGGCCATACGAACGAAATCCGACGCGGTCAGGTCGGGCATGTCAGCGGGCACAATCATCAACGCGTCGCCTGCGGACCAGAGCGCGGCGGCGCGAAGGCTGGCGGCCATGCCTTCGGCAGCCTTGGGCACCATCAGGTGCTGCAGCGCCAGCCCTTCCAAGGCCGCAGCACGGTGAGGGCGGTCTGGCGGCAACGTTACCGCTACCGGCCCGACGCCCGCCTCCAGCGCCGCCCGCGCCTGACGGCGCAGCAGGGCCTCGCCGTCGATCTCTTCCATCAGTTTGTCGCGCCCCAGCATCCGTCGCGAGGCGCCTGCCGCCAGCAGAACCAGCCGCATCGCTTCACTCCTGATCGTCGAGCAACGCGCCCAGATCCTGATCCTCGCCGGGTTCGGCGCCGGCTTCGTCGTCCAGACCATGCGCGCCGCGTTCGCGGTAGGGCGTCGTGCCATATTGCGCGCGGTAGCATTTCGAGAAATGCGACGGGCTGGAAAACCCGCAGGCCAGTGCGACGTTGATCACCGAAAGTTCAGTCTGCATCAACAGGTTGCGCGCACGTGCCAGCCGAAGTTCCATGTAATATCGCTTTGGCGAGCGGTTCAGATACCGCCGGAACAGCCGCTCCAGTTGACGGGTAGACATGCCCACTTCTTCGGCCAGATCGGCCGGCGAGACGGGTTCCTCGATCGCCTGTTCCATGCGCTCGATCACGCGGCTCAGCCGCGGATGGCGCACGCCGATGCGGGTGGGGATCGACAGCCGCTGAATGTCGCGGTCGGTGCGGATGGTGGTATAGATCAACTGGTCGGCCACCGCATTGGCCAGATCCTTGCCATGGTCATCGGCCACCAGCGTCAGGATCAGGTCGATCGCCGCTGTGCCCCCCGCTGCGGTCAACCGGTTGCCGTCGATGACAAAAACCGATTTCGTAAGGTCGGTGGTGGTGAATTCCTCCAGAAATCCGTCGCGGTTCTCCCAATGGATCGTCGCGCGGCGGCTTTCAAGCAACCCGGCCTCGGCAAGGCTATGCGCCCCGGTGCACAGCCCGCCGATCACCGAGCCCTTGCGCGCCACCTTGCGCAGCCAGTTGACCAGTGGCTGCGTGGTGTTCGCGCGCACGTCGATGCCGCCGCAAACCAGCACCACATCGTCGCGCCCGACATCCGCAAGGCCCGAATCGACACGCACCACGGTGCCATTTGAGCAGCGCACCTCGGCTCCCGATTCGGCCATCAGCGTCCAGCGATACAGGGTCTGCCCGCTCATCCGGTTGGCGATGCGCAGGGGCTCGATGGCAGCGGCAAAGGGCAGAAAGGTGAACTGGTTGAGCAGGACAAAGACAAAATGCCGCTGGCGCACCGGATCGGGGGCCAATCGAGGGGCGGCAGGGGCGGTCACAGTGGCGGGAGAGCGCCCGGTCACCTTGAAGGGGCGGGCAGGGCGCACAGCGGGCAGGTCTGGCATGGCAGGTTCCAAAAGCGGAGGCGGCGTCCATTCCCGACGCGCGGTTGTCGCAATCCAATCAGGAAACCGGGAGCGCCGCAAGAACCCCAGCGCAGCGCTACAATGCGATTCGTCGGGTTTGCAAGCGCGGCAAACCCGGTGTATGAGCCGCTGATACCGCTGACAGGGGCGACTTGTCGGCCATCGACGGAGAAAGCCATGACCAACGCCTGGAGCAAGACCGCCTGGCGCGCCAAGCCGCGCATCCAGATGCCGGAGTATCCCGACAGCGCCGCCCTCGGTGTGGTCGAGGCGCAGTTGGCCAAATATCCGCCGCTGGTTTTTGCTGGTGAGGCGCGTGCGCTCAAGCGAACCTTGGGCGAGGCGGCGGCCGGGCGGGCCTTTTTGCTGCAAGGTGGCGATTGCGCTGAAAGCTTTGCCGAATTCAGCGCCGACAACATCCGCGACACCTTCAAGGTGCTGCTTCAGATGGCGATCGTGTTGACCTTTGGCGCCAAGGTGCCGGTGGTCAAGGTGGGCCGCATGGCCGGGCAGTTCGCCAAACCGCGCAGCGCCGGGACCGAGGTCATGGGCGGGGTCGAACTGCCCAGCTATCGCGGCGACATCATCAACGGCTTTGATTTCACGCCCGAAGCCCGCATCCCGGACCCGGGCCGGATGCTGCAGGCTTATACGCAGGCCGCTGCCAGTCTGAACCTGCTGCGCGCCTTTTCAAAGGGTGGTTTCGCCGACATCCACCGCGTGCATTCCTGGACGCTGGGCTTCACCAAGTCCGAGGATGCCGAGCGCTACAAGGCGATCTCGGACCGGATTTCCGATGCGCTCGACTTCATGACGGCGGCGGGGATCACCTCGGACACGCTGGCGGCGATGAGCACGGTCGATTTTTATACCTCGCATGAGGCCTTGCTGCTGGAATACGAAGAGGCGCTGTGCCGCATCGATTCGACCACCGGCCTGCCGGTCGCGGGCTCGGGCCATATGATCTGGATCGGCGATCGCACCCGGCAGATCGACGGCGCGCATGTCGAATTCTGCCGTGGCGTGCAGAATCCGATCGGGCTGAAATGCGGCCCGTCGCTGTCGTCCGAGGACCTCAAGGTGCTGATGGCGCGGCTCAATCCGACGAACGAGGCCGGTCGCCTGACGCTGATCGCGCGGTTTGGCGCTGGCAAGACGGGTGATCATTTGCCACGGCTCATCAAGACTGTGCGTGACGAGGGTGCGAATGTGCTCTGGGTCTGCGACCCGATGCATGGCAACACGGTCAAATCCGAGTCCGGCTTCAAGACGCGGCCGTTTGAGCGAGTGCTGCAAGAGGTGCGCGAGTTCTTCGCCATCCATGGTGCCGAGGGCTCGATTCCCGGCGGCGTGCATTTCGAGATGACCGGGCAGGACGTGACCGAATGTACTGGCGGTCTGCGGGCAGTGGGCGACGGTGATCTGTCAAGCCGCTATCACACCGCCTGCGACCCGCGGCTGAACGCCAGTCAGTCGCTCGAACTGGCCTTCCTCGTGGCCGAGGAACTGTCGCAGCGACGTCGCGACATGGCGCGCAAGGCGGTCTGAAGGAAAAGGGTGCGTGCAAGCACGCACCCTACCGGGCCGGCGTCGAAACGCGCCGTTGCCCAGACCTATCCGCGCCCGCCCTCGATCACCCGCAGCGCTGGTTTCTGGCCGCGTGGCGTCGGCGGCATCTCGGTCAACTCACGCGGGGCCGCCAACGTGCGGAACCGGCGTGGCGCGCGGCCGATCACGCCGATCGTCTCGATCACGCCCAGTATACGGGTGATGGCACCCTTGTGGTCGGTCAGTGGCATCAGCGCCAGTAACCCGTCGATCACCGGCTGGCCCAATGAGCGGTCCGAGCGCAGTGGCAACACGACCCGCGCACCCTGCTGCACCTGCAGCAACGCCGAGCCCAACTCGTCGCGCCCGGCCCCGGTAAAGAGCACGCTCAGCGGCATGCCGCGTGCCTCCATGCCCAAGAGTTCGTTCAGATGTTGTCCTGCAAGCCGCAAGCGCGCCACGCCCGGCGCCACCAGTTCGGCAACAAAGACCATGTCCAGACAATCGGCCATTGGCCGTGGGTCCAGTTCGGCCCGACTGGGGGCGGTGCGCCCGGCCCGCAGGTCCTCCCAATGGCGCTGCACAGCCCGCACGACGGGATAGTCAGAGGGCGGCGGCGCGGCGGCGAACGGCAGGCGCAAGACACGGGCTGCCAAAGGGATCAGATCAATCAACGGGCTTTTGGCGTCCGACATGGCGGTCTCCGATTGTTGTTTCTGGCCGGGCCTTGCATCCAAGGGCCCGGAGTCGCAGAGAACGGTTTACGGTTGATTGAGAATCCTTACTGATGCCTTAATGTAGCCGTATTTCCTCGAATCCGGAGAGAATTTTAGAGAAATGGTTAAGTCCATGACCGGCTTCGCCGCCCTGACCGGCGAGATCGACTCGGGTGCGGGTGTGCAGTCCTGCCAATGGGATCTGCGTTCGGTCAATGGCCGCGGGCTGGATCTGCGGTTTCGCCTGCCCGATTGGCTGGACGGGCTGGAGGCCGCATTGCGCAAGCGGCTGGGCGAGCGGGTCAAGCGCGGCAATGTCACGCTGTCGTTGAAACTGACGCGCAGCGATCCGGCAGGCGTGATGCGGCTGAATCCCTTGGCGCTGGATGCCGCCGTGGCGCTGGTGATGGCCGCCGAGGCACGGGCGGAATCGCAGGGGCTGGGGCTGGCACCGATCACCGCCGCTGACCTGCTGGCGCTGCGCGGGGTGATCGACACCGGGCCCGAGGTCAGTGACCCGGCGCCGTTGGTTGCAACCCTGCTGGCCGCCGCCGAGGGGCTGATCGACGCTTTCGAAGCCTCGCGGGCAACCGAAGGCGCGGCGTTGGCGGCGATCATGGGCGCTCAGATCGACCAGATTGCCAGCCTGACCCAACAGGCGCGTCAGGCTGCCACCGCCCGCCGCCCCGAGCAGGTCGAGGCGCTGAAGGCAGCGCTGGCCCGGCTGATCGAGGCCGCGCCCGGCGCGGATCCGGCCCGGCTGGAGCAGGAACTGGCGCTGATCGCAGTGAAAACCGACGTGACCGAAGAACTCGACCGGCTAGGCACCCATGTTGCTGCGGCCCGGACGCTGTTGGCGGGCGGTGAAGCGGTCGGCCGCAAGCTCGACTTTCTGATGCAGGAGTTCAACCGAGAGGCCAACACCCTGTGTTCAAAGGCGCAAAGCGCCGAGTTGACGCGGATCGGGCTTGACCTCAAGACCGTCATCGACCAGATGCGCGAGCAGGTGCAGAATCTGGAGTAGCGCATGAACCGGCGCGGGTTGCTCATCATCCTGTCCTCGCCCTCGGGCGCAGGAAAATCGACGCTGGCAAAGCGGCTGATGGGCTGGGACCCGACGCTGCGCTTCAGCGTCAGCGCCACCACCCGGCTGCCGCGCCCCGGCGAAACCGACGGCGTGGAATACTATTTCAGAACCCGCTCCGAGTTCGAGGCGATGGTGGCCGCGGGCGAGATGCTGGAACATGCCGAGGTTTTCGGCAACCTCTATGGCACGCCCAAAGGCCCAGTTGAGGCGGCCATGGCAGTCGGGCGAGACACTCTTTTTGATATCGACTGGCAGGGCGGGCAACAGGTGAGGCGCTCGTCGCTGGCCAAGGATGTGGTGTCGATCTTCATCCTGCCACCTTCGATCGCAGACCTGCAGTCCCGCCTGCAAACCCGCGCGCAAGACAGTGCCGAGGTGATCGCCGGACGCATGGACAAGTCGCGCGACGAAATCAGCCATTGGGCGGAATACGATTATGTCCTCATTAACCGCGACATCGATCTGGCCGAGGCCGAGTTGCGGGTGATCCTCCAGGCCGAACGCGCCCGTGCCGATCGCCAGCCCGGGCTGAACGATTTTGTCCGCGGTCTGAACCGCGAATTCGAGGCCCGCAGGGGAGACGCGACATGATCTATGCGCTGGGAGACCTGACGCCCGACATCGACCCCGATACCTGGGTTGCTCCCGATGCCAATGTGATCGGTCGGGTGCGGCTGCAGGCGGGAGCCTCGGTCTGGTTCACCGCCACGCTGCGTGGCGACAATGAATGGATCGAGGTCGGCGCTGGCTCGAATGTGCAGGAGGGCAGCACGCTGCATACCGATATCGGCTATCCGCTGGTGATCGGCCGCGACTGCACCATCGGGCACAAC
>CALESR010000282.1 GCA_937907485.1 uncultured Paracoccaceae bacterium | reverse complement strand
TGTCGCCCGCCAACGGCGCGCCGATCATCGTGCCGTCGCAGGACATGGTTCTGGGTCTCTACTATACCACCATGCAGCGCGACGGGATGAAGGGCGAAGGCATGGCCTTCTCGGACATCGACGAGGTCGAGCACGCGCTCGCCGCAGGCGAAGTCCACCTGCATGCCAAGGTCACCGGCCGCATCCTGCAGATCGACGAGAACGGCAACGAGGTCGTCAAGCGCTATGAAACCACGCCGGGCCGCCTGCGGCTGGGCGCGCTGCTGCCGCTGAACGCCAAGGCGCCGTTCGAACTGGCCAACCGCCTGCTGCGCAAGAAGGACGTGCAGAACGTCATCGACACCGTCTATCGCTATTGCGGTCAGAAAGAGTCGGTCATCTTCTGCGACCAGATCATGGGTCTGGGGTTCCGCGAGGCCTTCAAGGCGGGGATCTCGTTCGGCAAGGATGACATGCTGATCCCGGAATCCAAATGGACGCTGGTCGATGCGACGCGCGATCAGGTCAAGGAATTCGAACAGCAGTATCTCGACGGCCTGATCACCCAGGGCGAGAAGTACAACAAGGTGGTCGACGCCTGGTCCAAGGCTTCGGACGCCGTGGCGGCCGCGATGATGGCGGAAATCTCGGCCGTTCGGCGCGATGCCGAAGGGCGCGAGCTGGAGCCGAACTCGGTCTACATGATGAGCCACTCGGGCGCACGGGGTTCGCCCGCGCAGATGAAGCAGCTCGGCGGGATGCGCGGTCTGATGGCCAAGCCGTCGGGCGAGATCATCGAAACGCCGATCATCTCGAACTTCAAGGAAGGTCTGACCGTTCTTGAATACTTCAACTCGACGCACGGCGCCCGCAAGGGTCTGGCCGATACCGCGCTGAAGACGGCGAACTCGGGCTATCTGACGCGCCGTCTGGTCGACGTCGCGCAAGATTGCATCGTGCGCTCGGACGATTGCGGCACGGATCGCTTCATCACTGCTTCTGCGGCGGTGAACGACGGCGAGGTTGTCGCCTCGCTGGCCGAACGGGTGCTGGGCCGCGTGGTGGCCGAGGATGTGATCCATCCCGCCACCGGCGAGGTTCTGGTGCGCCGCAACGATCTGATCGACGAACGCGACGCGGACATCATTGCCCGCGCCGACATCGCCTCGATCAAGATCCGCAGCCCGCTGACCTGCGAGGCCGACGAGGGCGTTTGCGCCCGTTGCTATGGCCGCGATCTGGCCCGCGGCACGCTGGTCAACAAAGGCGAGGCGGTGGGTATCATCGCCGCGCAGTCGATCGGCGAACCCGGCACGCAGCTGACGATGCGGACCTTCCACATCGGCGGAATCGCGCAGGGCGGCAGCCAATCGTTCCAGGAATCGGGCGCGGCGGGTCGGATCACCTTCCGCAACACCTCGGTGCTGGAGAACGCGGCGCGCGAACTGGTCGTCATGGGCCGTTCGATGGCCATCGCCGTCATCGACGAGAACGGCATCGAGCGCGCCTCGCACAAGCTGACCTATGGCGCGAAGCTGTTCGTGCGCGATGGTCAGGACGTCAAGCGCGGCGACAAGCTCTATGAATGGGACCCCTATACCCTGCCGATCATTGCGGAAAAGGCGGGTGTGGCAAAGTTCGTCGATCTGGTCGCGGGCCTGTCGGTGCGCGAGGATACCGACGAAGCCACCGGCATGTCGCAAAAGATCGTGACGGACTGGCGTTCGGTTCCGCGTGGCGGTGATCTCAAGCCCGAGATCATCATCATGGACAAGGAAACCGGCGAGCCGATGCGCAACGAGGCGGGCAACCCCGTCACCTATCCGATGTCGGTCGACGCGATTTTGTCGATTGAGGACGGGCAGGATATGCGTCAGGGCGATATCGTCGCGCGTATCCCGCGCGAAGGTGCCAAGACCAAGGACATCACCGGGGGTCTTCCCCGCGTGGCGGAACTGTTCGAGGCCCGTCGCCCGAAAGATCACGCGATCATCTGCGAGATCGACGGCTATGTGCGCTTTGCCAAGGACTACAAGAACAAGCGCCGCATCACGATCGAGCCGGTCGACGAGACCTTCGAGACCGTCGAATATCTGGTGCCCAAGGGCAAGCACATCCCCGTGCAAGAGGGCGATTTCGTCCAGCGCGGCGACTACATCATGGATGGCAACCCCGCTCCGCATGACATCCTGCGGATCATGGGTATCGAGGCGCTGGCGAACTATCTGATCGACGAAGTGCAGGACGTTTACCGCCTGCAGGGCGTGAAGATCAACGACAAGCACATCGAGGTGATCGTGCGGCAGATGCTGCAAAAGCTCGAGATCCTCGACAGCGGCGAAACCACGCTGCTGAAGGGCGAGACCGTCGACAAGTTCGAGTTCGACGAGACCAACGAGAAAGCCGCGGCGATGGGCCTGCGGTTGGCCAAGGGCGAGCCGATCCTGCTGGGGATCACCAAGGCGTCGCTGCAGACCCGCTCGTTCATCTCGGCCGCCTCGTTCCAGGAGACGACCCGCGTGCTGACCGAGGCTGCCGTCATCGGCAAGCGCGACAAGCTGGTCGGGCTGAAGGAAAACGTCATCGTCGGCCGCCTGATCCCGGCGGGCACCGGTGGTGTGGCGACAGCGACCAAGAAAATCGCCGCCGACCGCGACATCGAAGTGATCGAGCAGCGCCGCGCCGAGGCCGAGGCTGTGCTGGTTGCTCCGGCGGTGGACCACGGTTTTGCCGCTCCGGTGGACGGCGACGACCGCTGAGCCAGACGACAGGACAGCAAAGCCCCCGCGGTTCGCGCCGCGGGGGTTTTCTTTTCACCTGTGAAGCGACATTGTGCCGTCAACCCTTTGGGAACGGACCGAACCATGCCCTCCGACAATACGCGCGGCGCCTTGCTCATGCTGATCGGCATGGCCGCCTTCACGCTGTCCGACGCGATCATGAAACTGCTGTCAGCCGAGGTGCCGCTGTTCCAGACGCTGTTCTGGCGCGGCATCGCGGTGTCGCTGGTTCTGGCGCTGATGGCCTGGCGGATGGGGGCGTTCCGCGTGGCGCTCAGTGGCACAGACCGGCGCATGGTGCTGGTGCGCGCCGCGGCCGATACCGCCTCGACCTGGTTTTTCCTGCAGGCGCTTTACAACATGCCGCTGGCCAACCTGACGGCGATCATGCAGGCGCTGCCGCTGACCGTGACGCTGGGTGCCGCGCTGTTCCTGCGCGAGCCGCTGGGCTGGCGGCGGCTGGTGGCGATCGGCGTCGGCTTTGTCGGCGTGCTGCTGATCGTGCGCCCGGATGCCGAAGGCTTTGACCGCCATGCCCTGTATGCGCTGCTCTGCGTGGCGCTGGTGACGGCACGCGACCTGCTGACGCGCGGCATGGGGCGGTCCATCCCGTCGCTGATGGTGGCGCTGGCCAATGCGGTGATGGTCACGCTGTTCGGCCTGATCGGCAGCACCACCGAAGGCTTTGCGCTGCCGGGCCCACACGCGCTGGCACTGCTGTCCGGCACGGCGCTGTGCATCGTGGCCGGGTATCTGATGACGGTGATGGCGGTGCGCACCGGCGAGTTGGCGGTGGTCACGCCGTTTCGGTATACTGGACTGGTCTGGGCGCTGGTGCTGGGACTGGTGTTGCTGGGCGAATGGCCGGATGGCATCACCCTGCTGGGCGCCGCGCTGATCGTGGCGACCGGCCTATTCACCCTGTATCGCCAGCGGGTCATCGCGCGTAGATCGCGCGCACCTGCGCCGCGTTGACACCAAAGGCGCGCTGGAAAAGCCCCTCCTGATCGGCCGTCAGCAGGGGCAGCGCGGCGCTGTGCCGGGTGCCCGAGTCATTGTGGTCATTGCCGCCGCGCAAGAACATGTCCGCCTCGGTCCGGGTGATGGTCGGCATGTGCTTCCACGCGTCGTGGTGGCCAAAGTTCATCACACTTAGTGCGACGTCAGGGCGAAAGATGATGCCATAGGCAACGCCCAGAAACAGCCGCTGCACCGGCTCGGCCTGAATCCCGCGGGCCGAGGCCAGCACATTCCAGCCACGGGTGAAATCGACGACGACATGCCGGTGCGCCTGAAACAGCGGCGCGGCCTCTTGCAGCGTCCGGCGCAAGGTGGCGACAAACTCCACGCCGACGGCGTCATCATCATCATTGCGGAACTGGATCGAATAGCACCCCTTGCGGCGCACCGAATTGATCGCGGCTTTCATCACGGGCCGGTGCTCGCCCGGCGCATGGGCCTGAATCACCACCTGCGGCATATCCGCCGTCAGGTCGCGCAGTTGCGCCAGTCGCGCGGGCGGCAGGTCGGTGCCGACCACGATCAGAAAGGTGAAATCCGGGTCGCTTTGCGCGCGAATCGAGGGCAGGGTGAAGGCCTCGAACAGACGGAATCGCTCGTCCAGACGGGCCGGATCATACAGATAGGCGGCGCGTTCGGCCAAGGTCTGCGGCCCGGCCTGAAAGCCCGCCGTTGCCGGAAACGAGAACCGGCAGAGGCCAATCACCTGCGAGGGCTGCCCGGCGGGCGAAGGGGCGACGCGGCGGCGAAAAAGACGGGTCAGACGCATCGGGTTCTCCGCTGAGTTGTGCAAAAAGCTTAACGATCACCGGCCTCAACGGCAATGCCGGGCGCGTGTTGACATCCCCCGCGACTCCCCCTATACGGCCCGCACCCGGGGTCGGAGTAATCCGTTTCAGGGGCTTTGAGATACCTGTGGTCATGATCCGGGCTTGCGCCTCGATCCTCTGGAATTCCACCGCGGCGCTTCCGGCAACGGACGCGCAAGCGGTTTTGTGTTTTGCGGACGCGCTGGACACGAGATGACGAACTGCCCCCGGATACCGCGTTGACGAACGCTGGTTGAACGGGCCGCAAGACAAGGCGAAACGAATGCCAACGATCCAACAGCTGATCCGCCAGCCGCGGCAGCCCCGAGTGAGACGCTCGAAGTCGCAGCACTTGGAACAGTGCCCGCAAAAGCGCGGCGTCTGCACCCGTGTCTATACCACCACGCCGAAAAAGCCGAACTCGGCCATGCGGAAGGTCGCCAAAGTGCGCCTGACCAATGGCTTTGAGGTCATCAGCTATATCCCCGGCGAAAAGCACAACCTGCAGGAACACTCGGTGGTCCTGATCCGCGGCGGCCGTATCAAAGACCTTCCGGGCGTCCGCTACCACATCCTGCGCGGCGTGCTCGATACGCAGGGCGTCAAAGATCGTCGTCAGCGTCGTTCGAAATACGGCGCGAAGCGTCCGAAGTAAGGAGAGACCCCCATGTCGCGTCGTCACGCCGCTGAAAAGCGCGAAGTCCTGCCGGACGCCAAATTTGGCGATACGGTTCTGACGAAGTTCATGAACAACCTGATGGTTGACGGCAAGAAATCGGTTGCCGAATCGATCATCTACAACGCCCTCGACCGCGTCGAAAAGCGCCTCAAGCGCTCGCCCATCGATGTGTTCCACGAGGCGCTGGACAACATCAAGCCGTCGGTCGAAGTGCGTTCGCGCCGCGTCGGCGGTGCGACCTATCAGGTCCCCGTCGAAGTCCGGACCGAGCGTCGCGAAGCCCTCGCGATCCGCTGGCTGATTACCGCCGCGCGCAAGCGCAACGAGAACACGATGGAAGAGCGCCTCGCCGGGGAACTGGCCGATGCGGTCAACAACCGTGGCACCGCGGTCAAGAAGCGTGAAGACACCCACAAGATGGCCGACGCGAACAAAGCGTTCAGCCATTACCGCTGGTAAGGATCAAAGATCATGGCACGCGGCTATCCGCTGAATCACTACCGCAACTTTGGTATCATGGCGCATATCGACGCCGGCAAGACCACCACGACCGAGCGGATCCTCTACTACACCGGCAAGTCCCACAAGATCGGCGAAGTCCACGACGGCGCCGCGACGATGGACTGGATGGAGCAGGAGCAGGAGCGGGGGATCACCATCACCTCGGCCGCGACCACGACCTTCTGGCAGCGCCAGGAAGATCCGGGTGCCGAGCCCGAGGGCGAGACCAAATACCGCTTCAACATCATCGACACCCCCGGCCACGTTGACTTCACCATCGAAGTCG
>CALESR010000281.1 GCA_937907485.1 uncultured Paracoccaceae bacterium | reverse complement strand
CGGATTTGCTGGCGACGCTGGAACAGGCTCTTGGGCCCTATGACCAGATGAACGCCTCGGCGCAGGAATTGTATCGCAACACCCGCGATGCTGGCGAGCGCGCGGCGGCGATGGTTGGCGCCGCGGGCTCAGCGGGCTCGGCGATCGGCGGGGCGGCCAGTCAGGCCGCGCGGCTGGCAGACGAGATGACGCGCGCCGTCGGTGCCGCGCTCGACCTCGCCGCCGCCGGGGTGAGCGATGTTCGCCGCGCGCAGATCGAGTATGACTTCCGCGACGATCCGGTGGGGCGTGCGGCCGCAATGGCCGGCGCTGATTTCGACGCGCGCAGCGCCTCGGCCCGCGGGGTTGACCCGACGCTGACCGCGCTGCTCGAACGCCAGCGCCGCGAAGTGGTCGCCAACGCCACCGAGGTTGCGCGGCTGACCGAGGCCACCAACCGCTGGCGCGAGGCGAACAGCCGTTCGACGCAGGGCGGGTCTGGTGGCGGTCGCGCAGATGATGACGGTCTTTTCGCGCTCAGTGACGCGCAGATCGCCTCGATGGAGGCGCAACTGTCGATGATCGGTCGCACCGCCGCCCAGACCGCTGAACTGACCACGCGGCAAACCCTGCTGAACGAGGCGCGGCGGCGCGGGCTCGACCTGACCCAGCGATCGGCACAAACCGGCGAGACGCTGGCGGAACAGATCGACCGACAGGCTGCCGCCGTGGGTCGGTTGGTCGCGGCGCAAGAGCAAGCCAATTCGCGCGCCGAATTTTTCGCCGACATTCAAGGCGATCTGCGCGACGGGTTGCTGGATGCCATTGTCGCGGGCGAGGATTTCAGTGGCACCTTGGAAAATGTCGCCCGCGCGCTGGCGCGCGCCGCGCTCGAAGCGGCGCTGTTTGGCACTGGTCCGCTGTCCGGCTTGTTCAGTGGTGGCGGTGGTGGTGGCGGTTTTTGGTCGCGATTGTTCAGCGCAGGCGCTGGCAGCGTGGCCGCCAAGGTTTTGCACTCGGGCGGCACGGTTGGCGCGGGAGTGCCATCGCGGCTGGTAGCGCCTGGCCTGTTCGCCTCGGCCCCGCGGATGCACCAGGGCGGCATTGCCGGTCTGGCGCCGGGCGAGGTTCCGGCGATCTTGCAAAAAGGCGAGCGGGTCATACCGCGCGGGCAATCGGGCATGAGTGGCGGCGGCGGTCTGGCGGTCAGCATCGGGTTTGATCCCTCGATTGGCCAGTTTTCCGCGCAAATCCGCGACGAGACCGGCCAGATCGTCGCCCAGGGCATGAGCGAAATGGCGCGCGCCCTGCCCAGCCAGATCAGCGCCTATGCCAATGACCCGAGGAAACGCTGATGGCTGCCGACACCACCGCCTTTGCTGGCCTGCAGTATTCGGTTTTCCGCATCGACTCGGTCGAGCCGGTCGAGTCGAACCAAATGGCGTCGGGCGCGATCACTGCCAGCCTCGGCGACCCGCTTTGGGTTGTCACGATGACCCTTGCCGATGGGCCGTCCGCTTTGTCGCGCGCCAGCGACGCAGTGTTGTCTCGCTTGCGCCGTCCGGGTCAGACGCTGACGGTTTACGACCCGACAGTGAACGGCCCGGCGGCCGACCCAAAGGGCATCCTGCTGGGCGAGTCCGCGCCGGTGATCGGCGATCTCGACGCTGACGGCGTCAGCCTGACGATTGAGGCCCTGCCCGCGGGCTATGTGCTGTCGCCGGGCGATTGGCTGGGGGTCACGGTTGGCAGTGTGCCGCAACTTTACCGCGTTGTGATCGGCGCGCAGGCCGACGCCAGCGGCACCACGCCGTTGATCGAGGTCGAGCCGCCGATCCGCTTTGACGTCACCGAGGGGCTGGCCCTGACGCTGGTGCGCCCGGTGATGCTGGCCCGGGTGGTGACCTACACGTCGCCGCAACGCACGCCCTGGTCGGCGCGTGGTTGGAATTTGGTGCTGGAACAGGTGTTTACCGCATGATCGCACTGACCGAGGGGCAAGTGGCCGAGCTGGAGGCGCGCTCGGGCGTCGTGGCGCGCGTGCTGCTGTGGATCACCGCGCGCGACCGCACGACCGGCGACCCGGCGACGCTGGGCCTGTGGTCAGGCACCGGGTCGCGCGCCTTTACCATCAACGGCGAGGCGCGCACCTATCACGGCCCGGCGCTGGGGGTGCTGCCGCCGATCAGCGGTGGCATCGGCCTGGCCGTGCGCGAATACCGCGTGCCGGTGCCGCATCTGACGCCCGAGGTGCAATCGCTGCTGGCCGATTACGACACGCGGCTGGCGGCGGTCGAAATCCACTCGGTGCTGTTCAATCGCGCCAGCCGGGCGCTGCTGGGCCCGCCGCAGCAGCGCTTTGTCGGCTGGATCGACAAGTTCCCGCTGACCACCGGCGCGGCGGGTGGTCAGGGCGGCGGCGAGCTGGTGCTGGTCAGCGCGGCGCGTGGCCTGACCCGCTCGCCCGCGCTGTTTCGCGCCGACGCCGATCAGCAGGCCCGCGCGACGGGCGACCTGTTTCGGAAATACTCGGCCGGCGTCGTGCTGAAGGAGGTCCGCTGGGGGCAGGCCAACGTCAAGGCCAAGTCCGAGATGACATTCGGCGGCACCGTGCCGGGCGTGGGGATTCTGAAATGACGCAACTGCGCGAGTATCTCAAATCCGCCGCGCCCCGGCGCTTTGCTTACGGCACCCACGATTGCGCGCTGTTCACGGCGGGCTGGGTGCGGCTGGTCAGCGGGCGCGACCTGACGCTGGGCATCCGCTATTCCAGCCTGCGCGCGGGGCTGGCGGCGCTGGCGGCGCAGGGCTTTGCCGATCACGTCGCCGTCGCCGCCGCGACGCTGCCCGAAATCGCCCCGGCGCGGGCCCGGCGCGGCGATGTGGCGGTGCTGGACGGCCCGAACGGCGCGCCGGTGCTGGCAATCGTGCTGGGCGAGCGCATCGTCGGGCTGACCCGTGACGGGCTGCGGCAGGTGCCGCTGTCCGCCGCGCGCCGGGCCTTTCGGGTGACCGCATGAGCCGCCCGGTGATCCGCGCCCTGATCCTGACCGCCGCGCTGATCGCGCTGGCGACCCCCGCCGCCGCCGGGCCGCTGGCCGGGCTGGTGGTGACGGCCTTCACGGCGGTCAAGACCGCGCTGGCCGCGGGCGGCATCGTCGGGTTCCTGACGCGCACCGCGCTGTCGATGGGCGCCTCGCTGCTGTCACAGGCGCTGGCGAAAAAGGGCCAGACCGGCGGGCAGGTGATCGGCCAGATCACGGCGGGCGAAGCCGCGCCGCAAGCGCTGATTCTGGGCACCTATGTCACCGGCGGGCACCTCGATTACCGCAACTCGCACGGCAAGGCGGGCAAGACTCCGAACGCCTATTTTACCCAAGTGATCAGCCTGTGCGACGCGCCGGTCGCGGCCCTGCGCCGGGTGCTGGTGGGCGACACCTGGGTCACGCTGGACGCGGAAAACCCGCACGCGGATTTCGGCCTGCCGATGGTGGAAAAGCGCGTCGGGTCAACCGATTACGGCTGGGTCAAATTCTATGACGGCACCCAGACCGAGGCCGACGCCCACCTGGTCGAGGTCTATGGCGCTGACCCCGACATGCCCTGGACCGAGGACCACATCGGCACCGGCGTGGCCTATGTCATCGTCACGCTGCGGCTGAACGACACGGTCTGGAAAAACGTCCCGGCGATCAAGTTCGAGATGGACGGCGTGCCGGTCTATGACCCGCGCGCCGACACCAGCGTCGGCGGCGACGGCGATCAGCGCCACGATGACCCGGAGACCTGGGGCTTCAGCGCCAACCTGATCGTGAACGCCTACAACGTCGCGCGCGGGGTGCCGCTGCCCGGCGGGGATGTTTATGGCGGCGACCTGAACGCGGCGGCGCTGCCGTTTGACAACTGGGTCGCCGCGATGAACATCGCCGACACCGTGCTCGGCACCGAACCCGACACCCGGCCGCAATTCCACGGCGGTCTGGAAATCGCGCTGGCCGACACCGAACCCGCCGCCGTTATCGAGGAGCTGCTCGCCGCCGCGCTGACCCAGATCGCCGAATCGGGCGGCGTGTTCCGCGTGCGCACCGGCCCGCCCGCCGACCCGGTGATGACCATCACCGACGCCGACTGGGTTATCAGCGCGCCCCGCCTGCTGGATCCCGTGCCGGGGCTGACCGACACCCACAACGGCCTGCGGGTCAGCCACCCCAACGCCGCGGCGGCCTGGGAAATCACCCAGACCGACCTTTTGACCGACGCCGGCTGGGAGGAGGCCGACGGCAACCGCCGCCTGACCCGCGCGCTGACGCTGGCCGCCTGTGGCAACCACGACCAGGCGCGGCAGATCGGTCAGGCGCTGGCCTTTGACGCCCGCCGCTGGGCCACCGTCACCGGGCACCTGCCGCCCGAATACCTCGCGCTGCAGGAACTCGACGCGGTCGAGATCACCAGCACCCGCTGGGGCTGGACCGACAAGGTGTTCGAGGTGGTGGACACCACGTTTTACCCCGGCACGCTGATCGTCGCGGTGACGCTGCGCGAGCGCGACATCGCCGATTACACCCCGCCCGCGCCGGTCACCGGCCCCAGCGCGCCCAGCGTCACCGCCCCGGCCTCGCGCCAGATCGACACCGGCGACTGGTCGCTGACCGCAGGCGCGGTGACCGACGCCTCGGCGGTGGATCGCCGCCCGGCGCTGGCCCTGGCCTGGGACGGCGAGGTTATCGAGGACGCGGCAACGCTGGCCTATGAGGTGCAGATCACCGCCACCGAGGCGCCGGTCACGGCGGGCGTCGTGCGGGTCGATGCGGAATCGCTGACCGTCAGCGACGGCGTGCTGGCCTCGACCGGCTACCGCGTGCGGCTGCGCCCGGTGATGGGCGTTGAAACCGACTGGTCGGACTGGAAATCGGTCACGACCAGCGCGGTGACGCTGCTGCGCGAGGATCTGAGCGACGGCGCGGCCACCGATTTCCTGCAGGCCACCATCGAGGGCGAGTTCAACATCACCGACGTGGGCGGCGATTATTCGGGCGCTTGGGTCACCGTCGAAACCCTGTCGCTGGGCGCCACCGTCGCGGGCGATCAGTGGCAAATCCACGCCTATGTCGATTGCCGGTCGCAGTCCTGGGCCAACCCCGATGACCCGCCGCCGACGCTGACCGCGGCGGGCGAATTCCGGGTGTATTTCCGCGTGCAGGACGCGGTCGAGGGCTGGTCCGGCTGGATCGAAACCGCGTCGAGCGGAAATAGCTGGTTCGACCCTTGGGATCACCTCGACGTGCAGCGCACCTTTGGCCACGTCGCCACCGACATCGAGGTCCGCGTCGATCTGCGCGCCAGCGGGTCTGACCCCGCCGATTCCAGCGTCGCCCGAATCGACCTTTTTCGCAACCTGAGCCTCTCGGCCGAACGCCGCCAACGATAGGACCCACCCATGCCCGCACCCACCACTCGCAACATCATCGGCCCGGTTTACGGCGCCGGGGGCGCCCTGCTGCTCGGTTACAAGCTGGTGTTCCAGCGGATCGGCGACCCGGTCAGCGTCGAGGGCGAGGCGGTGTTCCCGGTGTTCGGCCCCGCCCAGCCGCGCTGGGAGGTCACCACCCACGCCAGCACCGGCGCCTTCAGCGTGGCGGTGGTGGTCGGCGGGTTCGACATCACGCTGACCGGCCCGAACGGCGCGGTGACGATCCGCAAATACGTCCCCGAGGGAGAGGGGGACGTGCCTTTTGCCGACCTGCTGGACACGCAACCGACCTACACCCCGACGCTGGTGCAACAGGCGGGGGTGTATGCGGCCTCGGCTGAGGCTGCGCGAGACGAAGCCGAGGCCGCGCGAGACGCGGCGGCGGGTAGCGCCAGCGATGCTGAGGCCGCGCGAGACGCGGCGGCGGGCAGCGCCAGCGATGCGGATGGCAGCGCCACGGATGCAGCGGCGAGTGAGGTGGCGGCAGAAGGCCATGCTACGGCGTCGGCGGTGGATGCCGGTGTCGCTGCCGCCGCCAGCGCTGCTGCGGTCGAGGCTGTCGAGGTCTATCCGACCTTGACGCTGGCGCTCGACAAGGCATTCACGGACCCCTTGCTGGAAACCGTCACCACCGCGACCACCGCCCGGCTGCATTCCGAGGTGCCCGCAAAAACCCGCGCCATTGTGCGGATCGAGGGCAACAGCCTGACAACGGCGGTCACGCCGCTGGCGGTTGCCGCCGTGGGCAAGAACCTTGCCGACCACGACCCGCGCAAATGGGAGGTCGGCACCATCAACGGGTCGGGGGTGCCTGCCGTCTCGGGTTCGCAGTTGCGCACCGTGGACTTCATCCCCGTTGTGCCGGGCGAGACCTATTGCCGCCGAGGTCTGACGGTTGGTGCGAACGTGCGCCGCCCGGTGGTGACGATCTACACCGACGCCGGGGTTTTCAGTCGGCAAATCCTGACCAGCGTGGGGGTGCCTGACAACTTCACGCTGGCCGAGGACGAAACGAAAATCAAACTGGCGATCACGGCGACCGGCGCGAACCCTGCGATGGTTGTGGAGAGCGGTGTTCAGATCGAGCGCGGCGCAACGCCGACGCCCTATGAGCCTTATTCTGCGACCGTCGCCACCTTTGCGCCGACCGACCTTTACGCCCACGAGGACGTGAAAGACCGGATCGAGGGACTGCACCACGTTCAGAACATCGTGCGCCGCACGATCACCTATCCCGGCACCACGACAGAGTGGACGATCCAGACGGGCGCTGCCACGGCTGTCGGGGATTTCTATCGCGCGCTCTTGACCATCAACAACGGCGGCGGCGCGGCGATCACCGCTGAACAGCGCCGGTTGCTGATCGGCAAATGCGCGGACGGAGATTTCCCCCTAAACCCCGGCAATGCGACCGAGGCGCGCGGGGTTTTTTACGGCTCTGCCACCGACATGCGCATCACCGTCGAGAAAGCCAAGATCGACGCGATGGCGGGCGCGACCACCGTTGCCAAATTCCAAGCGTATCTGGCCGCCTATCCGGTTGAGTGCATTTTCGACCGCGGATCGTATGCGACCACGACGCCGGTTGCGACAGGCTACCTGATCGTTCCGCAGGGCGGGTCCGTTGTGGTCACTGGCGCAGCGGCCTATTCGGTGCGCTGGCTGGAACTGTCGTCGGGCGGTGGCGCGGGTGGCGACGTGACGGCCCGCGTGACCGGCCTCGAAAATACCACCGCGTTGCAGACGATTTCGATTGCCGCGCTGGAGGCGCAGTTGGCGATCCTCACGGTCAGCGGCAGCACCGACCCCGAGACCGCAGCGGCGCGGGTGTCGAGCCTCACCGGCCTGACCTATGCCAGCCTCGCCGGTCGCATCAACGATCTGGAGCGGGTGCTGGGCCGCATCGACGTGCGGTCCTTTGGCGCTATTGGCGACGGGGTGGAAAACGACACGGCGGCAATCCTGCTGGCCCGCGACGTGGCCGAGGCCAACAATCTCGATCTGTTTTTCAGCCCGTGCGCCGACGCCTACATGCTCGACCGTGGCCTTCGCCTTCTCAAATCAACCAAAGTCATCGGGCACCCGAAAGGCAAAATCCGCAAGATTGCAGCCTTCACCACCGCCGCAGTCGGAACACTGGTTCAGGATCAAACGGTTATCCCCGTCACTGACGCCTCGGGCTTTGTGATCGGGCAGGACGTTTACATCGGCCCGGACAACAGCAGCACGTCTTACCCCGGCACGCGCGGGGTGGTGACGGCCATCAGCCTTGCGGGGGGCGCCAACAGCATCACCGTGCAGTCCTACAACTGCGCCACCAGCACCGGCCTGCGGGTGGGCTGGGCTGACGGCGTGGCCAAGGTCAGCAGCACCTTCCCGATGATCTACACCGACGCGACGGCGGGGGCCTCGCCAAAAATCTCGCCGCAGATCCTCGGGGTGCACTTCGACGGCAACAAGCAGCCGACCGAGCCGAACGCCTATACGATCGCCAGCGTCCACCTTGACCCCGTGCTGACCGTCGCCGCCGTGGTGGACAATTGCGTGTTCGAGGATAGCCCGAGCGACGCGATCTCAGACCAGACGGACGGCTGGACGCGGATCACGAACAACCGGATTTACCGGCCTCGCTGGCACGGTATCCATACGGGGTTCACCAACGTCGGCGTGAACTGTCATTTTAACTATGTCGAGGACGCCGGGCGCAGCGCCTATTACTTCTGCTACCTCAACTCCAAGTGCCGCATCAGTCACAACCTCGCGCTGCGGTGCCCCTGCGCTTACCGCGAATTGGGGTCGGACGATGGGACTGTGGTCATCGCCAGCCCGATCAACGTGGATTGCGCCATCGAGTTCGAGCTGATCGGCGCGGGTGACGGCGTGGTGAATATCAGCGACATCGTGTCCGAGGGCTGCACCGATCACATTCTTGTCGCGGACGGGTCCAGCCGGTTCACGATCACCGGGCGGGCGGCGTTCGGCACCGGGGTCGGCGTCGAGTTGACGCGATGCGAGAAAGCCAAGATTGCGCTTGATTTCAGCGATTGGTTGGGGTCGCATCTGGTGCGGATCGCCTATGCCGCGCCCAGCGGCGGCGGGCTTGGCCGGTCGCGCGTCATCACGATTGAGGGCCAGTTGATCGGCGGCACGACCGCCTGCGTCGAGATCAATTCGTGCGACGATATTTCCATCCGCCCCTCGATCACGCAGCCCGAGGACGGCGTGCCGTCCGTGCTGTTCAGCACCACCGCTGGGCAGGCCGCGCCTGACCGCATCCGCCTCGACATTGGCCTTGACCTGGCGACCGTGCCGGTCAGCGGAACCGTCACCGATCTGCGCGTCACCGACCAGACGGTGACCGCATGACCCCGCCCTCGCCCACCTTTTGTGCCCGTAGGCCTCAGTCCAGGACGTGACGATGACCAGACCCTCTGCCGATGACCGCATCGACGAAATCGTGCGTCGGATCGACGCGATCATCGAAGCGAACCACTGCGAGGACCGCGAGCTGCAGGAAGCGTTGATCGAGATCGCCCGCGACCGCATCTGGAAACGCGGTTTTTTCGCCCGGTTCCGGTTCTGGGCCAACGTCGTCACGGCGGCGGTCCCGCTGGCGGCGGCGGTTGGCGGGGTGCTGTATTTCCTCGGCTGGGATGTGAGGCCGCGATGATCCGCCGCACGCTCGAATCCGGCTGGGTGCTGGCGGTCAATCTGGCTGTCGCCGTGGCGATCCTGATCGCACTGTCGCCCGTCCGGGTGATCTGGGGCGACGCGGTGATCCTGCCGACCGGCGGCTGCGTCCAGCGGGTCAGCGAGCGCGGCCTGATCCACGGCCCCGACAGCCCCCACTGGGCCCAAACCGGCACCACGCGGTGCCTCGATCCGGAGTAACGCCGATGCGTCTTGTCCCAAACTGGAAAACAATCGCCGCCCGGTCGCATTCGATGTGGGCGTTTTACCTGTCGCTGGCGTGCCTGACCGCGCCCGAGGTGCTGTTCGTGGCACTCGGGCATGACGTCGCCTCGCCGCGCCTGTGGTGGGGGCTTGGCGTCGGCCTGCTGGTTTACGGAATCGCCGGGCGGCTGCTGGATCAAGGGCTGGCCAAATGATCGAGGCCCTGATCTGCGCGGTCTTTGCCGTCTGCGCCCAGCCAGCGCCGACGGGGTCGGGCCTGCCGAGCTGGTCGCAGACCGCCGTGCACGCCGTGCCTCTGATCCAGCGATTCGAGGGCACCGGGCCGACCGAACGCTGCGCCGCCAGCCCGTCTGGCCTTTGTTACCGCGCCTATCTCGACACACTGGCCGAGCCGGACGTGCCGACGATCGGCTTTGGCCAGACCCGGCTGTTCAACCCTGACGGTTCAGTGCGCCGCGCTGTTCGGATGGGCGATCTGCTGACCGCCGAGGACGCACTGGCGCAGTTCGAGGTCGCGTTGCGGGTGCAATACTGGGCGCGCTATCGTGCGTGTGTCACCGCTGCGACGATGACCGCGCAGACCGATGGGGCGATGACCTCGCTGACGTGGAACATCGGCCCCGGCGCGCCGCGCGCGGCGGGCGGGGTCTGCGCCTCGACCGCGCTGCGCCGCCTGAACGCGGGCGACATGCGCGGCGCCTGCGAGGCCCTGACCTGGTATGACCGGGCAGGCGGGCGGGTGATCCGTGGGCTGATCATTCGCCGATCCGCCGAGCACGATCTGTGTGTGAGCGCGCTGGAATGAGCGCGCTCGGGTCAAAACTTCGCCAACTTGAAGGCGGGCGAATCGCCTTCTGGTGCCCCGGCTGCGAGCAGGCGCACCACGTCGCAGTGGGGGAATCGCGCGGGCCGGTGTGGTGGTTCAATGGCAACGGCGATGTGCCGACCTTCACGCCGTCAATCCTTGTCCGGACCGGCCATTTCGTCGAGCCGACCGGAAAGCATTGCGACAAGTCAGGCGACCCAGAATGGCCGTGCGACTGCGTGTGCTGTCATTCGTTCGTCCGCGACGGCCGGATTCAGTTTCTCGGTGACTGCACACATAGGCTGGCCGGTCGAACCGTCGATTTGCCGGACTGGCCGTCATGATCGCCCTTCCCGGTCGCTGGCTGGCGGGCCTCGGGGCGGTTCTGGCGCTGGTGGGCGCGCTGTGGCTCTGGCATCGGCACGCGCTGGCGGTCGCCGTGGCCGAGGCGCGGGCCGGGCTGGTGGCGCAGGTCGAGCTGTCGGCGGCGCTGGCCGAGGCCGAGGTTCTGCGCGAGGCGATCAAGGCCCGCGACCGCGCGGCGGCGGGGTTTCGCGAGGCCGCCGAACAGGCCGAGGCCGAGGCCGGGGCGATCATGGCCGAATTGGAAAGGGTGCAGGATGAACGGTTGGCGATTGACGGTTGCGTGCTCGATCCTGATCTGGCTGGCCGGTTGCGGGCTGACTGACCTGCAGCGCGCCGCCGATGCGGGGGACCGCCTCGGGCAGGTCCGCGCCGCCCCGCCGCCCGCCGTGCCCGAAGATTGCCGCATCACCACCCGCGCGGGCGTGGTGCCCGGCGAACGCCTCGACCTCGCCCTGCTGCGCTATGACGCCGCACTCGGCGCCGCGAACGCCCGCCTCAGGCGGTGTGTGGGGTGGTGGGATCAGGTGGCGGGGCGGTGATGTTCCAGATGACGCCCCGCCATGTAAAGCATCCTCGGCAGTTTCACCGACCCCGCGAACACCCGCTCGATCTCGCGCACGTCCGCATCCGAAACTGGCCACTGGCCACGCAATGAGCGCAGCACATTTGGCCGGGGGTGCTGATTCAGTTCGTGCTCCATCCGCCGCTGACGCTGCATCGTGCCCATCACTCCCCCTCCCCGCGCCAATCAGGCGTCATCTGTGTATGACTTGACCGCGCCGTTGCAGAGGGCGAGAGCAAAGGCCCCGACAATCAATGCGGTCCAAAACTGCGTCGTCCCAATGAAAAACGACACATCTGACGCTGGCGCGTTCCTGCCGAGCACAATGCCGCAGAGAAAAACAACCAGCGGCGCGCCACGATAAATCTGCCGGCCCATCACTCCCCCTCCCCACAATACCCCGGCAGCGCATACCGCGCCGCCAGATCCAGCCCCGCCACCCGCGCGGCCGCCTCGGCCCCGGCATAGCGCCCGCCCGAATGCGCCGGGCAATCGCGCGCCCAGCCGCCCTGCACCATCGCCCAGCCCAGATCGGCCCCGCCCGCCCGGCACGTCGCCACGGGCCGCAGGCTGCGCCCCGCCGTGCTGCCGTCGAGGTGGCAGGTCACCCGCCGCCCCTCGACCAACCGCGCCAGCGCCGCCGTCGCCTCGGGCCCGCCCGGCTGCACCAGCCCCCGCCGATCCTCAGGCGCCGCAATCCCCGCCAGCCGCACCCGCACGTCGCCAAACCGCAGATCGTCGCCATCGGCGGCGGTGGCGTAACCGGTCAGCGTGGCGACGGTGGCGATGTTGGAAGGCGGAGTTTCCCAAAGCGTCAGCACCAGCACGGCCGCCGCCGCAATCGCCGCGACCGTTAAAACCGCATCTTCCAGCGAATCCAGTTTCCATTTCATCCTGTAACCCTTTGATCTGTGGCGGGTCGCTTGCGGTGCCGTTTCCATTCTAACCCCATGGCGCCATTAAATTCACGCCTTCCTCTCGGGATCGCCAGCCTTGACCCTCGGGCCCGGCGCACTAGATGG
>CALESR010000280.1 GCA_937907485.1 uncultured Paracoccaceae bacterium | reverse complement strand
CGGCGATGCGGCCGATGCCGGTATAGAGGCCGACCCAGACCGCCTCGCCCGCGATGCCGGCAGCGGTAAAGCGCGCCCAGCCCATGCCCGCACCACCGGCCAGCAGGTTGACATAGGGCCCCAGCACGCTGAACATCCAGCGCGTCAGGAACACCGCCAGCGTGCCGCGCCGCTGCATCGAGAGCTTTGCGCGTTCGACCACGGTGGCACGGGTTGGGCTGCGCAGCAACCAGCCCTCGGCCCGCCGCCCGGCCACCCGCCCCAGCGCATAGCCGACCTGATCGCCCGCGACGGCGCCGCCCAGCGCGGCCAGCACCACCTCGATCAGCACCAGATCGCCCGAGGCGACAAAGGCCCCGGCGGCCAGCATCATCATGGACGAGGGCACCGGAATGGCGAGGCAGGACAGGAAGGTCACCAGCGCCAGCGCCCATGCCCCCCATTCGCCGACCTGCGCAAGTAGCCAGTCACTCATGCGGCAACGCCCGCCAATTGGTGATTGCGGCCTCGACCTCGTCCAGCAGCACCGACAGGGGCACGCCGCGTGCCTGTGCGATTTCGGCCAGCGTCCGGCGGGGGCGAGACCCCTCGGGCAGGCGGGCGGCCTCGACCAGCAGTTCGCGCGGCACGCCCCAGGACTGGCTGACATAACCCAGCGGCATCCAGCCTTCGAGTGCCTGATCGGTGTGAGCAGGGTCCGACCAGAAGGCCAGATTGATCGCCAGTCGCACGCCGAAGAGCAGCGTCAACCCCAGCGCCAGCGCAAAGCCGCCACGCAGTGCCCAGAGTCGCCAACGGCGAGGCTGGCCGGTCATGTCCGCGGCCTCAGCCGGATCACGGGCACACCGGTTGGCCGGTGAACCAGCAGCATCTCATAATCAAAGCTGTCCAACTCGCCCTTGACCCGCACGTCCAGAAAGGAGGTGGCGAGGAAGTCGCGGATCTGCGCCGAATCCCAGCCCTCGGCCCCCTCCGGCACACGCAGGTATTCATACGAGGACAACAGGCGATAGCCGCCTTCATAGGCGTCGCGCAGCAGGTGCCCTTCACGCAACGCGGTCAGGCTTTGCGCGTCGCCGGCAAAGACAAAGCCGTGCCGCACCGGAAAATTCAGCGTGAAGTTCAGCATGCCGTCGCCGAATTCCAGCAGTCTTGGGTCGGGCTCGGCGGCGCGGATCGCGGCCTCGAACCCCGGTCCGTCGCGCCAGAAATCGCGCTGCTCAGGGCGCAGCGGGTCTGTCATCAGATGCGCGCTCCAGAGGCTGGCGTGCAGAAATCCCAGCAACGCCAGCGCCGCCACCGAGACCTGCCGCACCCGCACCGGCGCCTTGGTCATCAGCGGCGCCAGCAGGACTGCGGTGCCCAGCGTCATCAGCGCGGTGGCGAGGGCGAAATACCAGCTCGCCTGATGCCAATAGTTGACGGTGACCAGATTGTAGCCTGCCTTGATGAGAACCCCGCCGCAGATCCCGGCCAGCACCGGGGCCCAGCGCCGCTCGCCCAGCCGGTGGACCAGAACCCACAGAAAGCCCAGCGCGAACATCGCCGGGACCAGCAGTTGCACGACGCGAAAGGCGCCGCCCAGCAGGGCTGCGCGGTCGGGGTCATAGCCACTGACCGCCATGCGCAGGTCGATCAGGGGCGCAAAGAACGTCGCCAGCGTCACCCAGGCATTGGCCAGTACGGCGCCTTCACCCTTGGCCGCGCCGCTGACCGGGGCCAGCATGCCGGTGGTGAGCAGGCTCCAGCCGACAAAGAGCATCAAGGCCAGCGCCGTCGGCGCCGCGATGGCTGCTGCATCGCGGATGCGGTCGGCGGGCGGGCGTCCGGGCCAGAGCGCGACGGCGAGCGCGGCGGCGGCGGGCACAAAGACCTCGTCCAGCCGGGTCAGCACCAGCACCGCCATCAGGCAGCCCAGCGTCAGCGGTCGCGCGCCGCGCGCCAGAGCAGCGAAGAGGATGCCCGAGATCAGCAGCGCCAGCCCGGCCTCCATCCCGTCAAAGAACCCCCAGACCGGCATATTGCGCAGCGCTTGCCCGATGGTCAGGTAATAGACCCCCGGTACCGCCAGCATCGCCAGCAGCCACGAGCCCGTCATCCGCCGGATCGCCAGCCCCAGCGCCAGCACGCCGCCGGTGGTGCAGCCGACCGCCGCCCAGGCGACCAGGGTCATCGCCCCCTGCGGACCCGAGGTCAGGTCGGTCGCCAGTCGCACCCAGAGTTGCCAGAGCGGGTGAAAGCCGTTGGTCGCCCGCTCGCCGTCAAAGCTCATCGCAAGCCCCTGCGAGGCCTCGCCGATTCCCAGATAGAGATAGGCATCCCCCGCCAACAACCAGAATGGCGCCGCGGCGCCGTGGTTCCACGCGATCACCAACGCGGGCAGCAGGGTCACCACGACCGCATAAAGCCCAAACCCCAACGCGCGCATCCCGGCCTCCAGTCGCCCAACCCGATGCCTGACGTTATCGCATCGCGCCGCCATTCCCAACAACCTGTCAGGCGCGCGGCAACAATTGTTTCATCAATGCACAAAGCGATGATCGCCGGGTGAAGAATCTGGACAGACCGAAAAATCGCGGGCAACATCCGGGCGTTGACTGTCCCTCCCCGGGGAAACCGGCGGCATTGTGCCACGGCTGGACCATAGTTTGATCACCAAGGAGAGTCTCATGTTGAAGAGTTTGAAAGTTGGTATTCTGGCGGCTGTCGCCGCATTCACGGCGATCGGCGCGGCCGAAGCGCAAAACTATAACCTCAGCCCGTCCTTTGGCTCGGTCCGGCTGCGCGCCGGTTTCCTGCCGGACCCCTATGTTCGCGGCGGCATCCAGGCTGGCGGTGACAGCCGTTTCAACGGCGGCGGCGGCTGCCCCGGTGGTGGCTGGTTCGCCAACGCGCCGGATTTCCGGCTGCACTATCAGTCGGGTGGCTATGCCCTGACGATCTATGTCAGCGCGCCCGGCGACACCATGCTGCTGATCAATGACCCGCAAACCCAGTGGCATTGCAATGACGACGCCAACGGGCTGGACCCGGCGATTCGGTTCAACAACCCGGCGTCGGGTCAGTATGACATCTGGGTCGGCACCTATAACCGCTCGCGCGTGCGGGGCTCGGCGATCTATATCTCCGAGCGCTGAGCGCAGCGCTGAGACGGGCAGGGGCCGGGCGTCGTCGCCCGGCCTTTTGCGTTCAGCCGATCAGCCGGACAAGGCGCGCGGCCTCGTCGGCACAGGGCGTCAGGGCGACGCGGTCCTCGCCGGGGAAAAAGCGCCCGCGTGTCGCCGTCGGCATTGGCGCCGGGGTATCGATGATGACCTGCGGCGCGCGTTCCGGCCCCAGTGCCGCGTTTTCCGCCGCCCAGGCGCGGGCCAGCGCGATCTGTCCGGCCTTGGCCGCCGCATAGGCGCCAAAGAACCGCGCCACGCCCGCACCGTCATGCCAGGCGTCGTCATCGACGAACAGCGCCTTGCCCCGCGGGCTGGCGCGCAGCAGGGGTTCGATCAGCGGGATCAGTGCGCCGGTCGCCCGCAGCGTGGTGGCCAGCGTCTTGTCCCAGTCTTTCAGCGCGACATGGCCCGCGGGCGACAGCGGCGGCACATGCACGGCCGTATGCGCCCAGAGGTCAACCGCGCCCCAGCGATCATGGATCGAGCGGCAGATCTGGCGCATCGCGTCGTCGTTGGTGATGTCCACCGGCACCAGCGTGGCACTGCCCCCCGCCGCCTGAATGCGGTCGTCGAGTTCTTCCAGCCCGCCGGTGGTGCGCGCCAGCGCGATCACATGCCAGCCTGCGGCGGCCAGGCCCTCGGCCAGGGCGGCGCCCAACCCGCGCGAGGCGCCGGTAATCAGGGCAACTTTGGGGCGGGGCGATTCGGTCGCGGGCGCTGGGGTGCTCATGGCGCGCTCTTGCCACCGGGCGCGCGGCCTTGCAAGACACCAGCCGGTCGCAGCCGGTTTCGCGGCAGGGGCGCGCTGCAAAGTCTGCGGCTTTGCCATCGCCATGGTTTGCAAATCCAGCGGTCGCAAATCGCCCTGCGGCCGCGCGATGCGCTTGACCTGCGCGGCGGCGCACCGGATAACCGCCTCAACTGACCTTTCATCACGGAGACCCCTTCCATGACCCAGAAAACCCTCCTCCAGGCGTCGCTTGGCACTTCCTCGGCGCTGAGCCGCCTGCTGGCCGTGCTTGGCGGCTCGGCGTTGATCGCGCTGGGTGCGCAGATCAGCGTGCCGATGCTGCCGGTGCCGATGACGTTGCAAACCCTGGCGGTGGTGCTGGTCGGCCTGACCGCGGGCTCGCGCCTCGGTGCGGCGGCGGTCGTGGCCTATCTGGTCGAAGGCGCCATGGGCCTGCCGGTGTTCGCCGGCGGCGTCGGCGGCGCGGCCTTTCTGATCGGCCCGACGGCTGGTTTCCTCTGGGGCTTTGTCGCGCTGGCCTTTGCCGCCGGCTGGCTGGTGGAAAACGGGCTGGCGCGCGGCCTCGTCGGCACCTTCGCCGGTGTCGCGCTGATCTCGGCAGCGCTCTATGTGCCCGGTGTGCTGTGGCTGACGGCGGTGACCCCGCTGGACCTGCAGGGCGCGGTCACCGCGGGCATGCTGCCCTTCCTGGCGGGGGATGCGGTCAAGGCCGCTGTCGCCGCGCTGGCGGTGACGGGCGGCTGGGCCGCGCTGTCGCGCCGCTGATCCCTTTTTGCGCTGAACAAACCCCCGGTTGCCGCGCGCATCCGGGGGTTTTTCGTTGTCTTGCGGGCGGATGAGGCGCGTGTCATGAACAGGTGAAAGAACAGGAGAACCCGATGTCCGACACCCCCTCGTTGATCCGCCGCACCCCTTGGCCCGCCTCGGTCTCGCGCCCGGTGGTGACGCCGCTGCAGCCTTCGGTGGTCTATGCCTCGCCCGATCCCGATACGCTGGACGCGCAATACATGGGCACCAATCCGGGCTTTACCTATGCGCGCGAGGGGCATCCCAACGCCGAGGTGCTGGCGCAGAAGATCGATCTGCTGGAGGGCTCGCCCACCCGTGGCATCATCACCGGGTCTGGCATGGCGGCGGTGACCTCGGCGCTGCTGGGTGTGCTGAAGGCGGGCGATCATGTGCTTGGCGGCGATCAGCTTTACGGGCGCTCGCTGCGGTTGATGGGGCAGGACCTGAACCGCTTTGGCATCCTGACCTCGCTGGCCGATTCGACCGACGCCAAAGCCTTTGCCGCCGCGATCCGGCCCGAGACCAAGATGATCCTGCTGGAGGTGGTGTCGAACCCGACGCTGCGTGTCGCTGATATCGACGGCATCGCCGCCGTCGCGCGCGAGCGCGGCATCCTCTTGGCGATCGACAATACCTTTACCACCCCGCGCGGGTTGCGCCCCTATGAGCACGGTGCCGATATCGTCATCCATTCGGTGACCAAGATCCTCGCCGGGCATTCGGACGCGACGCTGGGCTATACCTCGGCCAAGGACCCGGCGATCCGCAAGGCGATCTATGATTTTGCGGTCACCACAGGCATGACCCCCAGCCCGTTTGACTGCTGGTTGGCCGAGCGTGGGCTTTACTCCTTCGAACTGCGCTATGACCGGGCCGAGGCCAATGCGGCGGCGTTGGCGGACCATCTGGCCGGGTTGCCGGGGGTCAAGCGGGTGCTCTATCCGACCCGCACCGACCACCCCGACCACAACCGCGCCGTCGGCCTGCTGGGCGCGCGCGGTGGCCATATGGTCAGCTTTATCATCGAGGGTAGCCGGGCGCAGGCCAATGCGCTGACCCGCGGCGCGCCGGATCTGGCCTTTGCACCGACGCTGGGCGACATCGGCACGACGCTGTCGCACCCGGCCTCGTCCTCGCACCGCGCCCTGACCCCCGAGGGCCGCGCCGCGCTGGGGATTACGGAAGGGTTCTTTCGGGTCTCGGTCGGCATCGAAGATATCGGTCTGCTGAAATCCGAGTTCAGCAAGGCCGTTGCCGCCTCGCAACAGGCCTGAGAGCGGCGCTTGAAAGGGGCACGGGGGCGCTGCCCCCGTCTCTGGCCCCGTCGCTGGCGTTGAACGGCCAACAGGGGATGCGCCGAGAGCGGGACCGCTGGCGCGACTGGTGCCGCGCGCTGTAACACATTGTCATGACAAGGAAAGTGGCAGCCCGTAGGGGAGTCGAACCCCTCTTACCAGGTTGAAAACCTGGTGTCCTAACCGATAGACGAACGGGCCACCGAGGCGCTTGGGGGCAGACCTTTCGGCCTTGCCCTGCGGCGTGGGGCGGTATTTAGGCCAGCGCCGGGGCGGGCGCAAGGGGGTTTTTTCGTCCGGGCGCGAAGTTTTTTCTCGGCGCCGCCAAATGCTTGGATCAGGCCTTTGCCGCGTCGTCGAGGCGCAGTTGCACGCGGGTCCGGCCGCCGAAACTGTTCAGTTCGACCCGCCCGGCAAGGTGGAATCGCTGGCCTGCGCTGCGCTCCAGCGCCGGGCCCAAGGGGCCGTCAAAGGCGCCAAAGGCCACGGCTTCGAGCGCGGCGCCCGAGGCATCCGCCACCCGCAGCCGCAGATGGGTGGTGCCGATCCGGCGCGCATCGAGGATCGACAGGCCGGGAAAGGCAAAGCGCGGGGCAGGGGCGCCCTGGCCAAAAGGCCCGGCGCTGTCGAGCGATTCGACCAGGTCCGCGCTGGCGGCACCGGGCATCAGCAGGCCATCTAGCCGCAGGTCCGCCGCACCGCCGAGACCTGCGCCCTGCCGGGCCAGCAACTCGCCCAGACGCGCCATCGCGGCCTCGACGCGGTCGCGTGCTACGGTCAGCCCGGCGGCCATGCGGTGCCCGCCGCCCTTGATGAGCAGCCCCTCGGCGGCCAGCCGCTGCACCGCCGCGCCCAGATCGACGCCCGCGACCGAGCGGGCCGAGCCCTTGCCGGTGTCGCCTTCGAGCGCGATGACCACGGCGGGGCGGTTCGTGGCCTCTTTCAGCCGAGCCGCGACGATGCCGATTACGCCGGGGTGCCAGCCCTCGGCAGCGGCCCAGACCAGCGGCCCCTCGGTGCCGCGGCGGTCGGCCTGAGCCAGCGCCTCGTCGCGCACCGCGGCCTCGATGGTGCGGCGGTCGTCGTTGAGCTGATCGAGGCGGGCAGCCAGACGCTGCGCCTCAGCCGCGTCGCCGGTGGCCAGCAGACGCGCCCCCAGATCAGCGGCGCCGATGCGTCCGCCCGCGTTCACCCGCGGCCCCAGCACAAAGCCCAGATGATAGGGCGTCGGCGCCTGATCCATGCGGGCGATGTCGGCCAACGCCACCAGACCGGGGCGCCCGCGCTGCGCCATCACCTTGAGCCCCTGACGCACAAAGGCCCGGTTGACCCCGGTCAGCGGCGCCACATCGGCCACGGTTGCCAAGGCCACCAGATCGAGGAACCCTATCAGATCAGGGCCTTGCACAGCGTCGTTGCGCAATTGGCGGTTGGCTTCGACCAACAGCAGGAACACCACGCCCGCCGCGCAGAGATGCCCCAGATCGCCCGGCTCATCCTGACGGTTCGGGTTGACCACCGCCAGCGCGGGCGGCAGGGTCTCGCCGCCCAGATGGTGATCGATCACCACCACATCGGCGCCCTTGGCCGCGGCAATCGGCCCATGCGACAGCGTTCCGCAATCGACGCAGACGATCAGCGCGTGGTCACGCGCCAGCGCCTCCATCGCCGGTTCGTTGGGGCCGTAACCCTCGTCGATGCGGTCGGGGATATAGAGGGTGGCGTCATGACCCAAGGCGCGCAGCCATGTCAGCAACAAGGCCGCCGAAGCGCCGCCGTCCACGTCATAATCGGCAAAGATCGCGATGCGCTCACGCCCGCGCAGCGCGGCCAGCAGGCGGGCGGCGGCGGGTTCCATGTCGCGCAGGCGGCGCGGGTCGGGCAACAGGCTGCGCAGCGAGGGGCTGAGGAAATCCGCCGCCCCTTCGGCCGTCACCGCGTTGCGCGCCAACACCGAGCACAGCGCCAGCGGCAACCGGGTGCGCTGCGCCAGCGCCTCGGCCTGCCGCTCGCGCTCAGGGCCGGGGCCCAGCCAGCGCCGCCCGGTCAGTGAGGTTTCGACGCCCAGATAGGCGTCGCTCATTTCGCCGGGGTGCGATAGCTCATCCGGCGCACCGATCCGGTTTTCGAGCGCATCAGCAGCGTCTCGGTGGTCGCCGAATCATGAAAGCGATAAATACCAGACAGGATCGAGCCATTGGTGACCCCGCTTGCGG
>CALESR010000279.1 GCA_937907485.1 uncultured Paracoccaceae bacterium | reverse complement strand
CGATTTCGGAAAGCGGCACGGAGACATCATAGGACGGCGCTGCCGCATGGGCGCGGTAGAGCTGATCAGTATCCTCGCGCAATCGCCACAAATCGGATTCTTGGCGTTTGGATCCGGCAATAATGCCAGTGGCTGTTGGATGACGGTCGAGGATTGCAGCAAAGATCTGCTCGATACCCTCGTTCAGACTAGCTTGGTTGGCACCGCCCAGCATCAGCAACAGGCAAATCGGTTGATCCAGTGGAAAGCTCGGTTCCGACCAGCCCTGGGCCCGCGCGGTCAGTTGAATATAGGACTGCCAGAGTCCTTCGGCCGCCCGCAAATGCCCCGCATCGACGCGCAGCGCGAGATTGATTGCCTCAAACGCCGCAGCCACCGATGGCAGGCCCAGCATCGCCGTGGCGGTGGACTGCGGCAAAGGCTCCAGTTTGATGACCACCCGCGTGACAATGCCAAGGGTGCCTTCAGCGCCGATAAACAGGTGCTTCAGATCGTAGCCCGCCGCATTTTTCACCACGCGGGTCATGTCGGAATAGGTGGTGCCATCAGGCAGCACCGCCTCCAGCCCCAGCACGCGATGACGCATCACCCCGTAGCGATGCGCCATGATGCCACCCGCGTTGGTCGACACCATGCCGCCGATGGTCGCGGTTCCTCGCGCGGCCAGGTCGATGCCGGGTTCCAGCCCATGTGTCAGGGCAGCACTCTGCAAGGCTTCCAGTGCCACGCCCGCCTGCACGATCGCCACGCGCTCGTCGGGGTAAATGGCCTCAATCAATGCCATGCGTGTCAGTGACAGCACGATCTGGCCGGGATGAGACTGGCAACCGCCGACCAAACCGGTATGGCCGCCTTGCGCCACGATGCTGACACCGTGCGTCCGTGCAATGGCGACAACAGCGGCCACCTCGGCGGTGGATGCAGGCAGGACCAAAAGTTCGGCTCCGTGATCCGGGCCAGCATCAGTGCGCACATGGCCAGCACCAACGGCGGCGACCAAGGCTTGTTGCAACGCCGGAAGATCAGAGGGCGCAACGGGGCGCATATTCATCCCGCCACCTGCTTCTGCAGCGAGGCGATCAGCCGATCATTGTCGGCAGGCTTGCCGATAGTGGCGCGCAGCCATGTCTCATATCCCGCCTCGCGCCATGGCTTGACGATGATGCCGTCTTGCAGAAGTGCTGCAGCCACAGTGGAACTGTCGCGCCCAGTGTCAAAGAACAGGAAATTGGTTTGCGACGGAGCCGTTTTCAGCCCCATTGCGACCAAGGCAAGCGCAACACGACCCCGTTCGGAACGGATGCGCGCAACAGAAGCCTTCATCCACGCCTCATCCTCAAGGGCCGCCACCGCGGCGATTTGTGCGGCCCCATTCACGTTGAACGGGGTCTTGGCCGCGGTAATCACCCGCGCAATTTCAGGGTCTGAACATACTGCATACCCGACGCGCAAACCGGCCAGACCATAGGCTTTGGAAAAGGTACGCAGCACAACGAAAGCAATGCCGCTATTGCGCAGGCTTTCAATTCCGTCGGGTGCATCAGCATCTGCATATTCGAAATAGGCTTCATCCAGAACGAACAAAGTCCCCGGCCGAACGGCTGCGATCAGGCGCTGCAGCGCAGACTTATCCAGCGCGGGCCCAACCGGGTTCCACGGCGAAGACAGAAACACCACGCGCGGCCCGGCGGCAATTGCCGCCTCCAGAGCCGCGAGATCAAAGCCTGCATCT
>CALESR010000278.1 GCA_937907485.1 uncultured Paracoccaceae bacterium | reverse complement strand
GGGCCTCTTTACCGATGCCGGGGCGCTGGCCACGTCTGTCCCGGGCCTCGCCGCCCGGCTCGCGGTCAATACCGCCGTATTGCCCGAGGCGGGCGGCGCGCTCTGGCGGTTGCGGGACGGCATCGGTGCGGTGGCGCCGGGCGAATCGGGCGAGGCGGCCGGTCTGCGTGCGCTTTCGGGTGCCCTCGATCGCCGCCTGCCCACCACGCTGGGGGGGCCCGCGCTCTCGTTGGCACAATCGCTGGCCGAGGTGATGACCCGCACCTCGACCGCGCGCCATCAGGCCGCCGCCACCAGCACCTCGGCCCTCGCCCGCCACAATGAACTGACCGAGCAGAGCCTGGCGCAAGGCGTTGATACCGATGCGGAAATGCAGCGATTGTTGCAGATCGAACAGGCCTATGCGGCGAATGCCCGCGTGATTGAAACCGCCGACGCCATGTTGCGCCGCCTGCTGGAGATCTGATCGATGACCTGGATGAGCCTGGGCTCGCTGGCCCTTCCGCACCAACTGCAGCGCCATGGCCTTGGCCTGCGCAATGACCTCGCGCGCCTCGCGCTCGAGATGACGACCGGCGAATCCGCGACCCCCGCCGCCCGGCTGAAGGGGGATCTGCAGCCCTTGGCGGCGCTCGAGGCCCGGGCGCAGCGCGTCGGCAGCCTGCGCGAGGTCACCCAGCAGGCGATGACCCATGCCTCGGTGGCGCAGACCGCGCTGGCCCGGGTCGCCCAGTCCGGCGGCGAAACCTCGGCGCGCATGTTGGCCGTGTCGACCGCCGGTATCGATCAGGCGGCGCTCACCGCGGCCGGTCAGGCCGCGCGCGCGGTCTTTGCCGACATCACGGGCGCTCTGGGCGCCGATGTCGCCGGTCGGGCGCTGTTTTCCGGCTCGGCCAGCGACCGATCGCCGCTCGCCGCACCGGATGCCATGCTGTCGGCGCTGTCCGCAGCAGTTGCTGGGGCGACCAGTGCCGATGAGGTGGCGACCATCGTCACCGCGGCCTTCATGGATCCCGGCGGTTTGTTCGAGACCAGCTTTTACCAGGGCGGCCCGGCGGTCGACGGCGCAATTCTGGACTCCGGCCAGGCCGTGCCGGCGCTGCCGACGGTCGCCGACCCCGCCTTGCGGCGCAGCCTTGCCGGATTGGCCACCGCCGCGTTGGTCGCTGACGACAGTCTCACATTGTCCGGAGGGCAGCGGCAGGCGCTGGCCCGGACCGCCGCACTGACACTGTCGGGCGCCGAGGCCAGCGTGACCGCGCTGCAATCCGACCTCGGTCAGGTCGAGGGGCGGCTCGAAACCGCGCTCACCCGCCTGACGGGCGAGCGCGACGCTCTCGTCCTGTCGCGCGAGGCCCTGATCGGGGTCGATCCCTATGAGGCCGCGACCCGCCTTGAGATGACACAAACGCGGCTCGAACTGATCTATACCGTGACGGCGCGGACCTCGCGGCTGTCGCTGGCCGGGTATCTGTGATGGCGGCCCGGGTTCTCATTGTGGTTCTCTGCTTGCTGACCTGGCCCGCGCTGGCGCAGGTCCGGCTGAAGGATCTGGTCGAATTCGACGGAGTGCGCGGCAATGACCTGATCGGCTATGGCCTGGTCGTTGGCCTTGACGGAACCGGTGACGGGATCCGCAACGCGCCCTATACCGAGGATATCATGGCCAATATCCTCGAGCGGTTGGGCGTCAACGTGACTGGCGAGCAGTTTCGCCCGCGCAATGTGGCCGCGGTTCTGGTGACGGCGACGCTGCCGCCGTTTTCGCGCACGGGCTCGCGGATCGACGTGACCGTCTCGGCCATCGGCGATGCCTCCAGCCTGTTCGGCGGCACCTTGGTGATGACGCCGCTGAACGGGGCTGATGGCCAGATCTATGCCGTCGCCCAGGGGGCGGTCATCGCCGGGGGGGTCGCGGCCCGCGGCGAGGCTGCGCAGGTGGTCGAGGGGGTGCCGACCTCAGGGTCGATCCCCGGCGGCGCGCATGTCGAGCGTGAGGTCGATTTTGCCCTCGCCGCCCTGCCACAGGTGCGTCTGGCGCTGCGTCAGGCCGATTTCACCACCGCGCTGCGCATCGAACAGGTCATCAACGCGCATTTCGGCCGGGCTGTTGCGGCGATGCAGGACTCGGGCACCGTGGTTCTGGACATTGCCGCCACCCGCGCACCGACCGCGGCGCATGCGCTCAGCGCGATCGAGAATCTGGCGGTGGCCCCGGGAACCAGGGCGCGTGTGGTGATCGACCAGCGATCCGGCACCATCGTCATGGGCGAGGACGTGCGCATCAGCCGCGTCGCTGTCGCGCAGGGCGGTCTGACCCTGCGCGTCGAAGAGACGCCGGAGGCCATTCAACCCAATCCTTTCAGCCCCGGTGAGACGGTCGTGGTGCCCAGAACCGAAGCGGCGATCGTTCCGGAACCGGGGGTCGGTCTGGCCGAAGTGCGGGGCGGGACGACACTGGCCTCGGTGGTGGCCGGGTTGAACGCGCTCGGTGTGGGGCCGCGCGACATGATCGACATTCTCAATACGATCAATGCCGCGGGGGCGCTGCACGCCGATCTGGTCGTGCGGTGAGGGCAGGGCGTCAGGCCGGGCCGCGCCCCTCGACAAAGTCGATCAGGCGCGGCAGGCACACACTGGCGAGGTCGTAATTCTCGACGACATGCGCCCGGGCAGCCCGGCGCAGAGGGTCGAAATCACGGGGCCGGGCCAGACAATCGGCCAAGGTCGCGGCGATCTCGGCGGGGTCGAAGAAATTGACCAACCGGCCGTTCACCCCGTCGCGGATCACCTCTTCGACCGGGGCGGTGCGCGAGCCGACGACCAGCGCCCCCGCGCTCATCGCTTCGAGCAGTGACCACGACAGCACGAAGGGCACGGTCAGGTAACAATGCACGCGGGTGCATTGCATCAGCCCGACAAAGACCGGATAGGGCACCTTGCCGGTGAAATGAACACGGGTCAGATCGATGCGGTCGCGCACCTCGTCGAGGAAAATGTCCTTCCATGTCCGGCCATTGCCGGGCCGGGCGCCATAGCTGACATCATCGCCGCCGATGATGACCACCTGGGCATGGGGCCGCGCCTGCATCAGGGCCGGCAGGGCCCGCATGAAGGAATGATACCCCCGGTAAGGTTCCAGATTGCGGTTGATGAAGGTGACCACCTCATCCCCGGCGCGAAACCGCGCACCCGATGGCAGTTCGACCTCGGCGCCGGGCGCGGGGACCAGCCGCGCGGTATCGACGCCGTCGTGAATGATGGCGATCTTGTCGCGGAAACAGGCGGGAAAGGTCTCGGCCTGAAACTCTGTCGGCGCAAGGGCGGCGTCGCATTGCGTCATCATCAGGGCCTGATGGCCCTGCCGGGCGATGACCGAAAAGGACTTTTCGTCATCATCGACGCCGAATTCGGGATCGAAACCGACGTCCAGACCATGCGGCGCATAATAGAGTTCGGCATAGAGCAGATGCCGCGCCTCGGGCCATATCTCGCGCAGGAACAAGGTCTCGCCCCAGCCCCCATGCCCAAACACAACATCTGGCATGAACCCATGCTTGTCGCGCAGGGTGCGCGCGGCCCGGGCGGCCCGCCAGGCGCGGTTGGTCATTTCGGCAAAGGTGGTGCCCATGCGGGCGACGGCCGGGTCGGGCCTCGGGTCGGGCTTGCGATAGCGATAGGTGGTGATGGTCGATTTGCGTGGGTTCGTCTCGTCCGTCAGGGCGACAACCTCGTGGCCGCGCGCTGCAAGCGCCGGGGCCAGATGCAGGAACTGGCCGGGGAAGTTCTGATGGACGAACAGGATCTTCACCCGGCCTCCGTTTCGTTGCGGCCCAGGGTGCGGCGGTCAAAGGCCGCTGCCAGCAGGGCGCGGGTATAGTCATGCGCGGGGGCGTCGAAGATCTGGGCGGCGGGGCCGGATTCCAGCACATCCCCTTGTTTCAAAACGATGATCTGGTGCGCCATCGCCCGAATGACACGCAGGTCATGGCTGATGAACAGATAGGCCAGCCCGTATTTGCGCTGCAAACTGCGCAGCAGATCGACGATCTGAACCTGCACCGTCATGTCCAGCGCCGAGGTCGGTTCGTCCAGAATGACCAGTTTCGGCCGCAGGATCATCGCGCGGGCGATGGCGATGCGCTGGCGTTGGCCGCCGGAAAATTCGTGCGGATAGCGGTCCATCATCGCCGGGTCGAGGCCGACCTCGGCCAGGATCGCCGCCACCGCCTCACGCGCCGTGCCGCCGGTGGGCACGCCATGCACGCCCAGCCCCTCGGCGACGATCTCCTCGATGGTCATGCGGGGCGACAGGCTGCCGAACGGGTCCTGAAACACCATCTGCATGTCGCGTCTGAGGCCGCGCAGCACCGCGCGCTGGTTGGCACCGGGGGCCTCGGCGCCGATCTCGGTGCCCTGAAACACGATGCGCCCCTGCGAGCGGGTCAGCCGGGCGATGGCCAGCGCCAGCGTCGTCTTGCCCGAGCCGGATTCGCCGACAATGCCCAGGGTTTCCCCGGCGCGCAGGCGGATCGAGGCGTCATTGACCGCCTGAATATGGCCGACGGTGCGGCGCAGGAACCCGCGCTGGATGGGGAACCAGACCCGCAGCCCTTCGGTGCGCAAAACCTCGGCGGCGCCGGTGGGAACCGGGTCGGGCAACCCGCCGGCCTCGGCGGCCAGCAGCCGCCGGGTATAGGGATGTTGAGGATTGTCAAAGACTTGCGCCGTCGGCCCCTGCTCGACGATCTCGCCATTCTGCATGACGCAGACGCGGTCGGCGACGCGGCGCACGATGCTGAGGTCATGCGTGATGAACAGCATCGACATGCCCTCGGCGCGTTTCAACCCGGCCAGCAGGTCGAGGATCTGCGCCTGAATCGTCACGTCCAGCGCGGTCGTCGGCTCATCCGCGACCAGCAGTTTGGGGCCGTTGGCCAGCGCCATGGCGATCATCACCCGCTGGCGTTGCCCGCCCGACAGTTGATGCGGATAGGCCGACAGCCGCGATTCCGCGTCCTGAATGCCGACCTTTTCCATCAATTCCAGCGCCTTGGCCCGTGCGGCGGCGCCGGTCAGCCCCTGGTGCAAGGTCAGCGATTCGACGATCTGGCGTTCGACGCTGTGCAGCGGGTTCAGCGAGGTCATCGGCTCTTGAAAGATGAAGCTGATGTCGTTGCCGCGCACCCGGCGCAGTTCGGCGGCGGGGGCGCCGACCATCTCGGCCCCCTCGAAGGTGATCGAGCCGCTGACCTGCGCCGAATCCGGCAGCAGACCGACCGCCGACAGCGCCGTCACCGACTTGCCCGAGCCGGATTCACCGACCAGCGCCAGGGTTTCGCCCGCCTCGATGTGGAACGACACCCCGCGCACGGCCTGCACGGCGGCGCCGTCCTGCCGAAAGGCGATGGTCAGGTCGCGGACGGACAGCAGGCTCATCGGAAGGTCTTTCGCGGGTCAAAGGCGTCGCGCACGCCCTCGAAGATGAAGACCAGCAGGCTGAGCATGACGGCAAAGGTGAAAAAGGCGGTAAAGCCCAGCCATGTCGCCTGCAGGTTCTGTTTGGCCTGCAGCGTCAGGTTGCCCAGCGAGGGCGCCGAGGCCGGCAGGCCAAAGCCGAGGAAATCCAGCGTCGCCAGCGCGCCGATCGCCCCGGTGACGATGAAGGGCAGCAGCGTCACCGTGGCCACCATCGCATTGGGCAGCACATGGCGCAGCATGATGCGGGCGTTCGACACCCCCAGCGCGCGGGCGGCGCGGACATATTCGAAATTCCGCGCCCGCAGGAACTCGGCCCGCACCACGCCGACCAGCGCGGTCCAGGAAAACAGCACCATCAGGAACACCAGCAGCCAGAAATTCATCGGAATGATCGCCGCGACGATGATGATGACATAGAGCGAGGGCACCGACCCCCACAGCTCGATCAGCCGTTGCGCGATCAGGTCGGTGAGCCCGCCAAAGAAGCCCTGCACCGCCCCCGCCGCGATGCCGACCACCGACGAGATGGCGACCACGACAAAGGCAAAGCTGACCGACAGCCGGAAGCCATAGATCACCCGCGCCAGCACGTCGCGCGCCGAGCCATCGGTGCCCAGCCAGTGATCGCCGTCCGGCGCCGAGGGGGCCGGGCCGCCGAGGTTGTTGAAGGTGTCGAACGAATAGGGGATCGGCGGCCAGATCATCCAGCCGGGCACGACGGGCTCGCCCTCGACACTGCCGGTGGCGGCCTGCGCACGGGCCTCCTCGGGGTCGTCGAGGCACAGTTCGGCGCCGCCGGTCTCGATCAGGCACTGCACCTCGTCGGCGCGGTAATCGGCCTGCGTGCGGAACTCGCCGCCATAGCTGGCCTCGGAATAAAAGCCAAAGGCCGGAACCTGCACCTCGCCGCGATAGCTGACGACGATCGGCACGTCATTGGCGAGGAATTCCGCGAACAGCGAGACGCCATACAGGATCAGGAACACCCAGAGCGACCAATAGGCCCGGCGATTGGCGCAAAAATTCCGCCAGCGGCGTTGGTTGAGGGGGGACAACCGCATCTCAGCCCTCGCGCGTTTCGAAATCGATGCGGGGGTCGATCCAGACATACATCAGGTCCGACAGCAGGCCGACCAGCAACCCCATCAGCGTAAAGATATAGAGCGTGCCAAAGATCACCGGATAATCGCGCGCCAGCGCCGCCTCGAAGAACAGCTTGCCCAGACCATCGAGCGAAAACACCGTCTCGATGATGAGCGAGCCGCCAAAGAACGCACCAATGAACACCGAGGGAAAACCCGCGATCACGATCAGCATGGCGTTGCGGAACACATGGCCATAGAGCACGCGCGATTCCACCAGCCCCTTGGCGCGCGCGGTCATCACATACTGCTTGCGCAACTCGTCGAGGAACGAGTTCTTCGTCAGCAGCGTCAGCGTGGCAAAGCTGGAAATCGTCAGCGCAATCGTCGGCAGCACCATGTGATGCGCATAGTCCAGAATCCGCTGGCCCCATGTCATCGCCGCCCAGACCTCCTGTTCCGAATGGATGCCGCGCGAGGGGAAGATCTGCCAGTATGACCCCCCGGCGAACAGCACCAGTAGCAGGATGGCGAACAGGAAACCGGGGATCGCATAGCCGATGATGATCGCGCCCGAGGTCCATGTGTCGAACGGCGTGCCATCGCGCACCGCCTTGCGGATGCCCAGCGGGATCGACACCAGATAGGCGATCAGCGTCGACCACAGGCCCAGCGAGATCGACACCGGCATGCGCTCGACCACCAGATCGATCACGGTTTTCGAGGTGAAATAACTGGTGCCGAAATCAAAGCGCGCGTAATTCCACATCATGTCGAGAAAGCGCTGCAGCGGCGGCTTGTCAAAGCCGAACTCGCGCTCCAGCTGCTCGATAAACGCCGGGGGCAGGCCACGCGCGCCGATGTAACGCTCTTCACCCCCCGCCCCACCGGACCGCGCGGCATCGTCACCCGAGCCGGTGAAGCCGCGCGTGACGTCGCCCTCGCCCTGCATTTCGGCGATGATCTGCTCGATCGGGCCGCCGGGCACGAATTGCACGAGGGTAAAGTTGATGATCATCACGCCGATCAGCGTCGGGATAATCAGCAGCAGGCGGCGGAGGATATAGGCTGCCATCCGTTCCTCAGCGCAGGGCGCCAGCGGCGCGCAACTCGGCGGCGCGGGCGTCGTCGTGCCACCACCAATCCAGCACACCGCTGGAATAGTGCGGGAATTCAGCCGGATGGCGGAAGATATCCCAATAGGCAACCCATTCGCTGGCGTTGAACCAGACCGGCACCATGATGCGCTCATAGCGCAGCACGCGGTCCAGCGCCGACAGCGCGGCGTCGCGGTCCTCGGGCGATTCGGCCATCAGCGAGATGTCGATGATCCGGTCCACCAAGGGGCTGCGCAGACCCGCCGGGTTGAACACGTCATCCGCCGCCTCGGATCCAAAGCGTTGATGCAGCCCGGTGCCGGTGTCGATAAAGGCAACATAGCCGTCAAAGATCATGTCGTAATCATGCCCACGCTCGCGCTCGGTGTATTGCGCCGGGTCGATGCGCTGACCACGGGCGTCGATGCCCAGCGAGGTCAGGTTCTGCAGGAAGGATTCGATGATCGCTTCGGCCGTGGCCGAGCCCGAGGTCGAATAGGGAAACTCGATGGTCAGCGCCTCGCCCGCCGCATTGCGGCGGGTGCCGTCGGCGCCGACGCTCCACCCGGCCTCGTCCAGCAGGCGGTTGGCGCGGCGCAAGTTGCGCCGGTCGCGCAGATCGTCGGGCGACGAGCTATGCGCGGTGACCGCGGGTTCGGTCAGCATCTCCGGCGGCACCAGATCGCCCAGCGATTGCAGCAGCGCCAGTTCGCGCCCTTCGGGCAGGCCACGCGCCTCGATCGGGGTGCCCTGCGAATAGGAATAGCGTTGGCTCATCAGCCCGTATTGCAGCTGCTGGTTGGTCCATTCGAAATTATAGGCCAGCGAAATCGCCTCGCGCACGCGGCGGTCCTGCAGATGCGCGCGGTTGAGGTTAAAGACAAAACCGTTGGGCGCCGGCGGGTTGCCGTCGGGGATTTCCTCGCGCACCACATGGCCGCGCGTCACCGCCGGGAAATCATAGCCCACCGCCCATTGCCGCGAATTGCCCTCGAACCGAAAGGTATATTCCCCCGACTTGAACCCTTCAAAGGCCGCCGCGTCATCGCCGAAATACTCGACCCGCAGGCGCTCGAAATTGTGGCGCCCGCGGTTTTGCGGCAGGTGCCAGCCCCAATATTCCTGGTTGCGGCGCAGGGTGATGCGGCGGTTGACCTCGAAACTGTCCAGCACATAGGGGCCCGATCCCGGCGAGGTCTCCATCCGCGGCTCGTCAAGGCGCGCCCCGGTGGCCTCGAACCACGCCCGCGAAAACACCGGCGTCGCGCCCACCTGATCGATCAGGCTGCGACGCGAGATCTCGGGCGCAAATTCGAAGCGCACGGTGTAATCGTCCAGCGCCTCGGCGCTGATGACCCGCGCGCGCACCGCCTCGGCATAGGATGGCAGGCCCTGCTCCAGAAACAGGTTGTGGGTGAACACCACATCCTGCGCGGTCAGCGGCGTGCCGTCGGAAAACCGCGCCTCGGGGCGCAGGTGAAAGATCACCCATTCCTTGCCCGGCGGGTATTCGAGGCTCTCGCACAGCAGGCAATAATACTCGCCATACACATCCGCCGGGGCGTCATCGCCAAACGGCCCACTGGTTTCCAGCAGGCTTTCGTAAAATGCCCAGGAATAGCGCCCGGCCCGGCCCCGCCGCGAATAGGGGTTCATCGAATCGAAGGTGCCCGAGGCCCATTCGGAAATCTCGCCACCGACCGGCGCATCCGGGTTCACATAGGTGAAATGGTCAAACCCCGCCGCATAGCCCAGATCGCCGTAATAGGAATAGCCATGCGCGCGGATCAGGTCCTGCCCCCGCGCCGGGGTCGAGGCCAGCAACCCGGCCAGCACCAGAACCGACCCGGCGGCAAGCGCGCGCAGGGTCTCGGCAGGCTTGGGTGTCAGGGCTTTGGCGGTGCTGCGCATGGGGCTCTCCTGCGGACGTCCGAGGTCTGGGGGTCGGATAGGGCCTTTGCAGCTAAATCCAGAGGCAGGCCCCGTTGCAAGTGGCGATTGCGTGAGGCGGGCAAGATTGCCGCGCAAGCCAGCGTGCGGCCATGAAAAAGGGCCGCGCGCGGATGCGGCGGCCCGTTCCCGGCGCGGTTGCGACCTGTCAGCCGCCCTGCGTCGCCAGATAGGCGATCAGGTTGATGCGGTCATTGGCGTTGCGCAGCCCGGCATAGGTCATGCGGGTGCCCGGCGCAGCGCCGCGCGGGTTTTCGAGGAAGGCAAACAGCGCCTCGGGCGTCCAGGTCTCACCCATCACCGCCAGCGCGCCGGAATAGGCGAAGCCCTCGACGCTGTCGATCGCCCGACCGACGACGCCGTGCAGCGACGGGCCGGTGCCGTTCACACCCGTCTCCAGCGAATGGCACGAGCGGCAATTGCGCCACTGGCCCTCACCGGCGGCCGCATCGGCGCTGGCCAGCAGGGCGGCGACATCGACGGCCTCGGCCGGCGCTTCGGTCGCGGCGCCATGGCCCTCACCCTCTGCCGCGGTGGGCAGCGGATAGACCGCGTGGGCATGCGCCGCATCGTGGCCGGGCATATAAATGGCATCCGCCACCCAATTGCCGACGAGGAAAATCAGAAGAGCCGCAAAGAGGCCCGCCGCCGCTTTGGTGATAGTCATGGTATCGAACATGTCGCGTCCCGTGCCTGAGCAGAAGTCGCGCCCTTCTACCCGCTTCCCCTCGACGATTTCAAGCGATAGTTACCGCGACGAAATGACAAGCATCGCAGGAACACCATGACCGGACGCATCGCATTCCAGGGGGAACCCGGCGCCTATTCGCACGAGGCCTGTGTCGCCTCGCGTCCGGGGCATGAAGCGCTGCCCTGCCGCACCTTTGAAGAGGTGATCGACGCCGTGCGCGACGGTCGGGCCGACCTCGCGATGGTGCCGGTGGAAAACTCCACCTATGGCCGCGTCGCCGATATCCACCGCCTGCTGCCGGAAAGCGGGCTGCATATCGTGGACGAGGCCTTTGTGCGGGTGCGAATCGCGCTGATGGGGCTGCCGGGCAGCACGCTCGATCAGATTTCCCACGTCCGCGCCCATCTGGTGCTGATCCCGCAGGCGCGCAACTTCCTCAAGCGTCAGGGCATCACCGCCGAGGCCGCCGCCGACAGCGCCGGTGCCGCGCGCGAGTTGGCGCAGCATCGCACGCCGGGGCAGGGGGTGCTGGCCTCGGATCTGGCGGCGCAGATCTATGGCCTCGACGTGCTGGCGCAGGATATCGAGGACAACCACCACAACACCACCCGCTTTCTGGTCATGGCGCGCCAGCCCGACACCACCCGTCGCGGCGCGCATGGCATGGTGACGACCTTTGTCTTTCAGGTCCGCAACATTCCCGCCGCCTTGTATAAGGCGATGGGCGGCTTTGCGACGAATGGCGTCAATATGACCAAGCTGGAAAGCTACATGGTCGACGGCAGCTTCACCGCGACGCAATTCTATGCGGATATCGAGGGGCACCCCGACGACGCCAATGTGAAACTGGCGCTGGACGAACTGCGCTATTTCACCACGCGCCTGCATATCCTCGGCACCTACCCCGCCTCGAACGCGCGGTTCTGACACGGGGGGCGTAGGGTGCGTGCTCGCACGCACCACTGCCCCTCCGGACACCCCATCCCGTAGGGTGCGTGCTCGCACGCACCACCGCCACCTCCCGCGCCAAACCGTGGGACAATTCCTGCCAAATCCTTAACATCCGCCGCAACCCCTTGATATCAAAGGGGTCGAAAAATGTCCCTTGCGTGGGACATCCGCTGCCCGCCGCTCACGCCCCGATCACCGCCACCCCGGGAGGGGCGGGCGCGTCGAAGACCCGCAGCTCGTCCGAGGCCTGCTCCAGCCGCACCACCCGGGCGATCATCGGCGAGACATCGACCCGCCCGCTCTCGACCAGCCCCAGCAAGGACGGGTATTTCCACGTCGGCATCCCCCGCGTGCCAAACAGCGCCAGCTGCCGCATGTAGACCTGATTCATGTTGACCCGCATCGTCGCGTGGTGCCCCAGCGGCAGCCCGACCTGCACATGCCGCCCCAGCGGACGCAGGCAGTCCAGCGAGGCCAGCGTCGTCGCCTCGATTCCCAGCGCCTCGACCGAGACATGCGCGCCGCCGCCGGTGATCTCGCGGATCCGCGCCGCCACGTCGCCCTCGCGGGCATCCAGCGCCGCCTCGGCGCCCAGCCCGCGCGCGTGCTCCAGTTTTTCCGGCACCACATCGACGACGATCACCCGCGCCCCCAAGGCCCGCCCGAGGATCAGACAGGCCAGTCCGATCCCGCCCGTGCCATGCACCGCCAGCCACTCGCCGCCCTGCACCGCCGCCCGCCCGGTCAGCGCGTGCCAGGCGGTGGTGACGCGGCAGCCGAGGCCCGCCGCGTGGACCGGCGACAGCCCCTCGGGCAGCCGCACCAGATTGTGGCCGCGCGGAACCGAGACATAGTCGGCGTATGCCCCCGGCTCGCCAAAGCCGGGGATGCGCTGGTTGTCGCAGGTGGTGGTATTGCCCGACTGACAGGCGGGGCAGGTGCCGCAGGCCAGAATGAACGGCGCGATCAACCGGTCACCGACGACCCAGCGGGCGTTCGGCCCGGCCTCGACCACCTCGCCGCAGTATTCGTGGCCGAGGATCTGGCCCAGCTTGACGCGGGGATGCTCGCCCACCCAGCCGTGCCAATCCGACCGGCAGACACCGCAGGCCAGCACCCGCAGCACCACGCCGTCCGCCTCGCAGACCGGGTCCGGCACCGTCTGAATGTCCAGATCACCCCGGAACGCCGTCAACACCGCTGCGCGCATGAAATCCTCCCGTTTCACGCCATCAAGGCCCCGCACCGCGCCAAGGTCAAGCGGCGGAATTGACGGCGCCTGCGTGACCTGCCTAAAGGGCGGCAAACCCCAACGCCGAGGCCCCGACATGACTGCCCTTCGCATTGCCCTCTCCAGCGACCATGCTGCCATCGCGCTGCGCCAGACCATCGCCGCGCATCTGACGGCGCGCGGGTTTCAGCCGGTGGATATCGGCCCGACCACGCCCGAAAGCACGCATTACCCGGTTCACGGTCAAGCGGCGGCGCGGCTGGTGGCCTCGGGCGATTGCGCGCTGGGGATCATCCTGTGCGGCACCGGGCAGGGGATCATGATGGCCGCCAACAAGGTGCCCGGCATCCGCTGCGGCGTCTGCGCCGAGCCCTATTCCGCCAGCATGATCCGCCAGCACAACGACGCCAACATGCTGTCCATCGGCGCGCGGGTGGTCGGCGAGGGGCTGGCGCTGGCGATCGTCGATGCCTTCCTCGACGCGCAGTTCGAGGGCGGCCGCCACGCCACCCGCGTTGCGATGATCGAAGGCGCGTGAGGCTTTTCATTGCCGATGGGCGCGGTTAGCCTGCCCCGAAACAGGGGGAGGACATCATGCATCATCAGGGACGTCACGCGCTGGTCACCGGCGGAGGCACGGGCATCGGTCTGGCCATCGCGCAGATGCTGGCGGCGCAGGGGGCGATGGTCACCATCACCGGGCGCCGGGCGGATGTGCTGGAGCAGGCCGCTGCCGCCAACCCCGGCCTGTTTGCGCAGGTGATGGATGTGGCGGATGAGGCCAGCGTCGTGCAGGGCACGGCCGCCGCGATTGCCTCGCGTGGGCCGGTGACGATCTGCGTGCCCAATGCGGGCATCGCCGAGGGCAAGTCGATGGCCAAGATGGACCTGACCTTCTGGCGCACCATGATGGCGATCAATCTGGACGGCGCTTACCTCACGGTGCGCGAATGCCTGCCGGGGATGCTGGCGGCGGGCTGGGGGCGCACCCTGTTTGTCGCGTCCATCGCCGGGTTGAAGGGGCTGAAGGGCGCACCGGCCTATACCGCCTCGAAACACGGGATGATCGGGCTGATGCGCGGCCTCAGCGAGGAATACATGGGCATGGGCCTGACCTTCAACGCGCTGTGCCCCGGCTATGTGGACACCGACATCGTGGCGCGTAACACGAAGTCCATCGCCGCGCGCGCCGGGATCGACACCGAGCAGGCCCGGCAGATGATGGTGAAAACCAACCGGCACAAGCGGCTCATTACCGCCGACGAGGTGGCAGCGGCGGCGAACTGGCTGTGCGGTCCGGGGTCGGACAGCGTGAACGGCCAGACCATCGAGATCGCCGGCGGTCAGATGTGAGTGCGCTGCACCGACTGACAACTGGCATCCCGCTGCCGGTGATCGGCGTGACGTATGCGTTGGGCGCGGTGTTCGGGCTGTTGGCGATGGTGGCCGGCCTGCCGCTGGGCATGTTGCTGGGGCCGATGCTGGGCATCGCGGCAGCATCGCGGCTGGGGCTGCGGCCCTGGGGGAAGGCGCTGGCGGTGCCGCAAAAGTGGCGCTTTGTCTTTGTTCCGGTGGTCGGCGTGGCGATTGCCGCCGGGTTTCATCAGGATTTTTTCGCGCAGGCCCGGCACTGGTGGGTGACGATGGCGGCGCTGGCGGTCTTTGTGCCGCTAGTGCAGGTCCTCGGCTATCAGATGTTCCGGCGGTTCGGCGGGCTGTCCGCCGCCACCGCCTATTTCGCCGCGATGCCCGGCGGTTTCATCGAGTCGCTGGAGATGGGCGAGAAATCCGGCGCTGACATGCCGATGCTCATCATGCTGCAGTTTCTGCGGCTGATCCTGTGCATCGTGCTGATTCCCATCGGGTTTTCGCTGTTCGAAGGGCACGCCGTCGGCAGTGCCGCCGGGCTGAGCCTGTCCTCGGGTGCCGCCCCCCTGACCCTGCAGGACGCCGCGTTGCTGTTTGCGCTGGGTGCCAGTGGCTGGTTCGTCGCGCATCACCTGCGGTTTCCGGCCGCGGTGTTGTCGGGGCCGCTGCTGTTCAGTGCCGTCGCCCATGCGACGGGGCTGACCGCTGCCGTGCCCCCCGGCTGGGCGATCCTGTTGACGCAGGCGGTGATGGGCACCTCGCTGGGTGTGCGGCTGGCCGGGTTCGCCAAGGGGCAGGCCGGGCTGGCCTTGCGCCTTGCCGCGCTCAATGTCGCTGTGATGCTGGCGTTGGCGCTGGGCGTCGCGCTGGCCCTTGCCGGGCCGGTGGGCGAGCCGGTTGCCGCGGTGATCCTGGCCTTTGCGCCGGGGGGTGTCAGCGAGATGTCGCTGGTCGCCCTGTCGCTGCATCTGAGCGCGGTGTTTGTCTCGCTGCACCATCTGGTGCGCATCGTTCTGGCTGTGCTGGTCGCTCGGCTGGGTCTGCGACTGGTCGGGGTGTGAGGGGGGGTGCAGGCATCGGCCCCGCTCAAAGGGAAAGACGATGCGGCGATTGATTTGAGCTGTGCGCGCCGTTTGCCATACGGAGCGTCGTTGGAACCCTCGGCTAAGAACGAAAAGGCCTCCGATGCAAAACCTCTCGAACGCGCCCATGTTGACGACCCAGCGGTTGCTCTTGCGGGGACCCGAGCGGGGTGATTTGCCGGCCTTCACCCGTTTCAAGACCAGCGCCCCGTCGATGCAAGCACTGGGAGAAACCGTCACTGCGGAACAGGCCTGGTTCGGGTTTCTGATCGGCATCGGCCATTGGCATTGGCACGGCTTTGGCTTTTTCACGGTCGTTGAGCAGCAGACGGGGCTTCCTGTCGGTCGCGTGGGCCTGATCAAGCATTCCAACTGGCCGGAAATGGAACTGGCGTGGCACCTGTTCGAAGGGGCCGAGGGGAAGGGCTTTGCCACCGAAGCAGCGCTGGCGGTCAGGACCTGGGCCTACGAGGGTCTGGGGGTGGATCGGCTCTATAGCTACATAGACCGCAAGAATACACGCTCACAGGCTGTGGCAACGAGGCTCGGTGCCGTCACGGACGGAACGAGGGCCCCGCATTATCCCGAGGCCGAGGTCTGGGTTCACGCGTTGAAAAGCCCTTGAGCCATGTCGGCGAGGCCCCTGGCGCGTTTTGGGACCTTGCAGGCCGCTCACTTCGTCAGGATCAGCTTGCCCGCGCGGGTGATGCGCAGGTCATAAATCATGCCGTCGAGTTCGATCTGTGCTTGTGTGCCGCCCTGGGTCAGCGTGCGTGCCGAATGCACGGGCGGTTGTGTGCGGGCAGGCACCGGCTGGGCGCGAGTGAAATCGGGTTGGGAATAGAGGGACATGGGCTTCTCCGTGTTCGATGCCTAAATTCTGACAAAAATACTTTGCCTTGTCAATTCCGATAGTATCACTCGGAATTGTCCGAGCCTCTGCCCCGCTTGTGGTTTCCCCGCACCTGGCCTAGCCATGAGGCCACAACCGCCAGAACGAGGCCCCCTGATGCGTGTCATGATCAACGGCTTTGGCAGGATCGGCCGCACCGTGCTGCGCGCCTGGTTGCAGGGCGGTTGGCCGGGGCTGGAGATCGTCGCGATCAACGACATCGCCGAAGCCGAGACCTGCGCCTATCTGCTGGAATTCGACAGCGTTTTCGGCCCCTTGGCGGGTGGCGTGGACGTGGAGCCGGGCGTGCTGGTCGTCGCCGGCCACCGCTTGTCGCTGACCCTCCACGCTGATCTTGCCGCGCTGGACCTGCGCGGCGTCGATCTGGTGCTCGAATGCACCGGCCGCGCCGACAGCCGCTCGCTGGCCGAGGCCGGTCTGCGCGCCGGGGCACGGCGGGTGCTGATCTCGGGCCCGTCCGAGGCCGCGGATGCGACTCTGGTTCTGGGCGCTAACGATCATCTGCTGACGGACACGATGCGCGTGGTTTCGAACGCCTCGTGCACCACCAACGCGCTGGCGCCGCTGGTGCGGTTGCTGGACCAGACCTTTGGCGTGACGGCGGGCTGGATGACCACGATCCACTGCTATACCGGCAGCCAGCCGACGGTGGACGCGCCGCGCAGTTCCGACCCGGCCCGCAACCGTGCCGCCGCGCTCAGCATGGTGCCGACCACCACCTCGGCGGGGCGGCTGCTGGACCGCGTGCTGCCCGACCTCGCCGGCCGGATCGAGTGTGCGGCGGTGCGGGTGCCGACGGCCTCGGTCTCGGCGGTGGATCTGTGCGTGGTGCCCGCGCGGCCTGTCAGTGTCGCAGAGGTCAACGCGGTGCTGCGCGCGGCAGGCGGCGTGATCGGCTGGACGGCCAAGCCCCTGGTCTCGACCGACCTGCGCGCCCGGCCCGAGAGCATCGTCATGGCGTTGCCGGAAACCCGCGTCACCGGCGGCGGGCTGCTGCGGGTCTTTGGCTGGTATGACAATGAATGGGGGTTCTCGTGCCGAATGCTGGACATGGCGCTGCGGATGGGCTGATCGCCGAGGCGCTGCACAGGGCCTTTTCAACTGGCCAAGGGCTGGCGCCGATCACCGACGACGACCCCGGCTTTGACCTGACCCGCGCCTATGTGGTTCAGGCGGCGCTGACAGCGCTGCGCGGCGGGCAGGTGGTGGGGATGAAAACCGGCTTCACCAACCGCACGATCTGGGACGACTACAACGTCCGCGCACCGATCCACGGCCCGATCCTGCGGAGCAGTTGGCGCCCCGGCCCGCTGTCGCTGACCGGGTTGATGGAACCAAAGATTGAGCCCGAGATCGTCTTGCGCCTGCAAGCCTCGCCCGACCCGGCGATGGACGACGTCGCGCTCGCGGCCTGCGTCGGCGACCTCGCGCGCGGGTTCGAACTGGTGCACTCACCCTTTCCCGGCTGGCGGTTCCGCGCGCCCGACACCGTGGCCGCCGGCGCCCTGCACGGCGCGCTGGTGACCGGCGACTTTGTCCCGGCCACGCCCGCACGCCTGTCCGCGCTTGCCAACCTCAGCGTCACGCTGCTCTGCGACGGCCAGCCCGCCGACACCGGCCATTCGGCCAATATCCTCGGTGCCGGCCCGCTGGCAGCGCTGCGCGATCTGGTCGCCCAGCGCGGCGCCGACCGGTTGCCCGCGGGCTGGATCATCAGCACCGGCACCCTGACCCGCGCGCTGCCCGCCCACCCCGGCCAAAGCTGGAGCACTGATCTGCGGGGCATCGACCTGCCGCCGCTGAGCCTGCGCCTGACCTGATCTTTGTGCCTCAACTATCCTCCGGGAGGGTCCGGGAGGGTGGAAAACCCTCCCGGGTCCGGCCCCGGGGCCTGCCCTCACAGAACTTGCGCGATGGCCTTCGCCACGCGCGGGATGCTCTCGTCGGTCAACCCGGCCATGTTCAGCCGCCCGCCGCCGACGACATAGACGCCGAACTCATCGCGCAGCCGCTGGATCTGCGCATCGGTCCCGCCCAAGAGCGAGAACATCCCGCGTTGATCCGCCAAATGTCCGAACCGGTCCGAGCCGCAGGCGTCGCGCAGCGCGGTGGCCAGGGTGCGGCGCAGGTGGTTCATCCGCTCGCGCATCGCGGTCAGTTCGGCGTCCCAGTCGGCGCGCAGGGTGGCGTCACTCAGGATCTCGGTCACCACCCGCGCGCCGTGGTCGGGTGGGAAACTGATCGCCTGACGGTTCAGCGTCTCCAGCGTGCCCTGCACCAGCGGCCGTTCCGCCTCGGGGCATTGCACCAGGCAGACCCCGGCGCGCTCGCGATAGAGGCCAAAGTTCTTCGAGGTCGAGGCGGCGATCACCATGCGCTCGACCCGCCCGGCCAGCATCCGCGCCCCGGCGGCATCGGCATCGAGCCCGTCGCCGAATCCCTGATAGGCAATGTCGATGAAGGGCATCAGTCCGCGGTCGGTGATGAACGCCGCCATCCGCGCCCAGTCGTCGGCGTTCAGGTCAACGCCGGTCGGGTTGTGGCAGCAGCCGTGCAGCAGCACCACATCGCCGGGCTTTACGCCCTCCAGATCGGCCCACATCCCGGCGCGGTCCAGACCGCCGGTCTCGGCGTTGTAATAGCGGTAGGGTTTCCACGCCAACCCCGCCGCCTTGGCCAGTGCCATGTGATTGGGCCAGGTCGGCGTGGAAATCCAAATCGTCGCCGCCGGATTGGCCGCGTGGATCAGGTCCATCCCCAGCCGCACCCCGCCGGTGCCCCCTGTCGAGGCCGTGCCCGCCAGCCGCGCCGGATCGGCCGCCGCGCCCAGCACCAGCCCGGCCATCGCGGCGCGATACGCCGGATCGCCGGACAGTGTGGTATAGGTCTTGGTGGTCTGCGTATCGACCAGCCGCTGCTCGGCGGCCTTGACCGCCCGCATCACCGGGGTCAGCCCCTGCGGATCCTTGTAGACGCCCAACCCCAGATCGACCTTGTCGCTGCGCGGATCGGCGCGAAAGATCGTCATCACGCCAAGGATGGCGTCGGTCACCGGCGCGGGAAGGGTGGCGAACATGGCGGTGTCCTCAAAGAAGGGGTTGCAGGAAGGTCTGATCGGCCGTCAGCACGCGCGAGAGCACCTCGGTGCGCAGCGGCGCAAAACCGACGCGCTGATACTGCGCCAGCGCGCGGGGGTGGTCCAGCGTGCAGGTATTCACGCTCATGCGTATCGTGCCTTCGCGCGACCAGCCGGTCAGCACGGCGGTGCGCAGCAGGAAGGTGCCCAGGCCCGTGCCGACCGCCTCGGGCACCAGACCGAAATAGGCCAGATCGCAGGTGCCCGCCTCGGTCCAGTCGAGCATGAAGAACCCCTGCGGCCAGCCCTTGCCCATCAGGGTATAGATCGCCACCTCAGGGTGTTGCACCCAGGCGGCCAGTTCATCACGCGGCATCTTGTGCTTGTCGGTCCAGGCATAGTCGCGGCCAACCGCGTCATAGAGCGCCAGAAACCACCACCACGGCGGATTTTCGGCGCGCAGCAGCGCGGCCTCATGGCCCGAGGGCAGCGCGGGCCAGCCCCAGTTGGGCCGCTGCGCCATCTCCAGCCATGTGACACGGTAATCGACCGTCTCGCCCGCCTTGTGCGCGATCATCTCAGCCCTTTTCCACCTTCAGGTCCGGATAGGCGCCCCATTCCGTCCACGACCCGTCATAGAGCGAGTGGTTGCGATGCCCGAGGATCTCCAGCGCCAGTGACAGGATCGCCGCGGTGACGCCCGACCCGCATGAGGTGATCGCCGGTTTGTCCAGATCAACCCCGGCTGCCTGCATCACGGCGCGCAATTCGTCGGGCGATTTCACCGTGCCATCGGCGTTCAGCAGCGTCGTATAGGGCACGTTCAGCGAGCCGGGGATGTGACCCGAGCGCAGGCCGGCGCGTGGCTCCTCGACCTCGCCGCGAAAGCGCGGCGCGCTGCGGGCGTCGAGGATCTGCCAGTCGCCCAGTTTCGACGCCGCGGCGACCTGGCTCACATCCTTGACCCAATGCGCCTGCCGCTGCACCGTGATGTGACGGTCACGCACCATCGGCGGCATGTCTTCGAGCGGGCGGCCCTCGGCCTTCCACTTTGGCAGGCCGCCGTCCAGCACTGCGACGTCGAGTTTGCCCATCAGGCGGAAATTCCACCAGACTCGGGCCGCCGAGAACAGCCCAGCCGCGTCATAGACCACCACCTGATGCCCGTCGCCGACGCCCATCGCGCGCATCCGGCTGATGAATTTCTCGACCGGCGCCGCCATGTGCGGCAGCGAGGACCGCTGGTCGCTGATCTCGTCGATGTCAAAGAACCGCGCGCCGGGGATATGCGCGGCCTCATATTCGGCGCGGGCGTCGCGCCCGGTCGCGGGCATGTGCCACGAGGCCTCGAGGATGCGCAGGTCAGGGTCATTGAGATGCGCGGCCAGCCAGTCCGTCGAAACCAGCGTGCGGGGGTCGTCAATCGCCATGCGAGGTGTCCTTGCCTGATACCCTGTCACCGATAGCGTTTGCAGGGCCGGTCAGGCAAGGGCGGATGCGGCAGGCTCAGGCGCGACGGCCATAGAAACCCAGTTGCTCCTCGGGTGAAAACACCACGCCGGGGCGCGGGTAATAGGAAAACACCGTGATGACCCGGTCCACGGCGCCCTGAACCGGGGTTACGCAATGCGGCGTGTTGCGGCCCTTGAAGACGTTCAGAGTGCCGGGTTTCAGGGTCAGGCTGCGCATCTCGGGGTCGTCGCCGCGCAGCAATCGGGCGACGCCGTCATAATTGGGGTCCGAGTCGCTGCGCAGGTCGGTGTGATACAGGAACTCGCCCCCCGCCAGCGGCGCCTGCAGCAGGATCGTCGTGGTGAAATCGCTGCGGTCGAAATGCCAGTTCAGCCGCTCGCCCTGCCGATAGGTCATCACATTCACCCGCGCCAACGGGTCAAGCATGGGGAACAGCACGTCGAGCCCCATCGCCGCGGCCAGAAACACCTGAAACGGCGCCCATTCGTAGATCCAGACCGGAACGCTTTGCGGGATCTGGTCGGCGCAGACGGTGTGGTTGATGGTGTCCACTTCGACAAGCGCGGGGTGGTCGGCGGGCAGGCCGGGGACCGAGGGTTTGAAATAGATGTTGTGTCGCCGCTTGTGGGTAAAGCTGAGGCGTTCGGACACCGGCGCGATCTCGTCCAGCGCACGGGCCAGCGCCTGAGGCCGCACAAAGCCCTCAAGGTTGAACATGCCATCCGCCGCCAGATCGGCGCGGCAACGGTCGACCAGCGCCTGCCATTCGGCGCTGCCGGGGCGGTGCAGGGGATAGCGGTCAAGGTCGAGGATATCGCGCATGGGATGCTCCAGATTGGTCTGGTGCAGGATTGACGGGATTTTCCTTGCCCGCAACGGCAGAAAATGTTGCTCTGACTTAGATGAATTGAGGCAACCATGTCTTTGCCGCCGCTGTCCCGCCTGCCACCGCTGAACGCCCTGCGTGCCTTTGAGGCTGCCGCCCGTCATGGTGGCTATGTCGCGGCGGCGCGCGAATTGGGCGTCACCCCTGCCGCCGTCAGCCAGCAGGTGCGCAACCTTGAAGATCACCTTGGCCGACGCCTGTTCACCCGCCACAACAATCGCGTCAGCCTGACCGATGCCGGGCAGGCGATCTTTGCCGACACCGCCCGCGTGTTCGACGATCTCGGCCGCATTGCCGAGCGTGCGCGCGGCGGGCGGGCGCCGGGGCGGTTGGTGGTTTCGTGCCTGCCCTCGCTGGCGGAAGGGTGGCTGATGCCGCGTTTGCAGGATGCTGGCGCCGCGCTGCCGCTGCTTGACCTGCGGCTCGAGGCCGACCCGGTGGCCTTTGCCCGCGACGGCATCGACCTGCGCCTGAGCTATGGCGCCAACCTTTATCCCGATCTGGTGCAGGTGCCGTTGTTTCGCGACGCGGTGCAGCCGATGGCGGCGCCGGGATTGGCGGCGCTGTGGCCCGAGGTGCCCGATGATGCACTGATCCATACCGATTGGGGCGCCGGCTTTGCCTCGCATCCGGCATGGCGCGACTGGTTCGCGGCGCATCAGCCGCAGCGCGCCGCGCCTGCGCCGGGGAGTGGGCAGCGCATCGGGGCCTCGTATCTGGCGCTGATGCTCGCGGCGCAGGGGCAGGGCGTGGTGCTGGGGCAGGCCGCACTCGCCGCGCCGATGCTGGCGCGCGGTGCGCTGGTGGCACTGTCGCCGCTGGCACTGCCGCTGGGGCATGACTATGTCGCCGTTCATCCGCAGGCCAAGGCGCGCAAACCGGCGCTGCAACGGATGCTGGCGTTGCTGGGCCCGCCGCGTTAGGAGGTCGCCATGCGACAGACCTTGACCGATCTTTATGACGCAAGGGTGGCGGCAGGGGCGATCCGCCCGGATGCCGCCCAGCGCGCCGTGCTGACCGCGATGGAGGACCGCCGCCTCTGGCTGGAAACCCCACCCAAAAAGGGCCTGCTGGGCGGGTTGTTCAAAAAGCCCGAGTTGCCGCGCGGCCTGTATCTGTGGGGCGGGGTCGGGCGCGGCAAGTCGATGCTGATGGACTTGTTCGCCGAATCGACCGATCTGCCCGCCAAGCGCCGGGTGCATTTCCACGCCTTCATGCAG
>CALESR010000277.1 GCA_937907485.1 uncultured Paracoccaceae bacterium | reverse complement strand
CTGACCGCATCGCCATCTGTCCGCAAGGTCAAGGCCTGAACGGCCCCACCTTGCGCGCGGATCCCCAAGTTGGGGTTCGACTCACTGCTTGCTCTGGGCTTTTTCAATGCCTAACGACGAGGGCAGAAAAGCGGAAACGACAGATGCCAGATGACACCCCCGTTGCCGATCTTGCCAAGGTGTTGGCCCATCGCGCGCGGCTGCGGAGTGTGGCGCTGGCGCAGTCGATAGAGTCCGAGCATCTGCGCACCCCCAAGACCGCCGGGGCCATCACGCGCGAGGTCGACAGGCCGTGCGTCTGTTATGCCCTCAACCGCCCCGCGCTGGCACCGTTGGGAAAGCGCACCGCCAACTTGATGCCGGATTCCCGCGCGTGCTGTATCCCGGTGCAAAAGGAAACCGCATGAGCCTGTTCGAACGCTGGTTGAGCCTATGGGTCGCCCTTTGTATCCTCGCAGGCCTCGCTCTCGGCAGCCTGATGCCGGGCCTGTTCGGCTCGCTGGCCGCGTTGGAGGTTGCCTCAGTCAACCTTGTGGTGGCCGTGCTGATCTGGGCGATGGTCTGGCCAATGATGATCGCCATCGATTTTGGGTCGATCAAGGATGTCCGGCGGCGACCAAGGGGCCTGATCATCACGCTGGTGGTAAACTGGCTCATCAAGCCCTTCACCATGGCCGCGCTTGGCGTGCTGTTCTTCAACCACCTGTTCGCCGGCTGGATCGACCCGGCCAAGGCGCCCGAGTACATCGCAGGGCTGATCCTGCTGGGCGCCGCGCCCTGCACGGCGATGGTGTTCGTGTGGTCGCAACTGACGCGGGGCGATCCGAATTATACGCTAGTGCAGGTCAGCGTGAACGACCTCATCATGGTCGTGGCCTTTGCGCCCATCGTGGCCTTCCTGCTGGGCGTCACCGACATCAACGTGCCGTGGGAGACGCTGATCCTGTCGGTGGCCCTCTATATCGTCATTCCGCTGATCGCTGGGGCAGTGACGCGGCGGGTACTGCTGGCGCGGGGCCGGTCGGTCGAGGGGTTCACAGCGCGGATCAAGCCGGCCTCGGTGCTGGGCCTGCTGCTGACGGTCGTGCTGCTCTTCGGCTTTCAGGGGCCTGTGATTCTGGCGCAGCCGCTGTTGATCGCGCTGATCGCGGTTCCGATCATCTTGCAGTCCTATGGCATCTTTGCGCTGGCCTATGCTTGGGCCTTTGCGTGGCAACTGCCGCATCGCATCGCCGCCCCCTGCGCGCTGATCGGCACATCGAACTTCTTTGAACTGGCGGTGGCGGTGGCCATCGGGCTCTTTGGACTGAACTCGGGCGCGGCGCTGGCTACGGTCGTCGGCGTGCTGGTCGAGGTGCCGGTGATGCTGACGCTGGTTGCCTTTGCCAACCGCACGCGGGCCAAATTCCCGGCATGAGTTTTCCTGTCGCCTTTCACCACAACCTCGGTTGCATCGCCTCGCGCAATTCCGCCGACATCCTCCGGGTGGCGGGGTAGCCGCCCATGGTGATCGGTTCGCTGACCGAGGGCTGGACGTGCCCGCGATTGCCGGGCCAGTTCGCCGCGCCTAGCAGCGCAGTGCCAACCGTCAGCATTCCGTCGAGTCGCGCCAGTGGCGCGATGTTGCCGGGCACGCCGCGGGTGGCGACAAACACGGACCCGCTGTTTGCAGGGTGTCAACGCTGATGCCTGCGGCGACTTCGGTCAGGTCGGGCAGATTTACCGCCGCCGCCACGCTCTCGTTTCGTCGGTGGCTCAGGATCACCGCCGCGGTGGGACCGCCCCGGCGCCCAGATCCCAAAACAGCCCGGCCATAAGCGCCAAACCTTCGCGCGCCAAGGCGATCGGCAAATGTTCGTCTGCGCCGTGCTGGCGGCAGCCGGGATAGGAATGCGGCACCCAGATCGTCGGCAGGCCCAAAGTGTCGGTGAACACGGCGTTGGGCAATGAGCCGCCCAGACTGGGCAGGATCACCGGCGCACGCCCCGCCGTCCGCGCCAGCGAAGCGGCGACAAAGTGCACCCAAGGCCCGTCGAGGTCCGAGCGGCTGGCGGGAAAGCCGGGTTCGTCCTCTATGCGCACCCGCACCCGACCGTGCCCTGCGGCATCGAGGGCACGCTGCACCACCGGGCGCACCGCGTCCTGATCCACGCCGACCGGATGGCGCAGTTGCAGCCGCGCGCGCGCCACCGGCGGGATGGCATTCAGCGGGTTGGGCAGATTGCCGACCTCGATCTCCAGCACCTCCAGCGTGGACCAGGCATAGACCCGCTCTGCCTGCGTCAGGCCGCGGGCGCCCCACCACGGATCAAGCGCAGGGTCGCCCGGCGCGGTCTCGATCACGACGTCCCTGAGTGCCGCTCGCACGGCGGCGGGGATGGTTCCGGGGGTCAGTTCGGGCACGAGGCATTCGCCGGTCGGACCGATCAGCGCGGCAAGGGCATGGGCCAGTTCAGCACCGGGGTTGGCCAACAGCCCTCCCCAGTTGCCCGAGTGATGGAACCCGGTGCGCGCGACCAGTTCGAGGTGAATGTCGATCCCCCCGCGCGACCCCAGAAAGATCGTCGGCGCGCCCAGCGAGACTCGCGGCCCATCTGACGCGATCAGCACATCGGCCGCCAGCTGCCCGGCATGCTGCGCGCAAATCGCTTCAAGGCCGGGCGAACCCGCCTCTTCACCCATCTCGACCAGATAGGTCAGGTTGAACCCCAGCGCACCGCGCACTGCCAGCACGGCCTCCAGCGCCGCCAGATTCACCGAATGCTGACCCTTGTTGTCAGCCGTGCCGCGCCCATACCAGTGCCCGTCACGTTCACGCATCTCAAAGGGTGACAGACCGGGCGACCAGAGCTCGTCGATGCCCGGCACCACGTCGCCATGCGCATACATCAGAACCGTCGGCAGCGACGGCGACTCATGCCGCTGGGCCAGCAGGAACGGTCCTGGGGCAGAGTCATGGTGCAACAGCGTGCAGTCAAAGCCCAGGCGCCGATACAGCGGGATCATCTCGTCCGTCAGATAGCCGAGGATCTCGACTGGACGCTGCTCGCCGCGCGACACCGTTGGCCAGGCGACGCGCCGGCGCAGATCGGCCTCGAACCGCCCGCTGGCAAGGCTGTCGAGCGCGGCATTGATGCTGGCTTTTCGGCCATCGGTGATGGGGGCAGGCATTGGCGGCCTTTGAAACAGGGACTTGCCGGGTAAACCTGCCACGCGCGGCACCAAAGGCCAAGGGAGCGGATCACTCGCCGCCGGACACCGGCCTCGGCTTTCCCGCCTCGGCCACCAGCGCGGCGAGGCGAAAGAAGCCATGCACCATCTTTGAATAGGGCATCAGCAAAAACAGCACCATCACACTGGCCAGATGCAACGCCAGCAGTGCGCCCACCAGCCCCGTTCCGGTCGCAGCAAACAGGGCTAGGCCGGTCAGCGCGACAGCGGCCAGCAGCAGGATAAAGGCCATCTCGCCGCCCCAGACCCGCGCAGCGCCCAGCGCCGGATCGGCGCGCAGCTTCAGTGCCGCCAGCCCGGCTGCGCCGATCACCATCATGACCCCACCCGGCAGGCCCAGCAGCTTTGGCGGGGTCAGCACGCCATAAGGCGCAGGCCAGTCCAGCAGATAGTGCATCAACGTGCCACTGGCGGTGGCAGCAAAGCACAGCAGAAAGCCATACATCATCAGCTGGTGAAACACGCGGCGACGGTCGGTATAACGGTCGCCGTTTTCAAAGTTGCACCCCTCGCCGTGCCCGCCCGACAGGTTGGTCATACGCGCGGCCTGCCCCAGTGCGGTCAGCAGATGCGCCAGACGCACGCGCCCGCCGCCGATCTCGCGCCAATAGGCGCGCAAGGACGCAGCGATAACCACCAGAGGCAGCAGGAACACCGGCATGAAAACCGCCACCAGCAGGTTGTGCGACAGATGGGCGTAAAACCCCGCGCCACCCGCCGGTTTCAACCAGGCCAGCGCCCAGATGAACCACGCCATCGCCACCACCGCCAGCCCGGCTATCGCCACGCCCTGAGTCTGGAACACCTGCGCCAGCGCGCGCGGGCGCGAAAGGCGCTCCCAGCTCTGCACCCGAACCTCGGCCAGCGCCGCCGGGATATTCAGCGCGAATTCGTGCGGTTCTGTGTATTGGCAGGAGTAATAACAACCCCGACAATTGTGGCACAGGTTCGCCAGTTGCGTCAGGTCGCCGTCGGCAAAGGATTTCTGCCGGGTCATCGCCGGAAAGACCGCACAGAACCCCTCGCAATAGCGACAGGCATTGCAGATCTCGATCTGGCGGCGGGCCTCGGCGGTTGCGTCGAGGGGCGTGTCAAGCGACATGGGCGGCGGCCTCCTTGCCTGCGATGCGTCCGAAAACGGTGCCGATGGTCATGCCGAACCCGGCGAGATAGCCCTGCCCGAGGATCGACCCCGCCATGATCTCGCCCGCCGCCCAGAGGTTGCGGATCGGCCCTTCGGCGGTGTGGACCTGCGCATGGGAATCCACCCTCAGCCCCAGATAGGTAAAGGTCACGCCGGGGCGCAGTTGATAGCCATAGAAGGGCGGCGTATCCAATGGGCGGCCCCAGTTGGTTTTCGGCGTCGGCAGGCCTTCGGTCGCCAGCCCGTCCAGTTCGGTCGGATGGAACCGCCCGGGGCGACAGGCGGCGTTGAACGCATCGACCGTGTCGCGCAGCGCCTGCTGATCGAGGCCCATCTGCTCGGCCAGCCCCTCCAGTGTGTCGGATTTCACTGGCGGAAAGACTGAGGGCATGAACAGGTCGATCGATTTCGCGTCAATCAGCGCATAGCCAACCTGATCGGGCTGCGCCGCAACAAGACGGCCCCAGATGGCATACCGTTTGGGCCAAACATCCTCGCCCTCATCATGGAAGCGCTGGCAATGCTTGTTCACCACGATGGAGAACGGCACGCAATCCAGCCTTGTGACGATGCCGCCATCGTATTGGGGCGCGCGGCCGTCGATGGCGACGGCGTGGCATTGCGTCGGATCGCCGACAGAATCGGCGCCCTGATCCAGCATGTCGCGCAGCACGACGCCCCGGTTATAGGGCGTGCCACGGATCAGGAAGTTGCGCGCAGCCGGCCCCCAGGCGCGGGCGAGCCAATCGAGATCGGCCTGAAACCCGCCCGAGGCCAGGACGAAGGCGCGGGCATTCACCGTCACGGGCTGGTCGGCGATGTCGACCTCCAGATGGCTGATGCGGTCGCCGTCGCGGTGCACATGGCGCACCTGCGCGTCATAAAGAACCGTCACGCCCAGATCCTGAGCCGTGTTGTAATAGGCATTCACCAGCGCCTTGCCACCACCCAGAAAGAAGGCGTTGGTCCGCCCCAGCGACAGCGTGCCCGACAGCGATGGCTGGAACCGCACGCCATGTGCCTTCATCCAGGGCAAGCATTCCTCGGACGAGCGGATCGCCAGCCGGGCGAGGGATTCGTCCGTCTTGCCCTTGGTCACCAGCATCAGGTCGTGGATGTATTCGTCCTCGCCATAGCTGCCGATCAGCGGGTCCATCGGCGCGCGGTGCATGCAGCGGAAGTTGCGCGTGTGGCGCGAGTTTCCGCCGCGATAGGTCTTTGGCGCGCCCTCGAGGATCAGCACGCGCGCCCCGGCCTCGGCGGCGGTGATCGCCGCGCACAACGCCGCATTGCCGCCGCCGACGACGGCCAGGTCATAGGTGGCGGAAAGGTCGGTCATGGAATCCTCCATCGGGACGCGCGCTGCATTCACTCGTATACAGTTGGATACAAAGCAGGGCAAGAGGCCCTAGACCCCCGCCCAGACCGAACCCGGCACCATAACCTCACCGCGCGCCAGCAGCCGCGCGGTGCGCAGCAGGCCAGCGGATTTCAGGGTGAAACCGGCAGGGCCGTTTTCATAGTCCACCGTCACGTCGATCACGCCACTGGGGTGTTCGATCAGCACCAGCGCCGGTTGGCCCTGCGGCGGGGTGAACAGCCCCTCGGCCACGGTGCCGGGCGTCAGCACACACGAGGCGAGGCATTGCGCTCCCGTCACCGCCATCGTCGGATGGCAGTTCCACGGCATGAAATAGCGTGCCGTGATGGTGCCGCCGTCGCGCGGCGGGGCCAGCAGGGCGAATTTCGGCGTGACGGATTTCGACACATCGCCCAACCCCATGCGGCGCCCGGCTTCCATGCGGATCGGCTCCATCCGTGCGTAAAACTCGCGGTTGGCGTCCAATTCGGCGGCGGTTTCATAACCGGTCAGCCCGAAATCGCTGGCGCGCGCCATGCAGACCGGCATCGCCACGTCCATGCAGGTCACCGCGATGCCGTCGATCACCTCGCGCGATTGGCCAGTCGGCAACAGCGATCCGCAGACCGAGCCCACCACATCCATGAAGTTCAGGAAGACTGGCGCCGCCGTGCCCGGGACGCCGTCAATCGCGGCGCTCCCCTCATAGTTCACCAGCCCGCCAGGGGTCTGCACCACCGCCTCGACCTTGGCGCCGGTGTTCACCGAATGGATGCGCACGCGGGTCACGTCGCCCTGCGGGGCGACCAGCCCCATCTCGAGCGCGGCGGGGCCAACGCCCGACAGGATATTGCCGCAGGTCGGTTTGTAATCCACCAGCCGGTCGATGACGCTGACCTGCGCGAAGAAATAATCGACGTCGCAATCGGGCAGCGACGAGCGCGACAGCATCGCCACCTTGGTCGTCACCGCCGCCCCGCCGCCGATGCCGTCGATATTCAGCGCATGGCCCGAGCCCACAGCGGCAATCAGCACCTGCGCCAGCGTCTCCCGGTCCTCGGGCAGCGATTCGCGCCGAAAATACGGCCCGCGCGAGGTGCCGCCGCGCAGGAAGAGAAAGGGAATGGCGGTCTGGGGCATGTCAGGACTCCGTGATGAAGTGGGCAAGGTGGGCGCCGAAGGCAGCGGTGCCGAGGGTGCCACCCAGATCGGCGGTGCGGGTTTCAGGGCGGGTCAGCGCCGCTTCCATCGCCGTTTCGATGGCGCCGGCCGCCTGCGCCGCGCCCAGATGGCGCAACAGCATCGCCGCCGACCCGATCAGCGAGGCGGGATTGGCGCGGTCCTGCCCGGCTATATCGGGCGCCGATCCGTGCTGCGCCTGCGCCACCGCCGCGGTCGTCCCAAGGTTCAGCGAGGCCGCCAGCCCTAGCCCGCCCGCGATTTCCGAGGCCAGATCCGACAGGATGTCGCCGAACATGTTGGTGGCCAGAATGACATCGAACCGCCCCGGATCGCGCACCAGAAGGGCGGCGGCGGAATCGACCAGCAGTTCCTCATGCGCGACTTGCGGATACCGTGCGGCAACCTTGCGGACCTCGGCCAGAAACAACCCGTCGGAAATCCGCAACACATTCGCCTTGTGGATCGTCGCCACCCGTTGGCGGGGGCGCTGTGTCGCCAGCGCAAAGGCGGCCTCGGCAATTCGCGCGCTGCCTCTGGCGGTAATCTTGCGCATCGCAATGGCGACATCGGGTTCGATCAGGATCTCGCCCGAACCCGAAGCCATGTTGCGGTCGGCGTAAAATCCTTCGAGGTTCTCGCGCACGATGACCAGATCGACCTCGGCCGCCAAGGGGCGGGGGATCATCGGTCGGGATCGCGCCGGGCGGATGTTGGCGTAAAGCTCAAGCTCGCGCCGCAGCACGCCCGAGGGGTTGCGCCCACCCTCGGCCACCGGCGGATAGGCGTTGTGCGAGACTGGCCCCAGAATCACCCCCTGCGCGGCCTTGGCGGCGGCGATCACCGGGGCGGGAATGGTGGTGCCGTGGCGCTCCAGCGCGGCAAAGCCGATCTGGGCCTGGGTCAGGGTCAGCGGCAGGGCAAAACGCCGCGCCGCCGCCTGCACCACCGCCAGCGTGGCAGCGGTGATTTCGGGCCCGATGCCGTCGCCTTCGAGGACGAGAAGATCCATCCACGCGCCCCTCAGCGGAAGGGCCAAGGCAGGCGCATCGCCTCCTGCAGCATCCCGCGCGGAAAGTTCAGCGATAGCGACCACGCCAACAGCAGGATGAACCCGGCCGCACCCGCCGTCATCAGCACCGTCGCCAGCAACCCGGCCCGCGCCCGCACCAGAAGGAACAGCGGAAAGAACACCAGCACTGCGCCATAGAAACCGATCAGCGCTGTCAGCCCGACGAGCCCGGCAATCCAGCCCAGCCCGCCCCAGAGCGAACCGATCCCTGCCTGCCCGACATGCTCGCCTGTCAGCTCGGCATCGAAATGCGAGTGGTGCCCGGTCTTGCCCCAGACCAGTTGCGGCAGCAGGATCGCCATCATCCCCAGCCCGATGATCGCCACCGACAGCGGGAACACCTGCCCGAGAAAATCGTGGCGCAGCGCGTCGGTCAGGGCCACCACCATCAGCCCGGCAATCAGCAGCGCAAAGACAACCTGCGGCAGATGGGCGCGTAGGCTGGGTTTATCCGGCGCGTTGTCGTCGCGCGGTGCCAGATGGCCGTATTCATCGACCCGGTTGCGCAGACCCAGCCAGATCGAGGCCAGCGTCATCACGGCGATGATGATGACACCGGGACGGCCAAGGAAACTCCAGCCGTTGAATTGCAGCGCCTGATAGAAATAGGTCTCGGACTGCATCGACAGTACATAGCCGATCAGCAGCGCTGGACGTGGCCAACCGAACCGCTTCATCGCCACGCCCAGCACGCCCAGAACCAGCAGCGCCACCAGATCCGCCAGCGAGCGCGTCGCCTGAAACGCAGCAAAGCAGATCAGGACAATCATGAAGGGCGCAAGCCGCTGGAAAGGGATCTGCGTCAGCTTGGAAATCGGCAGCGCCAGCAGCAGGCAGATCCCCGCGCCAAACACATTGGCCAGCGCCAGCGACCAGATCACCGAATAGGTGATGCTCAGGTTGGCGCCCACCATCGAGGGACCCGGCTCGATCCCCAGCAGCACCATGCCGCCCAGAAACACCGCCATCGCGCCCGAGCCGGGGATGCCGAACAGCATGGTCGGCAGCAACGCGCCGCCCTGCATGGCGTTATTGGCGCTTTCCGGTGCGATCACGCCGCGGATGTCACCCTTGCCAAAGTTAGGGTCCTTCTTGGTGGTCTGCACCGCATGGCCATAGGCGATCCAGTCCACAACTGACCCGCCCAGCCCCGGAATCGCGCCGATCATGCAGCCAACGCCGGAACAGCGGATCGACAGCCAGATATTCGCGCGCCAGTCGCGGAAGCCCTGAAACCACCCGGCCCCCAGCGCAAAGCCGCTGGCGATGGCCGAGTTCTTGCGCAGCAGGTCGGCGATTTCCGGGATGGCAAAGAACCCCAGGCCGATGATGACCAAAGGGATGCCGTCATAAAGATAAGTAAACCCAAAGATCATGCGGAATTCGCCGGTCGCCGGGGCGCCGCCGATCGAACCGATCAGCAGACCGATCACGCAGGCCGCCAACCCCTTGGCCAGGCTGCGCCCGGCCAGAACCGCCACCATCGACAGGCCGAAAAGCGCCAGCATGAACAACTCGGCCGATCCGAACGACAGGATCAAGGGCCGTGCGACCACCACAAAACCGGTCAGCACCACGGCGCCAAACACGCCACCGAACATCGACGAGATAAAGGCTGCGGACAGCGCCCGCGCCGCCTGCCCTTGTCGGGCCAGCGGAAACCCGTCGAGAACCGTCGCCTGACTGGCCGATGAGCCCGGAATGCCCATCAGCACCGAGGAAAACGTGTCCGAGGTGGGGATCACCGCCACCAGCCCGATCAGCATGGCCAGCGCGGAAATTTCGTCCATCCCGTAGAGGAAGGGCATCAGCAGCGACAGCCCGGCGATACCCCCCAGACCGGGGATCACGCCGATCACCAACCCGACCGAAACCCCGATCAGCATGTAAAAGAGATGCTGGAACGACAGCAGCGCAGCCAGCGAGGACATGAGAGTATCGAGCACGGGAGATCCTCCGTGTTGCCGCCGTCACAGCGGGGGGATAGTCGATGGAAAAAGCCTGCGGGGGCTGTCAGCGCCGCCCGCAGGCCGTCAGGTCAGATCAGGCTCATTCGCCCAGTCGCACGCCATAGTCGGCAGCCAGCATGCCCGCCACCTGAGTGCGCAGTTCCGGCGCGATGGTGGTGCCCAACTCGAACAGGGTCTGCGCCAGTTCGCCGGTGACCTGCTCGTAGGTGCCCAGGATCTCCGTGGCATTGGCGACATACTCGGGGTCGGCCTTCATCGCCTCGAACGCGGCTTGATAGACGGCGACGATGTCATCCGGGGTGCCGGCGGGCAGGAACACCATCTTTTGCGCCGGGAAGCCGGCGGTGAAGAAGGCCATGTAGGCGTCGAAATCCGGGCCCGAGGGCGCGGCACCAGTCAGGGTCTCATAGGCTTCGACGAACGAGGGCAGGTCCGGGAAGGTCGGATCGCGCACCACGTTGCCTTCGGCATCCAGAACGCCCCAGCTGAACAGCGGCACGGCCTGCCCGGCCTCGACCATCGGAACCACGCTGCTGATATAGGCCGACGAGGTCTGGTAATCGATGTTCGCCTCGCCGCGTTCGAACGCCAGACGGCCATCGCCCCGGCCACGGAAGCCAAAGACGTGCTGAACGTTGAAGCCCATCAGACGGAAGCCCAGAAGCGGCACCAGATCGAGCGAGGTCGCACCTTGGCTGGCATAGATCAACTCGACGTCACGCAGCATGGCGATGTCCTGCGGTCCAGTCAGACCCAGCGTCGGCGTGGTATAGACCACACCGCCGGTGGGCGAGGCCATGGCAATGCGCCAGTCCTGATATTCATATTGCACGCGCGGATCGCCCAGCAGATAGGGAAACTGAGTGGACCCCGAAGTGCCGAGGATCATCAGTCCATCGGGCTGCGCGCGCGCCGCAAAGGTGTTGGCGCCACGGGTCGAACCGCCACCGGGTTCGTTCACGACGATCACTGTGGGGTTGCCCGGCAGATAGCGCGACAGGAGCGGTGCGTTGAAGCGCGCCCAGACATCCGAGCCGCCACCAGCCGAGAACGGAATGATCCATTCGATCGTCTGGCCGGAAAAATCGACCTCGGCAGCGGCCGGACCGGCGAGCCCCAGCGCCATGGCGCCGGCTGCCAGACCCATCGCCGCACGGCGAGACAGGGTGTAGGTGTTGGTCATGGTATCCTCCCAAGGAAATGCCCGAACCCGTGCGGCTCCCGCCGGGCCCAATCGTGCGCCGTCCCCGTGACTCCTCCCGAGGGCGGCTTGACCCGGACCATAAGCAGTGTTCCTGTCGAAACACTGTCAGACTGCCAGAAGGCGCGCAAATGCGGATCGTCCTTGTCGAAGACAACCAGAGCCTCGCCGCGGGCATCGAGAACGCCCTCCGGGATCAGGGCCACGCCGTCGACCATCTGGCTGACGGCGTAGACGGTGACGAATTCCTGCGCCACGAGGTTTGCGACGTGGCGATCATCGACATCAACCTTCCCCGATTGTCCGGTCTCGACATCGTGCGCCGCCTGCGCGGACGCAGTAACTCCACGCCCGTCCTGCTGCTGACAGCCCGCGGCAAAACCTCAGAGCGGGTGGCGGGGCTGGATGCCGGGGCCGACGATTATCTGGTCAAACCCTTTGCGATGGACGAACTGGTCGCCCGCCTGCGCGCCTTGTCGCGGCGGCGTCCGCAGGTGGCGCCGCAGCGCGTGGCGATCGGCGAACTTGTCTATGACCGCGACCGCCGCTTGGTGACGCAAGGCGCGCTGACGTTGGACCTGCCGCGCCGGGAACTGGCGCTGTTCGAGGTGCTGCTCGACCACCGCGGTCGGCTGATCGACAAAGACAGCATCGCCAATGCGCTCTATGGCGCCGGGGCCGAGGTTGAGCCGAACGCCGTGGAACTGCTGGTCTCGCGCCTGCGGCGCAAGCTGGAGGGGTCCGGCGTGACAATCCGCAACGCGCGCGGGCTGGGTTATATGCTGGACGGCGCATGAGGGGTCCGGCCGCATTCCGGTCGCTGCGCGGGCGGCTGTTCGTGCTGCTGATCCTGCCGTTAGTGGTGGTGGCCGCCGCGGCATCCTTCGCGCGCTACAAGGTGGCCGAGTCACTCTCGCGCGAACTTTACGACAACACGCTATTGGTCGTGGCGCTGACCATCTCGCGCGATGTGGTGCTGTCGGGGGGTGATGTGCTGACCGAAACCCTGCTGACCGACCTGACCACGGCGCTTGGCGATCCGGTCTTTTATCGCATCACCGGGCCGCGCGGCGGCTTTGTCACCGGCTATTCCGACTCGCCAGACCGTCCCGCCGGGTTGCAACCCGCCAACGGGCGGCCAGTGTTCTTCGATTCCATCGCGCAAGGGCGCCCAGTGCGGGTTGTGGTTCTGGACGAGGTCATCAGTCAATCGCGATTCACCGGCCGGGTGACGGTCGAGGTCTGGCAGACCCTGACGCAGCGTCAGGCCCTGTCACGCGAGTTGCTGATGCAATCGCTGGCACTGCTGGGGTCGATCCTGCTGACCGCCGCGCTGATCGTCTGGTTCGGCATCCAGTTGGGCCTGAAGCCGTTGCTGGACCTGCGCGACGCCATCGGCATCCGCAACCCCGACGACCTGCGCCCGATCCGCCGCTGGGTTCCGCCCGAACTGAAGCCGTTGGTCAACACCACCAATTCGCTGTTCGACCGCCTGTCGCAGGCCTTTGCGCAGCGCGACGCCTTCATCTCGGACGCGGCGCATCAGATGCGCAACCCGGTCGCCGCGATGCAGACGCAGGCCGAGGCCGCGCTGACCGCGCCTGACGAGGCCGAATTGCGCAGCCGCGTCGCCGGACTGGCGCTGACCGCGCAGGCAACGAGCCGCCTGACCTCACAGCTTTTGTCGCTGGAGAGGGTCAAGGGCCGGGGATTGAAGGCGATGGCTCAACGGACCGATCTGGTCGCCCTGCTGCGTGGCAAGGTGCTGACATTTGCCGAGGCTCAGTTGCGGCGCGGGGTAGATGTGGGGTTCTCCGTCACCGGCACGCCGCGCGCTGTCGATTGCGACCCCGTGCTGATCGAGGAAATGGTGGTCAACCTGCTGGACAACGCCGGGAAATACGGCCTTTCACCGGGTGGCACGCTGGAGGTGGCGCTGGAGTTTTTGCTTGATGAGGTGGTGCTGCAGGTCATCGATGACGGACCCGGCATCCCCACAAGTCCGCGCGAGCGGGTCTTTGACCGCTTTTATCGCATCGACGCCGACCAGTCGCGCGGCTGCGGGCTGGGGCTGGCCATCGTTGCGGATGTCGCCAAACACCATGGCGGCACCGCGCGCGTGGTGCCGACCGACAGCGGCTGCACGTTTGCCGTCAGGATGTCGATCTGAGCAGTGCCGCCGCGCGCGGTTATTGCAGAAAACGCGCGGCCAGTTCGTCGGGGAGCGGTGCCGATTTCAGGCCGCGCTCGGGGTCTTGCACTGTCCAGACGCGGGTCTCGAATCCCTCGACACACAGGATGCCGCCCTTGTTTAGGCTGTGGCGGATGTCAAAGCTGCGCGCCTTGACCGCAACGATTTGTGTGGTGATCGCCACATCATCCCCATAGCGGCACGGCGCCTTGAAGCTGGCGCGGGTATCGACCAGCGGACACCCTGCGCCGCCGAAACGCGCCAGCATCTCCTGCTTTGGCCAGCCTGCGGCCTCATACAGCATGGTCGTGCCGTGGTCGAACCAGCGAAAGAACTGCGGGTTAAAGACGATGCCGGCGGGGTCACAATCACCCCATTCGACGCGGCGGGTCAGCGTATTGTGCAGCATCACTTGCGCCTCTGATCAAAGACTCGCTTGGCCTTCATCTCGGTTTTCGGCAGGGTGTTGGGGGCCAGCACCTGCACCGCGCAGCGGATTTCGCAGCGGCTGCGGATTTCGCGCGCCACGGCCTCGGCCACGTCGGCGGTGTGTTCGACCCGCACTTCCATCACATCCATCCCGTCGTCTTGGGTGCTGAGATGGATCTGGAATTCGTCGCCTGTGCCGCGGACAGCACGCACGGCCTCTTCGATCTGCACCGGGAAGAACTTGATCCCGCGCAGATTGACCAGATCATCCGAGCGTCCGGTCATGCAGCCCATCGCCTTGATGTGGTTGCGCCCGCAGGCGCAGGGGCTGTCATCCAGTCGGGTGTAGTCCCCCACCAGAAACCGCAATTGCGGCGAGGATTCGCTGTTGAGGTTTGTGCAGACGGTCAGGCCCTTTTCGCGCATCGGCGCGGGTGCCAGCGTATCGGGGTCCACCGTTTCCCAGACCTGAATATCCTCCATCAGATGGATGAAATTCTGGTCTCCCGCCTGATATTCGGGGCAGGAATAGCCGCCGCAATGGGGGCTGGCCTCGGTGCAGCCGTAGAACTCCACCGACATCGCGCCCCAAAGCTCCTGCAACCGTTCAAGCGTGCCGGCAACGCCCGAGAACGGCTCGCCCCCGGTCAACAACCACTTGACCGAACTGGCGGCCGGATCGAGGCCCATCTCCTGCATCACGCGGCCCAGATACAGCGCATAGGACGGCGTGCAGACCAGCGTCGTCGGCTTGAACCGGTCGATGATCGCGGCGCGCGCCTTGCCATCCATCCCGCCGCCGGGGATCACCGGCAGGCGCATCGCAGCGGCGGTATATTGCACGCCCCAGGCGAAGACATGCGGGCCAAAGCCGACCATCGGCAGCAGTGTGTCGCCCTTGCGCAGGCCGCCGGAATGCAGGGCGCGGGCGTTGGCCTGTTCCCACAGCGGGCGGTCGAAATGGGTGTAACGGAAGACTCTCGGCACGCCGGTAGACCCCGAGGAAGAGAAATGCATCCAGCCGCGATCCGCCCATTCCTCAGAGCCACAGGCCGTGTAGGTGCCGAAGGGCGGATGCGCGAGGGCGTCTTCCATCATTTCCTGTTTCGTGACCACCGGCCAGTTGGCGATCAGGCTGTCGACCGAGTGCAGGTCCGTCGGCGCCACCCCCAGACGATCAAACCGTCGCCGATAGAAGGCGCTGTTCTCAAAAAGAAAGGGCGCCACGGCGGCGATTTTCTCGTCCTGCACCGCGCGGATGCGGTCGCGCGACCAGGTGTCTTTTTCGGACCAATAGTCCGCGTTGACCGGTGCGTTACGGTCCTCGTGGTCTTTGTCCAGCACCGCCATCCACGCGGCGCGCGTTTCCTTGGCCTTGGTCATGTCACACGTCCTGCAATGAGCCGCGCTTGATCCCGATCTGCGTGCGATAGCTTTGCGCAGCCTGGGAAATCGGGCTGGGCGCCACCGTCGCGCGGATTTTCACCTGTGTGTGCGGCTCCAGATTGCCGCCCGAGCGCGCACCACCGCCATCCTCGCCCCAGAGCAGCACCACTTCCGTCCCCGGCTCGGCAAACGCTGCATCCAGCGAGGCCAGCGACATCATTGCGCGTTCATTCGCAGTGTAGCCGGGATAGGTGGCCAGCCCGATGGTGTTGCCGTCCGTATCCATCACCCGGTCATAATGCATCCGCGCCGCAGCGGCCAAGGGCAGCGTGATCGGCAGTGGCTTGTCCGCCGCATCCTCGAACTGCGCGGCCATCACGGCCAGCACGTCGTCGGCATTCCAGACCAGCGTGACCTTCTTGCGGTGGGGCTGATCGTGGATCGCCTCCAGCGCGGCGCGGCCGATGAACTCGTGGTCGAACTTGATGATATGGCCGTAATTCACATCGTAGGGCGTCAGATAGTAATCCGAGATGTCGGGGCTGTAAAAACTGCCGCCCAACGACATCCGCATCGCCGCATGCTGGGCGCTGCACCAGTCGCGGAAACCCTGCGTGCCCTGCCCGGTATAGACCGCGCTGACCGGCACCGCCCACCAGCCGGATTCGATGACCGTGGTGAAATAGGCGATGGACCCTACCATCCGCAGGCCGTATTTCGCGCCCGCCTTTTGCAGTAGGCTGCGCACCGCCCTGTAATCGGCCCAGGGCCCGGAAATTTCCAACCCCGGCATGCCGCCCATCGAATGACGCATCCCGCGCGCGCGATGGGGGCCAAGGCCGATCTCGGCGGATTTGAAGAATTTGATCGGGGGCAGCGGGCCGCCGTTCAATTCCTCAAGCAATTCCCACGCCTTCGGCCCTTCCACCTGAAAGCGATAGAACTCCCGCGTCTTGGCCTTGTTCAGCGTCCACATCGGGTCATTCTGGGTGGTCACGTCATATTTCAGCGCCTGAGCGTTGTATTCCACCCAGTCGGTCGTCGCAGGGTTGCCGACCACGAGGAAATCGTCCTCGGCCATGCGATACAGGATCGCATCGCCGATCAGGAACCCCTCGGGCGAGGCGCAGACGAGTTGCTTGGCCGCCCCCACCTCGAAATTCCTGAACGAATTGACCGACAGATACTGGGTAAACGCCAGCGCATCGGGGCCGCGCACATGCAGCGACATCATGTGATAGCTCTGGTCATGCACCGCAATCGTATTGCGCCAGGCCCATTGTTCATCGCGCCAGGTGGTGAATTCCGGTCGCACGCCTTCACCCGGCATCATCTGCGAATACACGGTCAGCGCAGCCTTGGGGGCATTGCGAAACAGATGGTCGGTGATGCTGGGGACCGTGGCCATCAGATCGGAAAAGGAATTCGGGGCGGGCATGGAGCCTCCAAAGCGTTGTCATGGCAACTAAAAACACTCAATCCCGAATCCGTTGTCATGTCAACTGTCACTGTGCCCCTTTGCCTTGCGCCGTGGTGCCTGTAGAACCGCCTCATGCAGACCGAAGACTCCGCCCCCAACCTGCCCCTGATCGACCGCGACGGCCACCGCGTGCTCGATCTGGATAATTACATTCCGTTCCTTCTGTCTGCGATTGGCAACAAATGGTCGCGCAGTTCCTCAGGCCTGTATCTGAAGGAATTCGATGTTGGCGTCACCGAATGGCGCATCATCGCCATGCTGGCGATCGAGCCGCGCATAACCGCCTATCGCATCTGTCAGGTGATCGGGCTGGACAAGGCCGCGACCTCGCGCGCGCTCAAGGCGATGGAGGGGCGTGGGCTGGTGCGCAGTTGGCAGGAGGACCCGGGCAACCATCGCAAGCTGGTGGAACTGACGGCTGAAGGCTGGTCCATGCACGACCGCATCATCGCCGTCGCGCACCGGCGCGAGGCCTTGATGCTGTCCGACCTCACCCGCGATGAAGTGGCGGTGCTGGCCGGGCTGCTGCGCCGTATCCACCGGCTCATTCCAGACCTGCTGGCCATCGACTCGGAAGATTTCTGATCCGTCACATCGTCGAGGGCAGGAACAGCACCAGACCCGGAAACACCACCAGCAGGATCAGCCGCAGGATATCCGTGGCGATGAACGGCAGCACGCCGCGAAAGATTGTCGTCAGAGACACATCTCGCGCAATGGTGTTGATGACGAACACATTTATCCCCACCGGCGGGGTAATCATGCCCAACTCGGCCACCATGACGATGATAATGCCGAACCAGACCGCGTCAAAGCCCAGATGCATGACCACCGGAAACACGATTGGCACCATGAGCAGGATCATCGCCATCGTATCGAGGATGCAGCCCGCGATGACAAAGGCGACCAGGATCAGCACCAGCGTGCCATGCGCAGACAGGTCCAGATCGACCAGCCATTGCGTCAGTTTCTGCGGGCTGCGGGTGATGGCGAGGAAATAGCCAAACAGCACGGCGCCGATCAGCACGGTGAACACGCTGACCGAGGTGCGCAGCGATTCCACCAGACAATGCCGGATCATGCGGGCCGACAATTGCCCCCGCACCACGCCGATCAGCAGCGTGGTCAGCGCGCCGAGAGCCGAGGCCTCGGTCGGGGTGGCGACGCCAAAGTAAATTGCGCCGATCACCGCGATGAACAACAGCGCAACGGCCCAGACGCCAGACAGCGCCACCATCGCGTCACGCAGGACAAAGGGCGCGCCGGGCGGCAGGCC
>CALESR010000276.1 GCA_937907485.1 uncultured Paracoccaceae bacterium | reverse complement strand
GGCTGGCCTGCGCAGTGCAATCCACCCGGGCTGAAGGTCACCGCAAAAGGCGTCCCCCGCCCATCCGGGCCAAAGCCGATCGGTGGCGCGGCGCCTGCGGGCAGGGTCAGAGGCACACCCGCCACCTCCCAATTCAGCGCGACCCCGCGCAGAACCACTGGCGCGCCCAGCACCTGCCAGCCCTCGCCCGCGCGGCGGCGCATCAGTTGCCAGCCCGCCGCCTGCGGCATCAGGCCCATGCGAAGCCGCCCGAACAGCGCCGCGTCGCGCGCCTGCGCGACGGCGGTTTGCAGTCGCTCGCCGTGGTCCGCGGCCCCGTCGCCTCGCCGTCCAGCCGCCAGAGCAGCGCCCAGCGACAGGATCGCCAGCAGCGTCACCACCACCAGCAACTCGATCAGCGTGAAGCCTTTAGCGGCCTTGCCAATTGGTGATGTCGGCATCCGCCCCGCTGCCTCCCTGCCGGGCATCGGCGCCCAGACTGACCAGATCAAAGGCGCCATGCACGCCGGGCGTCAGATAGAGATAGGGCTGGCCCCAGGGATCAACCGGCAGGTTTTGCAGATAGCCGCCGCTGGCCCAGTTGCCCGGCACCGGGGCCGATGTCGGCCGGGTGACTAGCGCGGCCAGCCCCTGTTCGGTGGTCGGATAGGCGCTGTTGTCCAGCCGGTACAGATTGAGCGCCGAGGAAATCGCCGCGATATCGGCCATCGCGCGGGCCGCGCGGGCCTGATCGGGGCGGTCGATGACGCGGGGCACGATGACAACGGCCAACAGCGCCAGAATGACCACCACGACCATCAGCTCGATCAAGGTCAGCCCGGCGTCGCGCCGCAACCGGCCTTTTGCGCGCCGCGACGCTCTGCTAGCACTGGCAGCCATGCAATCCCCCTGCCCCATGGTTTCCGCTTCCCGCCAGACTAGCGCCCGCCGCGCCGCCGCACAACCTCGCACGGGTTTGGGGGGTGGGGCGTGAGCGGTGGACTGGCGCTGTTTCTGGGCCTGACAGGAGCGGCGGCGGGGTCCTTCGTCGCCCTTGTGGCCGAGCGGATGCTGCGCGGCGAGGGCTGGGTCCGGGGCGGTTCGCGCTGCCTGTCGTGCAAGGCGCCGCTGCGGGCGCGTGACCTGGTGCCGTTGGTCTCATGGCCGCTGCTGCGTGGGCGCTGCGCCCATTGCGGCGCGCCGATCCCATCGGTGCTCTGGCAGGCCGAGGTAACCGGTGCCGCCATGGGAATCGCCGCAGCCTTCAGCGCTGCCGACCCGGCGCGGGCCTTGCTGCTGGCCGTCTGGATGTGGTCGCTGCTGGCGCTGGCGCTGGCTGATCTGCGGCGCTTTCGGCTGCCGGACGGCTTGTTGGCGGTCAGCGCCGCATTGGGGCTTGCACTGACGCTGGCAGGCGACGGCACCGGCTGGCCCGACATGGCAGAGCGGCTGGCGTGGGCCTTGACCGGCGCGCTGGCCGGTGGCGGGGCCTTCTGGGCGATCCGTGCGGGCTATTGGCTGGCGACGCGGCGCGAGGGGATGGGGCTGGGCGATGTGCTCTTGATCGCCGCGCTGGGTTTGGCACTGGGGCCGCTGGCGTTGCCACTGGTGGTTTTGCTGGCGGCGCTGGCCGCCCTGGCGCTCGCCCTGCTGCGCGCGCGGCGCCGGGGTCGCTCGCTCAGGCGGCTGGGCCGCATTCCCTTTGGCGCCGCGCTGGCGCTGGCGGGGGCCGCAGTCGCCGTTCTGGGCTGACCCCGCGCCTCGGGCGCATACCCCGTCGGCCAGTTTGCCTTGGATCTTCACCTTGCGACCTCGGCAATAGGCGCGCGGTTACCCCACGCTCAACCGGCTGCGCAGCACCTCGCCGCGTTCCTCCAGAATCGGCAGCGCCACCGCCACCAGCAGTGAATTGATCTCCTTGAAAGCCCGCACCGCCTCCAGATGCCAGGCGCTGGTGGCCAGCGATTCACCCAGACCGGCGCGCAACCGGGCCAGATGGCTGTCCATGCTGGCCCGCTCCAGCGCGCGCATCGCCTCCTTTTCGCGCATCAGGCGGCGCGCGGCCTCGGGGTCGCCCGAGATCAGCACGTTCATCGCCAATTGCAGGTTGGCGAGCACCCGCGCATGCATCACCGCCAACTCGCCCTGCCCCTGCGCCGAGAACCGTCGCCCCTCGTCGGTCTTTTTCTGCGCCAGCGGCATCAGGGTCTTGGCGATGATGTCGCCCGCGTATTCGAGATTGATCGCCAACCCGGTCAGCTGGATCGCCTGCCGCGCCTCGTCTTCGGCCAACTCGCCCTCGGTCAGCGCGGCAAGGAAGAGTTTGACGTCCGAGTGCCGTCGGTTGACCTCGTCATCCAGTTGCGCGGTGGCCTGAATCGCCTCGGGCGTGGCACCCTGCAACAATTCGGGCAGGGGGCGCAGCATCTCCTCCAGCGCCGCGCCCATCAGCAAAAGCTCCTGTTTGGCCGAGGCGAGCGCCAGGCTGGGCATGGCCAGCGTCGCGCGGTCGAGGCTGGAGCGGCGGCGCTGGCCCGCCATCAAGGGCAGCGGGCGGTCAGGCACCAGCACCCCGGCCAGCGCCAGCGCCGGTCCGATCAATGGCAGTGCCAACAGCAGGACCACTGCGTTGAACAGCAGATGCGCGTTGACCAGCCGCGCGCCGGGCGCTGCGCCCAGCCAATCGGGCAGCGTCAAGCCGCCCAGCGCCAGCAGCGCCGTGACCGCCAGCGCCGCCGCGCCACGCAGGATCAGGTTGCCGATCGGAATGCGGCGGGCGACGGGCTCCATCCCGCGCGTCAGCCAGACGGCGATCAGCGCGCCACCCGCGTTGGCACCCATCAACATCGGCAGCGCGGCGGCCATCGGCAGCGCGCCGCCCTGCGCCAGCACCGCCAGCAAGAGCACCATCGCCACCGAGGAATGCACCGCCCAGGTCAGCCCCGCCGCCACCAGAAAGGCGCTGGCCGGATCGCCTGCCAGCCAGCGCATCGCGATGGGCAGCGCGGCCGAGTCGCGCAGCGGCTCGGTCGCCTCACCGATCATGCGCAGCGACAGCAGCACAAAGCCGACGCCCAGGATGATGCGGCCGTATTGCTTGGCCCGGCGGCTCTCGATCTTCAGGAACAGCACGCAGCCGGTCAGGATCAGCACGGGCACCAGCTCTGACAGGTCGAGCGCCAGCACACGCACAACCAGCGCCGAGCCAAAATCCGCCCCCAGAAGTGCCGCCAGACCGGCCCCCGCGGGCAGCATGCCACTGGCGGCGAAGCCTGCCACCAGCACGCCCACCGCCGTCGCGCTTTGCAGCAGCATCGCCAGCACCGCACCACCTGCCGCCGCCCCCGGACGGTGACGCGCCGCGCCGTGCAGACGGTCACGCAACGCAGCTCCATGCGCGCGTTCGATCCCGGTGCGCACCATGCGCACGGCATAAAGCAGCAGCATCACCGCCGCAGCCAGATTGAGCAGGACCACCAGCGGATGCATCCCCACCCCCGTCAACGCGACCGGCGGAACAGATGGGCGCGGGCATAGAGCGCCTCCATCCGTTTCAGCCGGTCTTCCGTCACATCCCAGGTGCGGTTCTGCACACCGGCCAGCAGCGCTTCGACCAGCATCACCAGCGCGGCGATCGAATCCCAGGCGCCGGGGGCCTCGATGTGGCAGGGCAGGATATGCTGGGCATGGGCCGCAGCGGGCGAAACCCAGCGATCGGTAATCAGCACCACCTCGGCCCCCTGCGCGCGCGCCATCTCGACGATATGCAGCACCGATGCCTCATAGCGCCGGATGTCAAAGGCCAGCAGCACATCGCCCGCTCGCATGTCCAACAGCGCGGGCGGCCATGAATTCGGCATGTTCGACAGCAGGTTGACCTCGCCGCGTGTGACCCTGAGCGAGGTGGCGAAATATTCGGCCACCGGATGCGTCAGCCGCCCGCCCAGCATCGAAACCCGCCGCGCTGGATCAGCCAGCAGATCGACCACCGCGTCGAACCCGGCGTGATCCAGTTGCGCCAGCGTCGCGGTGACGTTCTGCACCACCTTGGCGGCGAAGGCGTCGAGCACATGGTCTCCTGCCGAGGTCAGCCGCCATTTTTCGTGCTTGGCCAGCGGCGAGGCGAGCTTTTCACCGACCTCCTCGCGCAACTGGGCCTGAAAGGCAGGATAGCCGGCATACCCCAGCTTTTGCACCAGCCGCACCACCGTCGGCGCTGAAACCCCAGCCCCCCGTGCCACCGCCGCCACCGGCCCCAGCACCGAGACCGGGTAGTTGGCCAGCATGAAGGCCGCCAGTTGGCGCTCGGCGCGGGTCAGGTCGGGCAAGGCGGCGCGCAACCGGGATTCGGGCGTATCCGGGGGTGCGGAGATGGGGTCAGGCGCGGCGCTCATCATCCCTCGCTGAGTTTGCACAAGAAACAGACTAGCTGCGTTTGTGCGATTTGTAACAGATTTCTTCCGCCCGAAAAGAACTTGACAGATTTGGGGCCGATGCATGAGGCTGGCACCACCCTGAGCCCGGAGTCCCCGATGTCGGCAAGCGCCCTGCGCCCCTCTGCCCAGCCCTTGCCGCGTTTCGAAGGGCTGGTCGAAAACTGGCGTGCCGACGGGCAGCCGGGCCGCGACGAGGCGCCCGCCGGGCTGGTGCTGATCTGCGAACATGCCTCGAACTCGTTGCCTGAGGGCCTTCTGGCGCTGGGCGGCGATCTGGGCATCGATCCGGCGACGCGGGCCTCGCATGCGGCGTATGACATTGGCGCACTGGGTCTGGCGCGGGGGTTGGCCGCGCGGCTGGCGCCAGTAACCGGGGGGGCGGTGCTGGTCTCGGCGCCGCTGTCGCGACTGGTCTATGACCTCAACCGCGCGCCGGATCATCCTGCCGCAATGCCGCCGACATCCGAGGTTTACGCGGTGCCCGCAAACGTGGCGCTGACCCCGGCCGACCGGCTGGCGCGCACCGAGGCGGTCTGCCTGCCCTTTCACGCCACATTGACCACCGAGATTGCCCGGTTGGTCGCACTGGGCCGCCGCCCGGTGCTGATCGCGGTGCATTCCTTTACCCCGGTCTATTTTGGCCAAAACCGCAGCGTCGAATTCGGCGTCATCCATGACGACGACACCGCGCTGTCGCTGGCCGTGATGGCCGCCGCCGAGGGATGTGGCCTCGACACCCGCCTGAACGAGCCCTATTCGGCCGCCGGGGATGTCACCCACACGATCCGCCAGCACGCGGTGCCGATGCGGCTGGCCAATACCATGCTGGAGATCCGCAACGACCTGATTGCAGACGCCCCCGCACAGGCGGCGATGGCAGAGCGGCTGGCGCCCGTGCTGGCGCGTGCGCTGCGTGCCGCCGGGGGGATGTGATGCCCGGCGTCCTCGTCGCCTATGTACGCTGGGTCGAGCGGTTCAACTGGCTGTTGGGCCGCGTCGCGATGTATTCGCTGCTGGCGCTCATGGCGGTGCTGATGTTCGGCGCAGCCATGCGTGGAGCGGGGCGTCCGCCGATGTGGACCGACGAAATGTCGCAATTCCTGCTGATGGGCTATTTCATGATCGGCGGAGCCTATGCGCTGCAGATGGGTTCGGCGGTGCGGATGGACCTGCTCTATGCCCGGTGGTCGGACCGCACGCGCGCACTGGTCGATATTCTGACCATTGGCACGCTGATCTTCTATCTGGCGGTGCTGGTCTGGGGCGGCTGGGAAAGCCTGATGTACGCCCTGCAAACCGGCGAGCGACGCCGCGGTTTCTGGCGGCCCTATATGGCGCCCGTCAAGATGGTGATGCTGCTGGGCATCGTGATGATGCTGCTGCAATGCACCGCATTCCTGATCCGTGACATCGCGCGCCTGCGCGGCAAGGAGATCTGATGGCCACGGAATGGATCGCCCTGCTGATGTTCAGCACGCTGTTGATGCTGATGCTGACCGGGCAGCGGATGTTCGGGGTGATCGGCTTTGTCGCCGTGGTGGCGGCGCTGCTGTTGTGGGGCGACCGCGGCGGGTTCGACATCGCCTATGCGCAGGCCTTCAAGGTGATGAACTGGTTTCCGCTGATTACCCTGCCGATGTTCATCTTCATGGGCTATGTGCTGGCGGAATCGCGGTTGGCTGACGACCTTTACCGCATGTTCCATGTCTGGTTCGGGCCGGTGCCGGGCGGGCTGGCGATGGGCACCATCCTGCTGATGGTGCTGATTTCGGCAATGAACGGGCTATCCGTGGCGGGCATGGCGATCGGCGCCACCATCGCGCTGCCCGAGTTGTTGAAACGCGGCTATGACAAGAGGATGGTGACGGGGGTCATTCAGGCGGGGTCCAGCCTCGGCATCCTGATCCCGCCCTCGGTGGTGATGGTGCTCTATGCGATGATCGCGCGCCAGCCGGTCGATTCCCTCTGGCTTGCCGGTTTGCTGCCGGGGTTGATGATGGCGGGCATGTTCATTGCCTATATCTGGCTGCGGTGCCGGATCAATCCGGCGCTGGGCCCGGCGATGGACGCCGAAGAACGCGCATTGGTCCCTCGTTCCGAGAAATTCCGGCTGCTGTGGGCCGGGGTTCTGCCCCTGGGGATCTTCTTCGTCATGATGGTGCCCTTTGTGATGGGCTATACGCGGCTGGTCGAATCCTCGGTCATCGGGGCGCTGGCGGCGGTGGTGGCCTCATGGTGGAAGGGCCGCATGACCCGCGCCGTCTGGGAGACCTGCCTGCGCGAAACCCTGTCGGTCAGTTGCATGTTCCTGTGGATCATCCTCGCCGCGCTGGCCTTTGGCGCGATCTTTGACGGGCTGCGGGCGGTGGAATTCGTCGAGCGCCTGTTCGTCGAGGACATGGGCCTGAACCGCTGGCAGATCCTGATCCTGATGCAGGTCAGCTTTCTGCTGATGGGGATGTTCCTCGATGATACGGCGATGCTGGTCATCGTGGCGCCGCTCTATGTGCCGATTGTCGGCGCGCTGGATTTCGACCTCATCTGGTATGGTGTGCTTTACACCATAACCTGCCAGATCGCGTATCTGACCCCGCCTTTTGGCTATAACCTGTTCCTGATGCGCGCGATGGCGCCGCCGTCGATCTCGATGGGCGATATCTATCGCTCGATCGTGCCCTTTGTCGGGGTTATGGTCGTGGCCTTGGCCACCATCATGATCTTTCCGCAAATCGCGCTCTGGCTGCCTCAACTGCTCGACCACTGACACCAAGACCCAACCCATGGAGGACGTGACATGACGACCACAAGACGCAAGTTCCTGACCACGAGCGCGCTGGCCGGCGCAGCAACGCTGGCGGCCCCGGCCGTCAAGGCGCAGTCCACCATCCGCTGGCGGATGCAGACCTATGCGGGCGCCGCGCTGGGCGAGCATGTGGTGAAACCGGCGGTGGACCTGTTCAACGCCCTTGCCGGCGACGAGATGCAGATCGACCTCTATTACGCCGACCAATTGGTGCCGACGGGCGAGCTGTTTCAGGCGATGCAGCGTGGCACCATCGATTGCGTGCAGTCGGACGACGACAGCATGGCCTCGCCGACCGAAGTGACGGTGTTCGGCGGCTATTTCCCCTTTGCCAGCCGCTATTCGCTGGACGTGCCCGCGCTGTTCAACAACTGGGGCCTCAACGACATCTGGGCGCAGGAATACGCCAATGTCGGGGTCAAGCACATCTCGGCCGGATCGTGGGATCCGTGCCACTTCATCACCTCGTCTCCGATCAACTCGCTGGCCGACCTGCAGGGCAAGCGCATTTTCACCTTCCCGACTGCCGGGCGCTTCATGGCGCAATTCGGCGTCGTGCCGGTGACCGTGCCGTGGGAAGACGTGCAGATCGCCCTGCAGACCCGCGAGATCGACGGTGTCGCGTGGTGCGGCGCGACCGAGGCCTATACCGTGGGCTGGGCCGATGTGACCGGCTATTTCCTGACCAACAACATCTCGGGCGCCTGGATCGGGCATTTCTTCTCGAACATGGACCGTTGGAACGAGCTGTCGCCGCGGTTGCAGCAACTGGTCACTGCCTGCTTCGAGCAGTCGCACTATTATCGCCAGCACTGGTACTGGGCTGGTGAGGCGCGGTTCCGCACCGAAGGAACCAAGCTGCAACTGACGGCGATTCCGGATGCGGAATGGGCGACGGTGGATGCGGCGGCGCGGGTGTTCTGGGACGAGATCGGCGCCGAGAGCGAGGTCAAGGCGCGCGTGGTGCAGACCTTCAAGGACTATAACGCCGCGATGGACCGCGCCGGTCGGCCGTATCGCTATTCGTGAGGCAGGCGTGGGGGGCTGCATGCCCCCAAACCCACTCGCCCAAGGGGGGCACGCCCCCCTTGGGAAACCCCGTGAGTATTTGGGGCAAGTTGAAAGGGCGACCCGAAGGGCGCCGCAATGAGGGACGGAATGTCTGGATTGTTGACGATGGAAACGCTGGCCGCCGCCTTCGAGGCGGGCGAGATCGACTCGGTCGTGGTGGCCGCCGTCGACATGCAGGGTCGGCTGATGGGCAAGCGCTTTCACGCCGCGCATTTCCTGGCGCATGGCTGGGAGGAGACGCATTGCTGCAACTACCTCTTGACCGTGGACATGGAAATGAACCCGGTTCCGGGCTTTGCCACGGCAAGCTGGGCGCAGGGATACGGCGACTATGTCATGAAGCCCGACCTGTCCACGCTGCGCCGCACGCCCTGGATGCCGGGCGCGGCGCTGGTGCTGTGCGACCTTCTGGACCACCACACGCATGAGGAAATCACCGTTTCGCCCCGCGCCATCCTGAAGCGTCAGGTGGCGCGCGCCCGCGCCATGGGCTTTGACGCGATGATGGCGACGGAACTGGAATTCTATGTCTTCGAGCAGACCTATGATGCGCTGCGCGACAAGGGCACTGAGGCGCTGACGCCGATCAGCGGCTATAACGAGGATTACCACATCTTCCAGACCGCCAAGGAAGAACCGCTGATGCGCGCCTTGCGCAATGGCCTTTATGGCGCTGGTATCCCGGTGGAAAACACCAAGGGCGAGGCCGACGCCGGCCAGGCTGAGGTGAACGTGCGCTATGCCGATGCGCTGACCACGGCGGACCAGCACACGATCATCAAGACCGCCACCAAGGAAATCGCCCATGCCCATGGCAAGAGCGTGACCTTCATGGCCAAGTATGACCACCGCAAGGCCGGGTCCTCGGCCCATGTGCACCAATCGCTGTGGGGGCTGGATGGCACCGCCGCCTTCCAGGACAAGTCCGATCCTCTGGGCATGTCGGCGCTGATGAAGCACTTCATCGCCGGGCAACTGGCCCATGCGCGCGAGATCACCATCTTCCTTGCGCCCTTCATCAACAGCTACAAGCGCTTTTGTATCGGCATGTTCGCCCCGACCAAAGCCGTCTGGTCGCCTGACAACCGCACGGCGGGCTTTCGCGTCTGCGGATCGGGCACCAAGGGCGTGCGGGTGGAATGCCGCATTGGCGGGGCCGATCTGAACCCCTATACCGCCTGTGCCGCGCTGCTGGCGGCAGGGCTGGACGGGATTGAAAAGCAGATGGCGCTGGAGCCGCAACTGAAGGGCGATGGCTATGCCGCGGCCGATGTCCGCGAGATCCCGCACACCCTGCGCGAAGCCGCCGATCTGGCGCATGCCTCAGGCTGGCTGCGGTCGGCGCTGGGGGATGCGGTGGTGGAGCACTATGTCCATGCGGCGCGCTGGGAGATCAGCGAGCATGACCGCGTGGTGACCGATTTCGAACGCAAGCGCGGGTTGGAGCGGGCCTGAGCCCCGCCCCTCGCGGATAAACGCGCCGGTTGGGCGCAAGAGGTGACTGATGACGAAGATGATCCAATGCATCTCGCCCGTGGACGGGCGGGTCTATGCCGAGCGTCCGGCGTTGACGCTGGAGGCGGCGCAGGCCGCAGTCGCGCGCGCCAAGGCGGCGCAAAAGCTGTGGGCGGCGCTGCCGCTGGACGAGCGCATCGCCAAGGTCAAGGCCGGGATCGCCGCGTTGAACGCCGACAAGCCGCGCATAGTCGAGGAACTGGCGTGGCAGATGGGCAGGCCGACCCGCTATGGCGGCGAATTCGGCGGGGTGAATGACCGCACCGCCTATATGGCCGAGATCGCGGCCGAGACGCTGGCGCCCACGGTGGTCGAGGACAGCGACCGCTTCCGCCGCTATCTGGCGCGCGAACCCGTGGGCGTGGTGTTTGTCATCGCGCCGTGGAACTACCCCTATCTGACGTCGATCAACACCATCATTCCGGCGCTGATCGCGGGCAACTCGGTGGTGCTGAAACACGCGACGCAGACGCTGGTGGTGGGCGATCGGCTGGCGGATGCCTTCCATGCGGGCGGGGTTCCGGCGGATGTGTTCCAGAACGTTGTGCTGGATCATGCGGTGACCGAGGCGCTGATCGGGGCGAAATCCTTTGGCTTCGTGAACTTCACCGGCTCGGTTGCGGGCGGTGCGGCGATCGAGCGCGCTGCGGCGGGCACGTTCACCGGCACCGGGCTGGAACTGGGCGGCAAGGACCCCGGCTATGTCCGGGCCGATGCTGATCTGGACTCGGCGGTGGACAGCCTGATGGACGGCGCGATGTATAACGCAGGCCAGTGCTGCTGCGGGATCGAGCGGATCTATGTGCATGAGTCGCTCTATGACGAGTTCGTCGCCAAGGCGGTCAAATGGGTGTCGGCCCTGAAACTGGGCAACCCCTTCGACGCCGCCACCACCATCGGCCCGATGGCCAACGTCCGCTTCGCCCGCACCGTGCGCGCGCAGATCGCCGAGGCCGTGGCCGCCGGCGCCAAGCCGCTGATCGACCCCGCGCTGTTCCCGGAAGATGACGGCGGCGCCTATCTCGCACCACAAATTCTGGTCAACGTGGACCATTCCATGCGGGTGATGATGGAGGAATCCTTTGGCCCGGTCGTCGGTATCATGAAGGTGTCGGGCGACGAGGACGCCATCGCGCTGATGAACGACTCGCCCTATGGCCTGACCTGTTCGCTGTGGACGCAAAACCCCGACGCCGCCGCCGACATCGGCGCGCGGCTGGAAACCGGCACCGTCTATATGAACCGCTGCGACTATCTGGACCCGGCTTTGTGCTGGACCGGCTGCAAGGACACAGGCCGGGGCGCGGCCTTGTCGGCTTTGGGCTATTATTCGGTCACCCGGCCGAAATCCTATCACATGAAGAAGGTGACGAAATGAGCGTGCCCAATCGCAACTGGTCCTATCCGACCGCGATCAAGTTCGGCGTCGGGCGGATCGCGGAACTGGCCGATCACTGCAAGGGCGCGGGCATAACCCGCCCGCTGCTGGTGACTGACCGCACGCTGGCCTCGCTGCCGATCACGGCGCAGGCGCTGGGCGTGCTGGAGGCGGCGGGCCTGGGCCGCGCGGTGTTCTCAGGCGTCGATGCCAACCCGACCGAGGCCAACATGGTCGAGGGTATCGCCGCCTACAAGGCGGGCAACCACGATGGGGTCATCGCCTTTGGCGGCGGCTCGGCGCTGGATCTGGGCAAGATGGTCGCACTGATGGCGCATCAGCGGTCCGACTTGTCCGTCTGGGATCTGGAGGACATCGACGACTGGTATACCCGCGCCGATGCCGCCAAAATCGCGCCGGTCATCGCGGTGCCGACGACCGCCGGGACGGGCAGCGAAGTGGGCCGCGCCGGGGTGCTGACGAACAGCGCCACGCACAAGAAGAAGATCATCTTCCACCCCGGCCTGATGCCCAAGGTCACGCTGTGTGACCCTGCGCTGACGGTCGGCATGCCGCGCTTCATCACCGCCGGCACCGGGATGGACGCGCTCGCGCATTGTCTCGAGGCCTATTGCAGCCCCTTCTATCACCCGATGTCGCAGGGCATCGCGCTGGAGGGGATGCGGCTGGTGTTCGAAAACCTGCCGGTGGTTTACGCTGAACCCGGCAATCTGGAAGCTCGCGCCCACATGATGAGCGCTGCGGCCATGGGCGCTGTGGCGTTCCAGAAGGGGCTGGGGGCGATCCATTCGCTGTCTCACCCCATCGGCGCGGTCTATAACACCCATCACGGCACCACGAACGCCGTGGTCATGCCGATGGTGCTGGACATGAACCGCCCGGCGATCGAGGAGCGCATGACCCGCGCGGCCGCCTATCTGGGCATTTCCGGCGGATTCGACGGTTTCCGCGCCGCGGTGATGGATCTGCGCACGACCTTGGCGATCCCGGCCAATCTGACGGCGCTGGGGGTGGTGAACCCGGACCTCGACACGCTGACCGAGATGGCGCTGGAGGATCCGTCCTGCGGTGGCAACCCCATCGAGATGACCCGCGAAAACACCCGGGCGCTGTTCGAGGCCTGTCTGTAGGTCAAGGAAAGGGGGGCGTCGTTGCCCCCCTTGTCCATTCAGGGCTCACCCCCCGCAGAGTATTGGGGCCAAGATGAAGGGGCGCGGTTTTTTGCCCCGGGATGCGGCGGTGATGCGGGTCTGACGGCCCTTGCGCCCCCGCGCGGGCTGGCTATAACCCGGCTCAATTTGCGCGCCGCCTGACAGGGCTGGTGCGATCACGCACGCACGGGGGCCGCCATGCCGAAAAGAACCGATATCACCTCGATCATGATCATCGGCGCCGGGCCCATCGTCATCGGTCAGGCCTGCGAGTTCGATTATTCGGGCGCCCAGGCCTGCAAGGCCCTGCGCGAAGAAGGGTATCGGGTGATCCTCGTCAACTCGAACCCGGCGACGATCATGACCGATCCGCAACTGGCCGATGCCACCTATATCGAGCCGATCACGCCGGAAGTTGTCGCCAAGATCATCGAAAAGGAACGCCCCGACGCGCTGCTGCCGACGATGGGCGGGCAGACCGGCCTGAACACTGCGCTGGCGCTGGC
>CALESR010000275.1 GCA_937907485.1 uncultured Paracoccaceae bacterium | reverse complement strand
TCGCCGCCTTGCCGGTGTTCCACGGCCAGACGCACGCCTGGCCGGACCTGCTGGCCACCCCCGCGCCCGAGGGTTTCGCCTTTGCCCGCGTCCCCTCGGATCACCCGCTGTGGACGCTGTTCTCTTCTGGCACCACCGGCCTGCCCAAACCCATCGTGCATGGCCACCACGGCATCACGATGGAGCTGCTGAAATCCGGCGCCTTTCATCTCGACCTGCCGCGCGGCGGCACCTATTTCTGTTACTCCACAACGGGTTGGATGGTCTGGAACACGCTGATGATCGGCCCCTTGCTGGGCGGTCAGGTGACGCTTTATGACGGCCATCCGACCTATCCCGATGCGGGCGCCCTCTGGCGGCTGATCGAGGCGACGCGCGTCACCAATTTCGGCGTCTCGCCCGGCTTCATGCAGATCTGCCGCGCGCAGGGGCTTCAGCCCGGCCAGCAGTTCGACCTCGCGGCGCTGCAGGCGATCTTTCTCACCGGCTCGCCCGTCACGCCCGAGGTGATGGGTTGGGCGCATGCGGCGGTCAAGGCGGATTGCTACATCACCACCCAGTCGGGCGGCACCGAGGTCTGCGGCGGCATTCTGGCGGGCTCGGTCCTGCTGCCTACGCGTGCGGGCGAGATTCAGGCCCCCGCGCTGGGCGTCGATGCCGTCGCGCTCGACGACGTCGGGCAGCCGGTGGTGGGCGAGGTGGGCGAATTGGTGATCCGGCAGGCCATGCCCTCGATGCCGCTGTTCTTCTGGGGTGATACCGATTTCAAACGCTACACCGGCAGCTATTTCGACATCTACCCCGGCCTCTGGCGGCACGGCGACCGGGTGCGATTCACCGAACAGGGCGGCGCGCATGTGCTGGGCCGCTCGGACGCCACGCTGAACCGGCATGGCGTGCGCATCGGCTCGGCCGAGATTTATCGCACGTTGGACGCCATCCCCGGCATCGCCGACAGTCTGATCGTCTGCATCGAGGAGGGCGGCGGGTTCTTCATGCCGCTGTTCGTCGCGATGGAGACCGGCGACCTCACCGACGCGCTCAAGGCCGAGATTACCCGACGCCTGCGCAGCGAACGCAGCCCCCGCCATGTGCCCGATGTGATCGTGCAGGCGCCCGGCATCCCCACCACGCTGACCGGCAAGAAGATGGAAGTGCCGGTGCGCCGCCTGCTGCTGGGCGAATCCCCGGGCAAGGTGGCGTCCAAGGACGCGATGAAAAACCCCGAGGTGCTGGACTGGTTCGCCGCCTTCGCCGCCGCACGGCGCTAGGCGCGGTTCCTATTCCGCCGCGCGGCGCGGCAGCACCCAACCGGGGCGCGCGAAATGGCAGGTATAGCCATTGGGAATGCGCTCCAGATAATCCTGATGCTCGGGCTCGGCCTGCCAGAACGGCCCGGCGGGCGCCACCTCGGTCACCACCTTGCCCGGCCACAGGCCCGAGGCATCCACATCCGCGATGGTGTCCTCGGCCACGGCCTTTTGCGCCTCGCCAAGGTAATAGATCGCCGAGCGATAGCTGAGGCCCAGATCATTGCCCTGCCGGTTCGGCGTGGTCGGGTCGTGGATCTGGAAAAACACCTCCAAGAGCCGCCGATACGTCAGGCGCGCCGGGTCGAACACCACCTCGATCGCCTCGGCATGGGTGCCGTGGTTGCGATAGGTCGCATTCGCCACATCGCAGCCGGAATAGCCGACGCGGGTGGCGATCACACCGGGCATCTTGCGGATCAGATCCTGCATGCCCCAAAAACACCCGCCCGCCAGAATTGCCGTTTCGGTCATCGTCATCCCTCCACCTGATCCAGCCAGTCGCCGTATCCTTCGTCCAACATGCGATCCTTTGGAATGAATCGCAATGCAGCCGAGTTGATGCAATAGCGCAGCCCGCCCATGCTGCGCGGCCCGTCGTTGAACACATGGCCCAGATGGCTGTCGCCATGCTTTGACCGCACCTCGACCCGCACCATGCCAAGGCTGACATCGCGGTGCTCGACAATATTCGCCACCTCGACCGGCTTGGCAAAGGCCGGCCAGCCGCAGCCGGAATCGAACTTGGCCGCCGAGGCAAACAAGGGCTCGCCCGAGACCACATCGACATAAAGCCCCGGCTCGAAATGATGGTCGAACTCGTTGCGGAACGGGCGCTCGGTGCCGTTCTGCTGGGTGACGCGGAACTGCTCCGGCGTCAGGCGGGCGAGGGCTTCGGCGGTCTTTTCATAAGGCATGTCGCGCTCCGTCAGGGTCTTTGTGCCCGGCAATATGGTTTGAAACGGTGGATGTTACAGGGGGGGCGATCACAATTGATCCAGCGCCGCCGACCATTCCGCCAGAAACCGCTGCCGCGTCATGCCGTCGAGCGACGACAGCAGACCGGGGTCCAGCCGGATCGGCCTGAGCCAGGGCTGGCTGGCAAACCGCTCGGCGGGGATCACCGCATCGGCGCTGGCCTGCATCTGGATCGCCTGCCCCTGCGGCGACAGGATGAACCCCAGCAGCAAGGCCCCCAGATCGGGCGCTGGCGCGTTCACCGGCACCATCGCCGTGCGTTGCAGCGTCAGGGTGAAATCCTCCAGCAGGATCGCCCGCACGCCGCTTTCCGGCGGCAGATTGGCGGCGGCATAGCTGCCCAGCACGTTATAGGCCATCACCAGCTCGCCCGACAAAAGCCCGTCGATCATCAGACCCGAACAACAGTAAAGCCGCGCGTTCAGCCGCCCCATCACCTCGGCCAGTCGCCAGATCGAATCGGACAGCCGGTCATCCTGCGTCAGGAACAGATAGCCGACGCCGGAAACCTGCGGGTCATAGGTGCCGATGCGGCGGTCAAACACCTCAGGGTGGTCGCGCAACAGGGCGATCAGGTCGCGGCGCGAGCGCGGCAACGGCTGGCCCTCGGGCAGCGCCGACTCGGCGATCAGCAGGGTCGCCGGTTCCTGCGCAATCGACACCAGCCGATCACGCCAATGCGCCCAACCGGGCAACCCTTCGACCAGATCGGACGGCAGCGCGCGGGCAAAACCGTCATTGGCCAGCTTCATCTGCAAATCCATCGCCGTCGAGATCACCAGATCGAACCCGGCGCCTTCGGCGTCGATGGCGCGGTGAACCTCGGTGCTGGCCGCCTGCACATAGTGCAGCGACAGGCCCGGCTGTTGCGCCAGAAAGGCCTCGGCCAGCGGCGCGAAAAAGCCGATGTCCGTGGTCGCCAGCACCCGCACCTGCCGCGCCGCGCCCTCGGGGCCGAATCGCCGCTCGGCCTCGACCTCGAACGCCAGCGCGGGCAGGGCGGCGATCAGCCAGACAACGGCAGCCAGAGCGTGGCGCATGTTCCCCCCCCTTCGCGCTCGGTCAGGGCAAAGCGCCCGCCCATCGCCACCGCGGTCTCGGCCACGATGGTCAGCCCCAGACCCGAACCGACCACCCCGGCCACATTCGCCCCGCGGTGAAAGCGCCGCTCCAGTGTCGCCTGCGTCTCGCCCCCCAGACCCCGGCCGCGGTCGCGCACATCCAGCCGGGCAAAGCCACCCTCGGCCGCCAGCGTGATCTGCACGCTGGAATCGTCGGGCGAGTATTTCACCGCGTTGTCGATCAGGTTGCGCATCGCTGCCTCGATCAGCACGGCATCGCCCAGCGTTTCCAAGGGCGCGGCGGGCAGGTCCAGCCGCAGCTCCATGTCCTTCAGATCCGCCGTCGGGCCGAACCGCTCGACCAGCGCCGCCACCATCGCGCCGGGATCGACGCGTTCCTGCGCGCGCTGATCGGCGCGAAACAGCACGGTCGCGTGGTCCAGCAACTGCCCGGCGGATCGCGCGCTTTCCTCGGTCGCGCGGATCATGCCGCGCAGCCGGGCGCGCGTCGGCTCATCCCCGGCCTGCATCAGCGCCATCTCGGCCTCGGATTTCAGCGTCGCCAAGGGGGTGCGGATGTGATGCGCGGCCTCGGCGATGAAGGTCTCGGTCTGCGCCAGCGTCTGCCGCAGCCGGGCGATGAAGGCGTTGAGCTGCTCGACCAGCGGCTTCAACTCGGTCGGCGCCGGGTGGCGCACCGGGCGCAGGTCATGGCCCCCGCGCCGCCCCACCGCCTCGGCCAGATTGGCGATCGGCCGCATCAGACTGCCCGCCGCCAGCAGACTGAGCGGCACGGCGACCAGAAACACCGCCAGCCCCAGCGCGGCGGCGCGGTTGGCCAGCGACTGCGCAATCGCCCGCTGGCCGTCGCGCGTCTGGCCCATGATGACCAAGACCGGCGCCGGACGGTTCTCGATCATCAGACTGCGCGCCACGGCGGCCAGCCGCAGATCGGTGTCGCGATAAGGCGCGTCATAGAACACCGGCTCCAGCGTTGACGGTGGCCGCGGCGGCAGCGGCAGGTCGGCATAGCCGGTCACCGCGACACCGCTGATGTCCAGCCGGTGAAAGATCCGCTCCTCGCCCACCGCCGACAGCATCGAAAACGTGCCCGGCGACAGGTCCAGCTCGGTGCCGCCCTCGACGCTGCGCAACTCCTCGGCGATGGCGGTGGTGGCGGCGCCGAGGATACTGTCCAGCGTCGCCTCGGACGCGCGCTCGGCCCCCAGCCGCACCGCGACATACAGCGCCACCGCCAGCACCGCCGACAAGGCGATGAGCTGGATCAGCAGACGGCGGCGCAGGCTGGCCGGGGCGCGCGGGGCCATCACCCCACCGTCAGCCGGTAACCAAGGCCGCGCACCGTCTCGATCCGGGCCGAGCCGCCCTCGATCTTCTTGCGCAACCGCGCGACATAAACCTCGATGGCATTGTCGCTGACCGGCTCGGAATAGGAAAACAGCCGGTCGCACAACTGGTCCTTGGACAGGATGCGCCCCGGCGCCGACAGCAACGCCTCCAACAGCCGCAGCTCGCGGTTGCGCAGATCACGCGCCTCGCCCGCAATGGTGACACAGCCGCCAAGGGGGTCAAAGGTCAGGTCGCCCAGACTTTGCAGATTGCTCGCCGCCCCGCCGCGCCGGCGCAGCACGGCGCGGCAGCGGGCCTGCAATTCGGCGAAATCGAAGGGCTTGGTCAGGTAATCGTCGGCGCCCAGATCCAGCGTGTCCACCCGGTCCGACACCGCCGACCGCGCGGTCAGCACGATCACCGGCGTATCGGCCTGCGCCGCCCGGTGCCGCGCCAGAAACTGCCGCCCGTCGCCATCGGGCAAGGTGATGTCCAGCAGGATCAGGTCATAATGCGCCGCCGCCAGATGGTCGGCGGCATCCGCCAGCGAGACGGCATGATCGACCGCATGCCCCTCGAGATCGAGGCGCGTGCGGATCGAGCGCGCAAGGTCTGCATTGTCTTCGATCAGAAGAAACCGCATGCCGCCTCATTTTCCGACACAATCACCGATGCGTGACAGGTCGGTGCAAGGTTTTCAGCGAATCCTGTCCAGCGCAAGGGGGGAGGAGTCGCGGCATGCAACGGCCGCGAGACTGCCTTTGCCGAAAACCTGGGAGGATTACCATGACCCGTTTCACTCTGCCCTCGCTGACGCTGGGCGCTTTTGTCGCGCTGACCGCTCCGGCGCTGGCCACCGAATGCATCGCTCCGGCCGGCCCCGGCGGCGGCTGGGACTTTACCTGCCGTCAGGTCAGCCGCATCCTGCACGAACTGAACCTTGTGCCGAACCCGGTGCAGGTGACCAACATGGCCGGTGCCGGTGGCGGCGTGGCCTATACCCATGTCGTCAGCGAGCGCGCCGATGACGCCGACCTGATCGTCGCCGCCTCGTCGGCCACCACCACGCGCCTTGCCGCCAACGCCTTTGCTGGCATGACCGCCGATCAGGTCCGCTGGGTTGGCACCATCGGTGGCGACCCCGGCGTGATCGTCGTGGCGGCCAACAGCCCCTATCAGACGCTCGCCGATCTGGTCGCCGCCGTGCAGGCCGACCCGGCCAGCGTGGCCTTCGCCGGCGGTTCGGCCGTGGGCGGCTATGACCACGTCAAGGTCCTGATGCTGATGAGCCGCGCCGGCTTCACCGATGCGCGTGCCATCCGTTACGTCGGCCTCGACAATGGCGCCGACGCGATCACCCAGACCATCGGCGGCTTTACCCAGGCGATGACCGGCGACATCTCGGAAATCGGCGGCTTCATCCGCTCGGGCGACGTGCGCGCCTTGGCCGTGCTGGCGCCCGAGCGTGTGGCGGGTTACGACATCCCCACCGCGACCGAGCAGGGCATCGATCTGGTGGCGATGAACTGGCGCGGCCTCTATGTCCCGCATGACATCTCGGACGAGCAGTTCAACACCTGGGCCGACGCGCTGCGTCAGGTCGCTGACAGCGCCCAGTGGCAGCAGGTGATGACCGACAACGGCCTCGCCCCCTATACGCTGGTGGGTGCCGACTTCCAGGCCTGGGTCGATGCCAACATCGCGGAAACCCAGGGCATCCTGCGGGCGATCGGGATCATCCAGTGATGTCCGCCGACCGGATCTTTGGTCTGGTCATGGCACTGGTGGCGCTGGGGTATCTCCTCAGCGCCTACCAGATTCAGACCAGCTTTCTGTCCGACCCGATGGGTCCGCGCATCTTCCCCTACCTGATCGGCGGCTTCACGCTGATCTGCGCGCTGATTCTGGTGGTGCGGCCGGATGCCAACGCCGTCTGGCCCGGCCTTGCCACGCTGCTGCAACTGGCCATCGCTCTGGCGGTGCTGCTGGGCTATGCCTCGGCCGTGCGGCCGCTGGGCTTTATCATTCCGACGGCCGTCGCCGCCGGTGTGCTGAGCTGGCAGATCAACCCCAAACCGCTGCCCGCCGTTCTGACCGGCGTGGGGCTGTCGGTTGGCCTGTTTGTCCTGTTCAAGATGGTGCTGGGCCTCGGCCTGCACGCCTTTCCGCGCGACTGGTTCTGAACCCGGCCGAGGCTGCGGGCCTGATCTGGCCCCCTGCCTGTTCGCGCCCTGCGGGAGCACATGATGGATCTCTTTTCGAACCTGGCGCTGGGCTTTGCCACTGCCGTGACACCCTATACCCTGATGCTGGCCGTGATCGGCTGCTTCATCGGCACGATCATCGGCGCGCTGCCGGGCCTTGGCCCGTCGAACGGCGTGGCGCTGCTGATCCCCATCTCGTTCTCGATGGGGCTGGACGCGATGGCGGCGCTGGTGCTGCTGACCTCGGTCTATTACGGCGCGATGTATGGCGGGCGGATCAGTTCGATCCTGCTGGGCATTCCGGGCGATGAACCGGCGATGATGACCGTGCTCGATGGCTATCCGATGGCCAAGCAGGGCCGCGCCAGCGATGCGCTGGTGATTTCCGGCGTCGCGTCCTTCGTCGGGGCGTTCCTCGCCACCATCGGCCTGATGCTGCTGGCGCCGGTGCTGTCGCGCGTCGCCTATCAGTTCGGCCCGGCCGAGTATTTCGCCCTCTATCTGCTGGCCTTCTGCACGCTGGGCGGGGTGGGATCGAACAATCAGGCCAAATCGGCGCTGGCCGCGCTGATCGGTCTGGGCATCGCCATGGTCGGCCTTGACCAGACCACCGGGATGGAGCGTTTCACCTTTGGCGAGTTGCACCTGATGGACGGCGTCGATTTCCTCGTCGCCATCGTCGGGCTCTTCGCGGTGTCCGAGGTCTTCGTCTTCATCGAAAGCCACGGCAAGAACTCGGCCATCGGCGTGAAACTGGGCAAGGTGACGGTGCCCTGGGGCGCGCTGAAACGCACCTCGGGCGCGATGCTGCGCGGCTCGGGCGTGGGGTTCATCGCGGGCATCCTGCCGGGGGCAGGGGCCTCGCTGGGGTCGTTCCTCGCCTATGTGCTGGAAAAGGGCGTGGCCAAGGACAAATCCACCTTTGGCAAGGGCGACGAGCGTGGTGTCGCCGCGCCCGAGGCCGGCAACAACGCCGCGGCTGGCGGCGCGCTGATCCCCATGCTGACGCTGGGGGTTCCGGGGTCCGGCACCACCGCCGTCCTGCTGGCGCTGCTGCTGACGCTGAACATCACGCCCGGCCCGCTGTTGTTCACCGAACGCGCGGATGTGGTCTGGGGCCTGATCGCGGCGCTCTTGATCGCCAACGTCGTGCTGCTCATCATGAACGTCCCCATGGTCAAGATCTTCGTCAAGATCCTGATGGTGCCGTCCTATGTGCTGCTGCCCGGTGTGACGATGATCGCCTTTGTCGGCATCTTCAGCCTGACGGGTTCGGGCTTTGACATGCAGATGATGGTGGCCTTCGGTGTTCTGGGCTATGTCTGTCGAAAGCTGGACATTCCCACCGTGCCGATCATCCTCGGCATCCTGCTGGGTAACGCGATGGAGGACAACCTGCGCCGCGCGATGGTTCTGTCGAATGGCGATTGGGGCTATCTGTTCCAGTCCGGCATCTCGATCGGGCTGTGGACGGCGGCGATCCTCGGCTTTGTCGCGCCGCTGTTCCTGCGTGGGTTCCTGAAGAAACCGGCCTTGCCTGAGGCGAATCAAGACTGAGGCCAACGAGGACTGACATGACCACACGCGTTCTGGTGCCCTCGGGCGTTCTGGGACTGGGGTTCGACCACGCCGCGCTGATGCGCGGCGTGGCCATGCGCCCGGACATCATCGCCATCGACGGCGGTTCGACCGATTCCGGCCCATGGTCGCTGGGCGCCGGGCAGTC
>CALESR010000274.1 GCA_937907485.1 uncultured Paracoccaceae bacterium | reverse complement strand
AGCTGCCGATTCAGGCGCTGGTGGACCGGGTGACGCGGGTGTTCGTGCCGGTGGTGATGGGGCTGGCGGCGCTGACCTTTGGCCTCTGGCTGGCGCTTGGTCCGGGGCTGGCCGAGGCGCTGGTGGCCGGGGTGGCCGTGCTGATCATCGCCTGCCCCTGCGCGATGGGGCTGGCGACGCCGACCTCGATCATGGTTGGCACCGGGCGCGGCGCGGAAATGGGCGTGCTGTTTCGCCGGGGCGATGCCTTGCAGGCGTTGCAGGGCGTGCAGGTGGTGGCCTTTGACAAGACCGGCACCCTGACCGAGGGGCGGCCCGAACTGGTGGCGATCCATGCGGCGGATGAAGCGGGGGCCTTGGCCCTGGCCGCGGCGGCCGAGTCCGGGTCAGAGCATCCGATCGCCGGAGCGATCCTGCGGGCGGCGGCGGCGCGCGGGCTGGTGCTGGCCCCGGCCGAGGGCGTCACCGCGCTGGCCGGGTTCGGGCTGTCGGCGCGGGTCGGCGGGCAGGCGGTGCTGGTCGGCGCCGAGCGGCTGATGCAGCGCGAGGGGCTGGCGCTGGGCGCTTTGCCCGCGCTGGCTGCCGAGGCGGGCGCCAAGGGGCAGACGCCGCTCTATCTGGCCGCCGATGGTCAAGTTCTGGCGCTGTTTCTGGTCGCCGACCAGATCAAGCCCGGCTCGCGCGCGGCCATCGCCGCGCTGCATGCGCAGGGCCTGCGCACGGCGATGATTACCGGCGATTCGCGCCCCGCCGCGCAGGCGATTGCCGCCGATCTGGGGATTGATACGGTGATCGCCGAGGTGCTGCCCGAGGGCAAGGTCGCCGCGCTGGAGAGCCTGCGGAACGGCGGCCGCACGCTGGCCTTTGTCGGTGACGGCATCAACGACGCCCCGGCACTGGCTGCTGCGGACGTCGGCATCGCCATCGGCACCGGCACCGATGTCGCGCTGGAGGCCGCCGAAGTGGTGCTGATGTCGGGCGATCTGGCGGGGGTGGTCAACGCCATCCACCTCAGCCGCAAGGTGCTGGCGAATATCCGCCAGAACCTGTTCTGGGCCTTTGCCTATAACGCGGCGCTGATTCCGGTGGCGGCGGGGGTGCTGTATCCGGGCTTTGGCGTCACGCTGTCGCCGATGCTGGGGGCGGGGGCGATGGCGCTGTCGTCGATGTTCGTGCTGACCAATGCGCTTCGGCTGCGAGGGCTGCGCCCGGTGATGAGCGAGGGATGAGGGAATGGAACTTTGGGGTCTCAAGACCTGTGACACCTGCCGCAAGGCGCTGGCGGCGCTGCCCGGCGCGACGTTCCGCGATGTGCGGGCCCAGCCGCTGACCGGGGCCGAGATCGCCGCGCTGCTGGCGCGATTCGGCCCGGCGCTGGTCAACCGCGCCTCGACGACATGGCGCGGGCTGGACGAGGAGCAGCGCGCGCTGGACCCCGCCGCGCTGCTGGCCGCGCATCCGGCGCTGATGAAGCGCCCGGTGATCCGCGCGGGCGAGGTCTGGCATCTGGGCTGGACCCCGGCGGTGCGCGAGGCGCTGGGTCTGGGGTGAGGCGGTCAGACCAGCGCGACCAGCACCCAGAGCGCCATCGCCATGACCAGAATCGAGCCGACCGAATAGCCGATCGAGCGGACCTCGTGGCTCTGGCCGGTGGCATAGGCGACGGCATGGACCGCGCGCGCAAGGACAAAGCCATACAGCGCCCCCTGTGCCGCCCAGATCGGCGGGGCCACCGCGACAAAGGCCAGCCCGACGGCCCAGAACGCCGGGATGTTCTCGAGATCGTTGCGATGCATCCGCCGGGCCCGGTCGACATAATCGTTGACGGCCAGCTGCGATGGATCAGGCGCGGGGTTGTAAAGGCCGGGGCGGATGTCCTCAGGGCTGGCATAGCCGCCCTTGACCTTCATCATGCGATAGACGGTCATCCAGCCTTGGCCCATCACCTTGAGCACGGTCAGCGCCACGGCCACCAGATACACACGAAACACCGGGTTTTCGAGGTCGAGCAGATCCATGGCGCCCTCTGTCGCGGGGTGGCACAGTGCAAGACCCGCCGCAGCGGGCGGCGGGCCGGACGCGCCGGTGGCGCGGTTCAGAGCAGCTTGAGATCGCCGGCCGAGGCGCGCCCGTCGCGGCCCGACTGCATTTCAAAGCTGATCTTCTGGTTGTCCTGCAGTCCCTTCAGACCGGCGCGCTCAACCGCCGAAATATGGACGAAGACATCCTTGCCGCCCCCGTCCGGGGCGATGAAACCAAACCCCTTGGTGGCGTTGAACCATTTGACGGTGCCGGTGGCCATGACCGTTATCCTATCCTCTCTCGGTTTTCCCGCGACGCGATTGTCGACGGGCCGTGCAGCCAGTCCTTCGGGTCATGCGGGCTGCCTGATCGAGGCGGGCGGACGCAGAAAGTCTGTTGTCACAGGCCACAGGATGCCACGAATCCCCAACAAATCAAGCGTGCTCTTGGCATTTCGCCCCGGATGGGCGGGCCTTCGCGCTTGACTTTGCTGCCGACAGGGGCCATCTGGCAGGCTTGCTCGCGTCGATGACCTTTCGCCGCGCCACTGGACATGCGCGCCGCCCTGACGGCAGGCGCGCGAAAGGATACCGATGACAGATTTCTCGATGCTGGGCCTTGCCCCGGCGTTGCTGGCGGCCCTCGCGCGGACGGGGATCGACAGCCCCACCCCGATTCAGGCCCGCGGCATCCCCCCGCTGATGGAGGGCCGCGACCTGATGGGTCTGGCGCAGACCGGCACCGGCAAGACGCTGGCCTTTGGCCTGCCGATCCTGCACCGGATGCTGGGACAGCCCCGCGTCGCGCCGAAAACCACCCGCACGCTGATCATGGCGCCGACCCGCGAACTGGTGCAACAGATCGCCGAGGCGCTGTCGGGCCTCGCCCAAGGCTCGCCCACGACGATCGTCACGGTGGTCGGCGGTGCCTCGATCAACCGGCAGATCGACAAGCTGGCGCGCGGTTGCGACATTCTGGTCGCCACGCCGGGGCGGCTGATCGACCTGCTGGAACGTCAGGCGATCTCGCTGGGCATGGTGCAGATGCTGGTCCTCGACGAGGCCGACCAGATGCTCGACCTCGGCTTTATCCACGCCCTGCGCAAGATCGCCCGCCATCTGCCCAAGGAACGCCAGACGATGCTGTTCTCGGCGACGATGCCCAAACAACTGGGCGAAATCGCCGATACCTATCTGGACCGGCCGATCAAGGTGCAGGTCTCGCCCCCCGGCAAGGCGGCGGACAAGATCGGACAGGCGGTGCATTTCGTCACGCAGGGCGACAAGGCCAAGCTGCTGGAAGACTACCTGCGCCGCCACCCCGACGAACTGGCGCTGGTCTTTGGCCGCACCAAGCATGGCTCGGAAAAACTGTCGAAACTGCTCGAAGCCTGGGGCTTTTCCGTCGGCTCGATCCACGGCAACAAGAGCCAGGGCCAGCGCGAGCGCACGCTCGCGGCCTTCCGCGCTGGGGAAACCAAGGTGCTGGTGGCCACCGATGTCGCGGCCCGCGGGCTCGACATCCCGCTGGTCGCGCATGTCTACAACTATGAACTGCCCAACGTGCCGGAAAACTATGTCCACCGCATCGGCCGCACCGCCCGTGCGGGCCGCGACGGCCGCGCCGTGGCCTTCTGCTCGCCGGCGGAAATGGAAGACCTGCGCGCCATCGAGGCCCTGACCCGCCAGCCGATCGAAGTGATCGGCGGCGAGCCCTGGTCAGCGGCGATGTCCGACGCGGCGCGCGCCAAGGCCAAGGCCGAAGCGACGCAAAACCGCGGCCAGCGCCCCAGCGGCGCCCGCCCCGGCGCGCGTGGCCCCAGCAAACCCGGCGGCAAACCGGCGGTCTCGGCCAAATCGCCCGGCAGCAAACCCGCCGGTGACGGCGCGGCCAAAGCCGCCAAGCCGCGCGGCGCCCGCTTTCACCCGGCCTATGCCGAGGCGACCTCGGGGCCCAAGGCCGGTGCCCGCCGCCGCCCCGCCCCCAGCCGCCGCGACGGCTGACCGGCAGCGCCGCCGCAAGGCAAGTCCTTGAGGCCCGACGAAAAGGGCGCGGTCAGGGTTGCATCCCGACCGCGCCTGTCTTTGCTCCTCAAATATCCCGGGGGGTGAGCGCGGCAGCGCGAGGGGGGCAGCGCCCCCCTTTCTGCTGTCCTCAGGCCATCGCCCGCAGCTTGGCCAGCACGTCACGCAGCCGCGCGGCCTCGTCGCTCTTTTCGGCCAGTTGGCCGCGGGCTTCCTCGACCACCTCTTCGGCGGCCGAGGCGACAAAGCGCGGGTTCGACAGCCGACCGCTGAGCCCCGCGATGTCCTTGTCGAGCTTTTCCAGCCCCTTGGCCAGCCGGTCGGCCTCGGCCTTGACGTCGATCACGCCGTCGATCGGCAGCGCATAGGTGGCGCCCTCGACCGTCACCGTCAGCGCCGCCTTGGGCAGCGTGGTCGCCGGGTGCAGCCCGTCGATGCGGGCCAGCCGTTCGATCAGACTGGCGTTGCGCGCATAGGCCTCGGCCGCTGCGTCGTCCTGATCCACCGCCAGCATCGGCAGTTTCAGCCCCACCGGCACCCGCATCTGGGCGCGCGATGAGCGCACGCCCTCGATCAGCGACAGCACCCAGCCCATCTCGCGGTCGGCCTGTGCATCGGCGATCTCGGGCCCATAGGTCGGCCAATCGGCATGCACGCAGAGCTTCTGCCGTGGGCCGGTCTGTTGCCAGAGGTCCTCGGTGATGAAGGGCATGAAGGGGTGCAGCAGGATAAGGCACTGGTCCAGCACCCAGCGCATCGTCGCGCGGGTTTCGCCCGCCTGTTCGCCGTCGAACAGCGGTTTGGCGAATTCGACATACCAGTCGCAGACCTTGCCCCAGACAAAGGCATAGAGGGTCTGCGCGGCGTCGTTGAAGCGGTAGTTGGCCAGCGCCTCGTCCACCGCGATCCGCGCGCGGGCGGTTTCGCCCAGAATCCAGCGGTTGGCCGTGGCGGTGGCCTGCGGCGGGGTCGCCTGCGGCGGCAGGTCGAGCACGCCGTTCATCTCGGCAAAGCGGGTGGCGTTCCACAGTTTGGTGCCAAAGTTGCGATAGCCCGCGATGCGCTGGGTATCGAGCTTCAGCACGCCCCCCAGCGAGGCCATCGCCGCATTGGTGAAGCGCAGCGCGTCGGCGCCGAATTCGTCAATGATTTCCAAGGGGTCGATGACGTTGCCGAGCGACTTCGACATCTTCTTGCCCTTGGCGTCGCGCACGAGGCCATGCAGATAGACATCATGGAACGGCACCTGCCCCGTGACGGCCAGTTGCATCATCATCATGCGCGCGACCCAGAAGAACAGGATGTCCGAGCCGGTGATGAGGACGGAGGTGGGGAAATATCTGGCGAGTTCCGGCGTGGGCTCCGGCCAGCCAAGGGTTCCGATGGGCCAGAGGCCGGAGGAGAACCAGGTGTCGAGGACGTCGGGGTCGCGGGTCAGCACCTTGCCGGGCGCCAGTTTCTGCACCTCGGCCTCGTTGGCGGCGCAATACTGGGTGCCTTCGGCGTCATACCACACCGGAATCTGATGCCCCCACCACAATTGGCGGGAAATGCACCAGGGCTCGATGTTCTCCAGCCAGTGGTAATAGGTCTTCTCGCCGCTTTCCGGCAGAATCCGCACCGTGCCGTCCCGCACCGCGTCCAGCGCCGGGCCGACGATCTTGGCGGCGTCGACGAACCATTGATGGGTCAGGAACGGCTCGATCACCACCTTCGAGCGGTCGCCGAAGGGCTGCATGATCGGCTTGTCCTCGACGAAAGGCACCAGTTCGAGGTGTTCGGCGTGGGTTTCCGGGTCGATCGAGCGGACCAGTCTGGTCACCGCCAGCGCCTCGGCGTTGATGGCGGCGATGACGGCCTTGCGGGCGTCCAGACGGTCAAGCCCGCGCAAGTCCTCGGGCACCAGATTGACGGCCGACACGTCACCCGCCGGGCGCTCGCCGCGCGCGATGGCCCCGGCGATGGTTGCGCTTTCCTCGTAGGACAGCCCGTCCGAGCGCATCCGCGCCTTGGTATCCATCAGATTATACAGCGGAATCCCGTTGCGCTGGGCGACAGCATAGTCGTTGAAGTCATGCGCCCCGGTGATTTTCACCGCGCCCGAGCCGAAGTTCGGATCGGGGTATTCGTCGGTGATGATCGGGATCAGGCGGCGATGCGCCTTTGGACCGACCGGAATTTCACACAGCATGCCGTGGATGGGCTTATAGCGGTCGTCCGAGGGGTGCACCGCCACCGCGCCGTCACCCAGCATGGTTTCCGGGCGGGTGGTGGCGATGGCGATATAGTTGCGGGTCTCGCGCAGGGTGATCGCGCCGTCCTCGTCGCGCTCGATGTATTCATAGGTGGCGCCGCCCGCGAGCGGGTATTTGAAGTGCCACATATGGCCCGCGACCTCGGTATTCTCGACTTCAAGGTCGGAAATCGCGGTTTCGAAATGCGGGTCCCAGTTCACGAGGCGTTGGCCGCGATAGATGATGCCCTTGTTGTAAAGGTCGACAAAGACCTTGATGACGGCATCGTGGAAATTGCCCTCTTCGCCCGCCGGGGCATTGGGCGCGCCGGACATGGTGAAGGCCTCGCGCGACCAGTCGCACGAGGCGCCCAGCCGCTGCAACTGGCCGATGATGGTGCCGCGCGACTTCTTTTTCTGGTCCCAGACCCGCAGGGTAAAGGCCTCGCGCCCCATCTCGCGGCGGCCGGGCAGGCCGTCCTTGGCCAGTTCGCGTTCGGTCACCATCTGGGTGGCGATGCCCGCGTGGTCGGTGCCGGGCTGCCAGAGCGTGTCAAAGCCGCGCATCCGGTGCCAGCGCACCAGAATGTCCTGCAGCGTGTTGTTGAAGGCGTGGCCCATGTGCAGGCTGCCCGTGACGTTGGGCGGCGGGATCATCACGCAGAACGACTCGGGACGGCTGGCGTTGGCACCTGCCTTGAAGGCCCCGGCATCGGCCCAGAGTTGGGCGATGCGGGCCTCGGCCTCGGCGGCGTTGAAGGTCTTTTCCATGCTCATCGGCGTATCCCCTGCGTTTGCAGGGGTGTTTAGCCAAGTGCCGTGCAAAGGGAAAGGGGCGGGGGGCCCCGGCCCGTCAGCCCTTGAGCGCGGCGATGTCGGCGGGGGTGCCGATGGCGCGGGTCGTCGCCTCCTTGGCGATGCGCTTGACCATGCCGGACAGCGCCTTGCCCGCGCCGATCTCCCAGAACTCGGTCACGCCCTGCGCGGCCATCCACTGCACCGATTCGCGCCAGCGGACCGATCCCGTGACCTGCTGCACCAGCAGCGCGCGGATCTGGTCGGGGTCGCTGACGGCCTCGGCGCGCACATTCGCCACCAAGGGCACGCGCGGGGCGTTCACGGTGACGGCGGCGAGGGCCTCGGCCATCGCCTCGGCGGCGGGCTGCATGAGGGCGCAATGGAAGGGGGCGGAGACCGGCAGCAGGATCGCCCGCTTGGCGCCGCGCGCCTTGGCCAGATCGAGGGCGCGTTCGACGGCCTCCTTGTGGCCGGACACCACCACCTGCGCCGGGTCGTTGTCATTGGCGGCCTGACAGACCTGCCCCTGCGCGGCCTCGGCAGCGACCTCGGCGGCGGCGGCGAAATCCAGACCCAGCAGCGCGGCCATCGCGCCCACCCCGACCGGCACCGCCGATTGCATCGCCGACCCCCGGATGCGCAGCAGGCGCGCGGTGTCGGCGATGGAGATCGCCCCGGCGGCGGCGAGGGCCGAGTATTCGCCCAAGGAATGCCCGGCGACAAAGGCGGCGTCGGTGAGGGCGAAACCCTCGGATTCGAGCGCGCGCAGCGCGGCGAGCGAGGTCGCCATCAGCGCGGGCTGGGCATTGGCGGTCAGGGTCAGGGTCTCGATGTCGCCGTCCCAGATCAGCGCCGACAGGTTTTGCCCCAGCGCCGCATCCACCTCGTCAAAGACCGCCTTGGCCGCGGGATAGGCGGCGGCGAGGTCGCGGCCCATGCCGATGGTCTGGGCCCCTTGGCCGGGGAATACGAAGGCGCGGGTCATGGAGGTCTCCTGCTGGTCAAACCGCCTCGTTCCTAGCGCGGTTTTGCCCGGCGTCCAACGGGAAAGGGGCATGCAGATAGTCGCGGGTCAGCGGCACCGCCGTCTGGTCACGCGCCAGTTGCAGTTGGAACACGCATTGCCCGGCGTGGCGGAACACCTGTTCCGAGGCCACCAGATAGAATTTCCACATCCGCACAAAGCGCTCGTCATAAAGCCGCGCCGCCTGCTCGCGCCGGGCGATGAAGCGGTCATGCCAGTGGCGCAGGGTCATGGCGTAATGCAGCCGCCAGATTTCGACATCGGTTGACACCAGCCCGGCGCGCTCGACCGCGGCGACGGTTTCGGACAGTGCCGGGATATAGCCGCCGGGGAAGATGTATTTGGCGATCCACGGGTTCGTCGATCCGGGCGGGGTGAACCGCCCGATGGTGTGGATCAGCGCCACGCCCTGCGGGGTCAGCAGGTCGCGCAGCTTGCGAAAATAGGTCAGGAAATTCGGCGCGCCGACGTGTTCGAACATGCCGACCGAGACCACGCGGTCGAACTGCCCCGGCACCGCGCGGTAATCCACCAGCTCGAAGCTGACGCGGTCGGCCAGACCGGCGGCCTCGGCGCGCTGGCGGGCGATGGCCAGTTGTTCGGCGCTGAGGGTGATGCCCAGCACCCGGGCGCCGTGGTCGCGCGCCAGCGTCAGCGCCATGCCGCCCCAGCCGCAGCCGATGTCGAGCACCTCCATCCCCGGTTCGAGTCGCAGCTTGGCGGCGATATGCGCCTTCTTCTGCGCCTGCGCCTGGTCGAGCGTGTCCTCGGGCGTCTTGAAATAGGCGCAGGAATACTGGCGGTCCTCGTCGAGAAACAGCTCGTAGAGCGCGCCCGACAGGTCGTAGTGATGCGCCACATTGGCCTTGGCGCGCGACACCGGGTTGCGCTGGGCGAGGCTGCGGGTGAGGTCGCGCAGCGCGCTCTGCAGCTTGGCCGGGCCGCGCTCGTTGCCCATCGCCATGTTGCGCAGCACCAGTTCCAGAAGCCCGTGCAGGTCGTCGCCCTCGATGGTCAGGCGCTGGTCCATGTAGGCCTCGCCCAGGGCCAGCGCCGGATTGGTGGCCAGCGCGCGCAGCGTCGTCTCGTCGTGGACATGGACCGAGACATCGGGGGCGCCCGGGCCGCCCGGGCC
>CALESR010000273.1 GCA_937907485.1 uncultured Paracoccaceae bacterium | reverse complement strand
TCGTCTCGATCATGTGCACCGGAATGCGGATGGTGCGCGCCTGATCGGCGATCGACCGCGTAATTGCCTGACGGATCCACCACGTCGCATAGGTGCTGAATTTGTAACCGCGGCGATATTCGAATTTATCGACCGCCTTCATCAGGCCGATATTGCCTTCCTGAATCAGGTCGAGGAATTGCAGGCCGCGGTTGGTGTATTTCTTGGCGATGGAAATAACCAGCCGCAGGTTAGCCTCGACCATTTCCTTTTTCGCCTGCCGGGCTTCTTTCTCACCCTTTTGCACCTGATTGACGATGCGGCGGAATTCGCTGATGTCGACGCCGACATAGCGCCCGACTTCGGCCATTTCCTCGCGCAGGTCCAGAACCTTGTCGCCAAAGCGTTCGAACAGCGTCTGCCAGCCCCGGCCCTTGGCGCGCGCCATGCGGTCGCACCAGGTCGGGTCGAGTTCATAGCCGCGATACTCGTCGATGAATTCGCGGCGGTTGATGCGGGCCTGATCGGCAATCTTGACCATGCCCGAGTCGATGATCATGATCTTCTTGTTGATGCCGTAAAGCTGGTCGATCAGCGCTTCGATCCGGTTGTTGTGCAGGTGCAGCGAGTTCACCAGTTGCACGATTTCCGACCGCAGCTTCTGATAGGCCGATTCCTCGGCGGGCGAGAAACGGGCCTTTTCCTGCAAGGTCGCCTGCATCCGCTGATGCTGCATCTCCTCCAGCGTCTCATAGTCGCGGGCGATCTGGTCCAGCGTTTCCAGCACGCGTGGCTTCAGCGAGGTTTCCATCGCCGCCAGCGACATCGAGGACTGGTCGAATTCGTCGTCGTCGTCATCGCCCGAGCTGATCGGGTTGCCGTCGGCATCCAGTTCGGGTTCGGCACGGCGCGGCGCGCGCGGGATGGCGACGCCGTCGGCATCCACGCCGTCCAGCACCGGGCCTTCACCGTCTTCGTCCAGCGAGTTGCCAAAGGTGGCTTCGAGGTCGATGACCTCGCGCAGCAGCACGTCTTCGGTCAGCAGTTCGTCGCGCCAGATGATGATCGCCTGAAAGGTCAGCGGGCTTTCGCACAGGCCCGCGATCATCGTGTTGCGGCCGGCCTCGATGCGTTTGGCGATGGCGATTTCGCCCTCGCGCGACAGCAGTTCGACCGAGCCCATCTCGCGCAGATACATCCGCACCGGGTCGTCCGTGCGGTCGAGCGCCTCGCCCGAGCCCGCAGCCACCACGATATCGGTCGAGCCCGACGGCACGGTTTCCGGAACATTGGCCGGGTCGGCCTCGTCGGTCTCTTCTTCCTCGACGACGTTGATGCCCATTTCGGACAGCATCGACATCACGTCTTCGATCTGCTCGGACGAGACCTGGTCAGGCGGCATGACCTGGTTGAGCTGTTCGATCGTGATATAGCCGCGCTCGCGCGCTGCCGCGATCATGCGGCGGACCGAGGCCTGGCTCATGTCGAGCGTGAACTCGTTGTCCTGCTCTTCGGGCTTCGCTTCGTCGGTATCCTTGGAGACCATGGTTCCTCCGGCTGGGGGCGAGTCGAAATGGGGCACGAAGTGATTCGGCTGGAGTCACAGATAACGGCAGACGACGGCGAATCACAGGGGGGGCGGACTGATTGCGTGATTCGCGGCCAGAAAACGCCGTCAGGCGGGCGGCGGACGTCGCTTTTTCTTCACCCAGATCTGCGAATCGATCAAGGTTTGCAGGTGATTCGACAGTGATTCGCGGTCCTCGCCCAGATCGGCGGTCGACTCGCCCAAGGTGCCGCGCCCGGCCCGGTCCAGCGCGGCGGCGGTCTGGCCCAGACGATAGGTCAGCCGCTCGCCCGGAATGCCCTGCAATTCGCTGGTGATCTCGTCCATCTCGCGGCGGCTGGCGCGGCGGGTCGACAGGATGTCGAAATCCTCGGCCAGACAGCGGCGCACGGTGTCGGTGTCGGTCTGCGGCCGCAGGATCGGCGAGACGGCGATATCGGGCAGGGCGCGCAGGGCCTGCAGCGCCGCGCCGCCGCGTTCGTCCAGCGAGCCGGTCAGCGGGCTGTCGTGCAGCGCGGCCAGCAGCACCGATTGCAGCGCGCGGTGGCTGTCGCGCATCGGGTCGAGGCTCATCAGCCGGTCGTCGAATTCCCCCAGCAGCATGGGATGGGCGAACAGCGTCGCCAGAATCCGCGCCTCGCGCAGCGCCTCGTCGGCGCCCTCGGCCCCCGAGGCCAGCAACGAGCCCCGCGTGCCGGGCAGCGCGGCCTGCGGTGCGGCCTTGCGGCCCTTCAGCGGGCCGGGGCGGAACGGGCCTGCGGTGTCGGCAAACAGCGCGCGGCGTTGCTGGCGAAAGTCCTCGGCGTAATGCTCGCGCAGGCTGGGGTCCTGAATGCGGGCGATCAGCGCGCGCAGGCGGCGATCCAGCGCGGCGCGCCGCTCGGGGCTGTCGAACACCTTGCCGGCAATCTCGCGGTCCCACAGCAACTTGGCCATCGGCACCGCGCGGTCGAGCACCGATTTCATCGCCGCCGGGCCGCTGGTCTTGATGATCTCGTCCGGGTCTTGCCCGCCCGGCAGCAGGGCAAAGCGCAGCGATTGCCCGGCGGCGATCAAGGGCAGCGCCAGATCGGCCAGCCGCAGCCCCGCCCGCAGCCCCGCCGCATCGCCGTCCAGCGCGATGACCGGCTCGTCATGCATCCGCCACATCAGCCGCAACTGGTCCTCGGTCACCGCCGTGCCCAGCGGCGCCACCGCCCCCTCGAACCCGGCGCCGACCAGCGCGATGACATCCATATAGCCCTCGGCCACCACCAAGGGCTGCGCCTTGCCGGTCGCGGTGCGGGCCGGGCCGATGTTGTAGAGCGTGCGGCCCTTGTCGAACAGCGGGGTTTCCGGCGAATTCAGATACTTGGCCCGTGCGTTCGGGTCCATTGACCGCCCGCCGAAGGCAATCGCCCGCCCCCTCGCATCGCGGATCGGGAACAGGATGCGGCCGCGAAACCGGTCAAAGGGCTGGCCGCCGTCATCGGGCTGCGCGCATAATCCGGCCTCGACGATCACCTCGGCGCTGACCCCGGCCTGCGTCAGATGGTGGAACAGCGCCTGCCGATTGTCGGGGGCAAAGCCGATTTCCCAGCGTTCACGCTGCTGCGCGCTCAGCCCGCGCCGGTCCAGATAGGCCCGCGCCTCGGCTGCCTGCCCGCCCATCAACTGCATGCGGTAAAATCGCACCGCCTTTTCCATCACCTCGACCAGCGTCATGCGCCGGTCATCGCGCTGGCGCTCGCCCGCGTCGCGCTCGGGCATCGCCATCCCGACCTCGCGCGCCAGCGTCTCGACAGCCTCCATGAAGCCCATGTTCTGCGATTGCTGCAGAAAGGTCAGCGCGTCGCCCTTGGCCTGACAGCCAAAGCAGTAATAGAACCCCTTGCGGTCATCGACATGAAAAGACGCGGATTTTTCGCTGTGAAACGGGCAGGGGGCCCAGAAATCGCCCTTGCCCTGATTGGATTTGCGCAGATCCCATGTGACGGCGCGGCCGACCACCTGCGCGATGGACACGCGGCTGCGCAATTCGTCAAGGAAACCGGGCGGCAGGGACATCGGGGCGGGGCGACTCCGAAAGGGCAACGCGACAGATATAGGGCCGGGCGCGGATGAATTCCACAACCGCGCAGCGCGCGCCGGGTCAACACCCGCCAAAGCAACAGGGGCCCCAAGGGGCCCCCGGCATCGGTCAGCGCCAGGCGCTCATTCCGCCGCGTCGCTGCTGGCGGCGGGGGCGTCACCTTCGGTTTCGACGCGCGGCTTGCGCGGGCGGCTGCGCGGGCGGGCCTTGGGCGCGGCTTCGGTCGCATCGGCCTCGACAGGAGCGCTGGGGGCAAAGCCGGCGGTCAGAAAGTCGGGCAGTTGCGCCTCGATCGGCGGCTCGGAGCGGGGCTCGGGCCGGGGCTCACGCCGCGGTTCGGGGCGCGAGTCAGGCCGCGATTCCGGGGTTTCCACCAGCATCGACTCGCCCTCGCCCGCCGGGGCAGGGCGCTGGTCGTCGCGCGGATCGGCCGGGTCGCGGCGGGCGCGGCGTTCGTCGAACCGCTTGTTGCGCCGGTCTTTCCAGTCCTGCCGACTGTCGGTGCGCGGCTCGCCGGGGCGCGCCTCGGGGCTGCGGGGCTCGGTGGCGCGGGGTTCGGCCACGCGGGCCTCGCTGCGCGGTTCGCCCTGACGCCCATCATTCTGGCGCCCATCGTTCTGACGCCCGTCATTCTGACGCCCATCATTCTGGCGACCATCAAACTGCCGCCCCTCGGACTGGCGCGGCTCAAAGCCTTCGCTGCCCTCGGCCTCGGCCTCGCCCTCGCTGCCCGGTTCGAACCGCCGGTTCTGGCCGTTCTGCTGGACGCCGCCGTCGCGCCGCTGCTGCTCGCCGTCGCGGGCCATTTCGGCCTGCGCTTCGTTCAGCATCCGCGTGTAATGTTCGGCGTGTTGCAGGAAATTCTCGGCCGCGACACGGTCCCCCGACAATTGCGCATCGCGCGCCAGCAGGTTGTATTTGTCGATGATCTGCTGGGGCGTGCCACGCACCTTGCCCTCGGGCCCTGAGCTGTCGAAAACCCGGTTGACGATATTGCCCAGCGTGCGCGGACGGTTCTGTTTGGAGCGCGAACGTTTGTTCGAAGGTCTCATGCGGGAATGTTCCGGCCTTTGTCGGGACGTTGGACCCGATGCCGTCGCCGCAGTGGCGCGCAAAATCCGGGTCTGTCTAGGTGGGTATGGCGCGCATGGGCGGGCAAGGCGCGGCCCGCTGCATCACCGGTCCGACTAACCACGATGCCCGGCGCGAGACAAGCCCGAATCAGCGGCGCAAACCGGCAATCCTGCGGATTTTCACGCGAAAGTGGCGAAAAGACACAGGTTCGGCTGGGAAAACCGGCCTCAGGTCGCCTGTGCAGCCACCACCCGGTCGCGCCCGTCGAGGTCCGGCAGCACCCGGATCGCCTGCATCCCGGCCGCAGCCAGCAGCGCACACACCGCGGCGCCCTGCGTCGGCCCGATCTCCAGCAGCAGCCGCCCACCCGCTGTCAGATGGTCGCACGCACCTGCGGCAATCGTGCGATAGGCGCCCAGCCCGTCGCCCCCCGGCGTCAGCGCCATGCGCGGCTCGTGGCGCAGCTCGGGCGACAGGCCCGCCATCTCGGCCTCGGCGATATAGGGCGGGTTCGCGACGATCAGATCAAAGCGCCCCGGCACGGCGGCAAACCAGTCCGACAGCGCAAAGTCTGCCCGCGCCGCCAGCCCCAGCGCCTGCGCATTGCCCCGCGCCACCGCCAGCGCGGCCGGCGACAGATCCACCCCCAGCCCGGTCGCGGCAGGCCGCTCGCCCAACAGGCTGAGCACGATCGCGCCCGAGCCGGTGCCCAGATCCAGCACCCGCGCAAACGGCGCCGTCAGCGCCTCGGCCACCAGCGCCTCGGTTTCCGGCCTCGGGTCGAGCACATCGTGCGTCACCCGGAACCGCTGCGCCCAGAAATCGCGATACCCCAGCAGATGGCTCATCGGCTCCTTGGCCTGCCGCCGCGCCACCAGCGCCTCGAACCGCGCCCATTCCCCGGCATCGGGCGCCCTGTCGCCCAACCGGTGCAGCGTCGTGCGGTCCAGCCCCAGCACATGCCCCAGCAGCAAACGCGCCTCGGCCAGCGCCGCCCCGCCGCCGCCCAGGGCCGCCTGCGCCTGCGCCAGCGCCGCCTTCATGCGCCCATCTCGGCCAACAGCCGCGCCTGATCGGCGGCGACCAAGGGGTCGATCAACCCGTCCAACTCGCCCGCCAGCACCTGCGGCAGCGAATACAGCGTCACGCCGATCCGGTGATCGGTCACCCGGCCCTGCGGGAAATTATAGGTGCGGATGCGTTCCGACCGATCCCCCGATCCGACCTGCGACTTGCGCTCGGACGCGCGGGCATCGGCCAGCTTCTGCCGCTCCAGATCGTAAAGCCGCGCGCGCAACACCTCCATCGCCAGCCGCCGGTTCTGGTGCTGCGACTTCTGCGCGCTGGTGACGATGATCCCGGTGGGCAAATGGGTGATGCGCACCGCCGAGTCGGTGGTGTTCACATGCTGGCCACCCGCACCCGAGGCCCGCATCGTGTCGATGCGGATATCGCTGTCGGGGATCTGCAGATCGACCTCGCTGGCCTCGGGCAGCACCGCCACCGTCGCCGCCGAGGTATGGATGCGCCCGCCCGATTCCGTCACCGGCACCCGCTGCACGCGGTGCACGCCGGATTCGAACTTCAGCCGGGCGAAAACCCCCTCGCCGACCACCCGCATGACCGCCTCGCGCAGGCCCCCCAATTCGGTCGGCGTCTCCGAGATCATCTCGCAGCGCCACCCCTTCGCATCGGCGTGGCGCTGATACATGCGCAGCAGATCGGCGGCAAACAGCGCCGCCTCCTCGCCGCCGGTGCCGGGACGGATTTCCACGATGGCCGGGCGCGCATCGGCAATGTCCGAGGGCAACAGCGCCAGCCGGACCTTGGCCTCCAGCTCGGGCAGCAGCGCATCCAGCCGCGCCATTTCCTCGTCGGCCAGCGCCCGCATTCCGGGCTCGGACCGCAGCGCCTCGGCCTCGGTCCGCTCGACCAGCGCCTGACGCCAGCCGTCAATCGCGCCGATCACCGGCTTCAGGTCCTGATACTCGCGGGCGATCTCGGCCAGCTTCGCGGGCTCGGCCCCGGCATTCAACTGCGCCTCGAGAAACTCGAAGCGGCGGGTGATCTGGTCAAGGGTGTCGCCGGGCAGCATGGCGCGGATGTGCCCCGACAGCCGCCAACACGTCAAGTGCCGCCGCCGCCCGGCCCCCTCTTTGCTCTGCAAATATCCTCAGGGGGGTGAATTCGGCGCA
>CALESR010000272.1 GCA_937907485.1 uncultured Paracoccaceae bacterium | reverse complement strand
ATCGCCAAAGGTAATCAGGGTCGCGTTGTCACGGACCATGCTGCCCCAATCCGCGGTGGGAGGTTTAATCCCGAGGCCGAGGAACGAAAGAGCCGAGATCGTCAGGAAGACGAAACAGAACCGCAGACCAAATTCGGCCACCAGGGGCGCCAGGGCATTGGGCAGGATCTCGCGCCGGATCAGGCGCCAGCTTCCTTCGCCACGCAACCGCGCGGCTTCGATGTAATCCATGACAACAATGCCCTGTGCCACGGCGCGCGCCAAGCGGAAGACCCGTGTCGCATCGATTGCGGCGATCACCAGCACCAGCGTCAGGACCGAGGTGCCAAAGATGGTCAGCAGGAGAAGCGAAAAGATCAGCGCCGGGATCGCCATCAAGGCATCGACAAAGCGCGACAGGACCTGGTCGATCCAGCCACCGATCAAGGCCGCCCAGAGACCCAGAAGTGTTCCAACCACAAAGGCAAGTGCAGTGGTGGCAAAAGCGATGCCGACTGTGTTGCGTGCCCCAAAAATCATGCGCGAGGCCATGTCGCGGCCCAGCCGGTCCGTTCCAAGCCAATGTGTGCCGTCCCAGGATTGGAATTGGCTGCCGACGACCTCGCGTTCGGGAAAGGGGGCGATGAAGGGGGCCAACAACGCAACTGTCAGATAAATCGCAATCACCGCGATTCCGAAACTGGCTGTCAGCGGCATGTCTTGCAGGGTTGATCGCAGTCGCTCCGGGGCAGTCGCCGCCAGTGCTGCGCGAGTGCCAAACGACAGCGCCAACGCGGCGAACAAAGCGACAAGGATCAGGAAAGCTGCGGTCATTCCCTCACCTCCGGTGCATCAGACGCGGGTTCGTGACGGTGGACAGGACATCCGCCAGCAGGTTCAGCAGCACATAGGCCGCGGCGAAGATCAGCGCGATGGCTTGCACAACGGCCAGATCGCGGCGTGTGACACTGTCGACCATCAATTGCCCGAGGCCAGGATAGACGAACACCACCTCGACCACCACGACGCCGGTGATCAGATAGGCCAGGTTCAGCGCCACGACGTTGATGATCGGCGCCAGCGCATTGGGCACCGCATGTCGCAGCACGATGCGCAGGGGCGACATGCCCTTGAGCCGCGCCATTTCGATATACGGGCTGGCGAGCAGATTGATGATCGCTGCGCGAGTCATACGCATCATGTGTGCCGTGACCACCAGTGTCAGTGTCAGGGCTGGCAAAAAGGTCATGTAAAGGGTTTCGGCAAGCGTGGTCGAGGGCGTCAGGCGCACCATCGACGGGAACACCCCGGTCTGGGCCAGCCAGAGGACAAGAATGTAGGCGACGAAAAACTCCGGGAACGAGATTGACGTGAGGGCTGTGGCATTGACGGCGCGGTCAAAGATCGAATTGCGCCAGAGAGCGGTCATGACACCCAAGGCCAGCGAGAGCGGCACCGCAAGGGCGGCAGCATAAAGCGCGAGAAACAGGGTATTGCCAAGTCTCGCCGAAATCAGGTCTGCGATCGGCCGACGGTTGGCCATCGACACGCCGAAGTCACCCTGCAGAACCCCGGTCAGCCAGGTCCAGTACCGTGTCGGCGCCGGCAGATCGAGGCCCAGTTGCGTTCGCAAGGCTGCAACGGTTTCAGGTGTCGCCGACTGACCCAGCAGCGCTGTCGCCAGATCGCCCGGCAACAGTTCGGTGGCGCCGAAAATCACGATCGACACGATGAACAACGTCAGCACTCCCAGCGCCAGGCGTTGCAGGATCATGTTCATGAGTGCGGACATCTCGCTCTCCTTTCGGGCCGGACCGGGCAGTTCCCGGGGCGCAACGCGAATCGCCCCGGGGCGAGGCCGCATCCGTCCGGGCCGAAAGCCCCGCGACGAATGCGGCCGGCCGGATCAGTTGACCCACCAGCGCTCGACGCACCGGAACCCGTCCAGGTTCCAGTTCGACGAGATCTGGTCAGGCGTGCCGACATGGTTGGCGGCAGCCATGACATAGTTGTTGTACATCGGGATGATCGTCGACCCTTCGAAAGACACGATCTGCTGCATCTCCATGTACATCGTGCGGCGGCGTTCCTCGTCGATCTCCGAGCGCGCAGCGAGCAGCAACTCGTTGAAGCGTGGGTGATCCCAGAAGCTCTCGTTCCAGGCTCCGCCCGCCGAATAGGCGGTGGTGAACATGTGATCCTCGACCGCGCGGCCTCCCCAGTAGCTGGCGCAGAAGGGTGCCTTCATCCAGACGTTGTCCCAATATCCGTCATTGGGCGCACGTTCGACGTCAATGGTGATCCCGCAAGCGGCAGCGGTTTCCGCGAACAGCACGCCTGCATCGACAGCGCCGGAAAACGCTGCATCGGCCACCGAAAGCGTGACGTTCAGACTGTCCAGACCGGCCTGCCGCAGGTGGTACCGCGCGCGGTCGGGGTCAAAGGTTTTCGCCTCCATCTCGGTGTTGAAATAGCGGTTCGCAGGGCCGATCGGGTTGTCGTTCGACACCGCGCCATGGCCGCCGAGGATCTTGTCGACCATGTCCTGACGGTCGAGCGCGTATTTCAGCGCCAGCCGCACGTTGTTGTCACTGAAAGGCGCCGCGCGGCTGTCCATCGGGAAGACGTAATGCGCGTTGCCGGGGATCGAAAGAACACGCGCAACGCCGCGGGCCTGGAGGAGCGGGATGGTCGCCGGGTCTACTTGGTCGATGGCGTCCACGGCGCCGGTCATCAGCGCGTTGAGGCGGGCGGCCGGGTCGATGATCGACAACAATTCGATGCGGTCGGCATGGGCGCGATCGGACTTCCAGTAATTCGGATTCCGCGCCAGTGTCGCCTGAACGCCATGCTCATAGCTCTCGACGACATAGCCCCCACAGCCGTCGGTCGAGGACACATCGATGCGGCCATCGACCGAGGGCATGATCGCCAGATGATAATCCGACATCAGATACGGGAAGTCGGCATTGGGCGCATCAAGCGTGATGACCACAGTCTGCCCATCGACACGGATGCCCGTGACCGGATCAAAGAACGGCTTGACCGCCGAGGTCGAGGTGTCGCCCCGATGATGGTTGAGCGAGGCAAGAACGTCCTCCGGCGTCACCGGGCGACCGGAATGGAAGCTGACACCCTGCCGGATATGGAATGCCCAGGTCATCCCGTCCGATGTTTCCCAGCTTTCGGCGATTTCGGGGGTCAGTTGGCCATCGGCGGCGACCTCGATCAACTGGTTATGCCGCGCGGCCGCAAAGACCTGTGCATAGAGATTGTCCCACAATCCCGGATCGAGCGTATCCGATGTCGAACCATGCCCGATGCCGATGCGCAGCGTGCCGCCGCGTCGCGGCGTGGCCCGCGCGGCACCCATCGTCCCGGGCAGAATCAGCCCCGCCGCCCCGATTGCCGCCGCCCCCTGCAACAGGCCACGACGGGTAAGTCCGGATGTCGGAATTGGTCTGGTCATAGTCTTCCTCCCTTGTGATACAATGCGCCATAGGCGCTCGGCTTGAAGCTCTCGATCGCCGCTTCGCGGTAGCTTGCCCTGTCCAGCCAGGCCGGGCTGATCTCTACCCCCCATCCCGGAGCCTCGGTCACGCGAAGATGGCCGTCCTCCACCCGAAACGGTCGGCCCAGAAACAGGTCGCGTTGCCAGGGGTAATAGTCGTCGCCTTCGATCGACAGCTCCAGGTACTTGCCGGCGTTCGGGATTGCGGCCATCAGATGCAAGGTGCAGATCGTGACCAGCGACAGATTTGCGGCATGGGGCGTGCAGGGAAGCCCGGCTGCAGCTGCCATCTCGGCGACCTGCAGAGTGCGGGTGATCCCGCCCATGTACATCACGTCAGGTTGCACCACGTCGACCGCCCGCATGGCGATCATCCGCGACCATGTTGCGATATCCCAGTCCTGTTCGCCGCCGGTCACGTCAATCGCCAGCGCTTCGGTAACAGCGCGGGTGGCGTCGAGATCCCAGTAGGGCACAGGTTCCTCGTAATGGCCCACGCCATGGTCTTCGAGCATCCGTCCGACTGCGATGGCCCGGGATACGGAAAACCCGGAGTTGGCATCGACCAGTTTGTCGATTCCGTCACCCAACGCGCGCGACAGGGCGGGAATGATCGCTTCCGTTCGCCCTGGCCATTCGTCGATATCCTCGCCGCACTCGGCACCAATGCGCCATTTGGCGGCAGTAAAGCCCTGTTCGGCGCACAGACGGACCAGCCGCTCGGCTTCGTCGGCGGGCGTGATGTCGCGCTTCATCGAAGAGGCATAGGCGCGGACACGCCCGGGGCCGCCTCCCAACAAACTGGCCACCGGTTTTCCTGCCCGCCGCCCGGCCAAGTCCCACAGCGCCGTGTCCAACCCGGCCAGCGCCCGGGCGCGGTAGGTGCCGGGGAACTTGTGCTCTCGCCGCTCGATCAGCCGCACCAGACCGGCGATGTCAGCGCAATCCGCCCCCAGCGCCCATGGCACAATCTGGCGATGAAAGACCTGCGCCGTGATGTCG
>CALESR010000271.1 GCA_937907485.1 uncultured Paracoccaceae bacterium | reverse complement strand
CTGGCCTTCTGCCTGGTGCTGCAGATCATCACCGGCATCGTTCTGGTGATGCATTACACGCCGCATGCCGATATGGCCTTTGCCTCGGTCGAGCATATCATGCGCGACGTGAACGGCGGCTACATGCTGCGCTATCTGCACGCCAACGGCGCCTCGCTGTTCTTCTTTGCCGTCTATATCCACATCTTCCGCGGCCTCTACTATGGCAGCTACAAGGCCCCGCGCGAGATCACCTGGATCATCGGCATGCTGATCTATCTGGCGATGATGGCAACCGGGTTCATGGGCTATGTGCTGCCCTGGGGCCAGATGTCGTTCTGGGGTGCCACGGTGATCACCGGCCTGTTCGGCGCGATCCCCGGCATCGGCGAGCCGATCCAGACCTGGCTGCTGGGTGGCCCGGCGGTCGGCAATGCGACGCTGAACCGCTTCTTCTCGCTGCACTATCTGCTTCCCTTCGTGATCGTCGGTCTGGTCGCCCTGCATATCTGGGCCTTCCACACCACCGGCAACAACAACCCCGCCGGGGTCGAAGTGCGCCGCGGGTCCAAGGAAGAAGCCGCCAAGGACACCCTGCCCTTCTGGCCCTACTTCGTCATCAAGGACCTCTTTGCGCTGGTCGTCGTGCTGGCGGTGTTCTGGGCGATTGTCGGCTTCATGCCGAACTTCCTCGGTCACCCCGACAACTATTCGATGGCCAACCCGCTGGTGACCCCTGCGCATATCGTGCCGGAATGGTACTACCTGCCGTTCTACGCCATCCTGCGCGCCTTTACCGCTGACGTCTGGGTGGTGATCGCGGCGAACTGGATCAGCTTTGGCATCATCGACGCCAAGTTCTTTGGCGTGCTGGCGATGTTCGGCGCGATCGCGGTGCTGGCGCTGACCCCCTGGCTCGACACCTCGTCGGTGCGCTCGGGGCGGTTCCGCCCGATGTTCAAGTCGTTCTTCTGGCTGCTGGTGATCGACTTTGTCGTTCTGATGTGGGCGGGCGCCATGCCGGCCGAGGAACCCTATGCCTCGATCGCGCTGATCGGTTCGGCCTATTGGTTCGGCTATTTCCTGGTCATCCTGCCGCTGCTGGGTGTGCTGGAGCGGCCGACGACCCCGCCGGCGACCATCGAGCAGGACTTCAAGGCCTCTGTTAAGGCAAAGGCCGCGAAAAACGGTCCGGCGCCCGAACAGATCCCGGCCGAGTGATCGAAAGGACAGAGTGATACCATGATCCGCAAACTGACCCTTTCGGCCCTGACGGCCCTCGTCCTCGGCAGCACCCCGGTGCTGGCGGCGGGCGACGGCGGGCATGTGCACGACTATGCCTTCTCGTTCGAGGGGCCCTTCGGCACCTATGACCGCGCGCAGCTTCAGCGCGGGCTGCAGGTCTATACCGAGGTGTGTTCGGCCTGCCACGGCCTCAACCTTGTCGCCTTTCGCGCGCTGACGCAGGACACCGGCCCGGGGCTCGATGACGACACGATGCGCGCCTATGCCGCCTCGATCGAGATCCAGGACCCGGCGACCGGCGAGTATCGCGCGGCCGGCGGCCCTGACCACTTCCCGCCGCCCGCCCTGTCGAACGCGCCCGACCTCAGCCTGATGGCCAAGGCGCGCGCCGGCTTCCATGGCCCCTATGGCCTGGGCGTCAACCAGTTGATGCGCGGCATGGGCGGGGCGGAATACATCGCCTCGTTCCTGACCGGCTTCAACGGCGAGGAAAGCGAACAGGGCGGCTCGCTGTTCTATTACAACACCGCGTCGGGCACCTATGTCGCGATGAACCCGGTGCTGTTCGAAGGGCTGGTCGAGTATTCGGACGGCACCGCCGCCACCGAAGAGCAGATGGCACAGGACGTCGCCGCCTTCCTGATGTGGGCCGCCGAACCCAATCTGGGCGAGCGCAAGAAATGGGGCTTCATGGGCGTCATCTTCCTGACGCTGCTGGCCTCGTTGCTCTACCTGACCAACAAGCGCCTGTGGGCACCGATCAAGGACGCGGCCAAACACGGCTGAGGCCCTGCAAACAGACCGAAACGCGCCCTCCGGGGCGCGTTTTGCGTTTCAAGGGGGGCGCCGCCGGATCCGAGACTGGCCACAATCCCGTCGCAGGGCGCCGGGAGTTCGGCCATTCCGGCGCGGAGCGGTCCCGCCGCCTCGCCCCATGCACAGCCGAAAAATCCCCGGCGCAGTGCGCCCACGTGTCACGCTTTGGTGAACCCTGCTTGAACTTTGCCGCGAAAATCACGAACCATGCGAAAACCCGACAAGAGCGGTCCCACAATGCCCCTGCCAAAGCCTGCCGCCGTCCGATTGCTGCCATGCGCCATGGCCGCGCTGCTGGCCCTGCCCACCCCCGCTGCTGCACAATGGGTGGCGGTTGGCCGCTGGGCGCAGGGGGACGGGTTCCGCTTTGTCGCGCCGGGCACCTGGATGGTGCTGCCGACCGAGACCGGCGCCGAGGTCAGCGCGGATGGGGACAACCATGTGACGCGGCTGACGCTGGTCTGCGAACCGGGCGCGGCGGCGGCGCGGGTCGAACTGACCCGCTATTTCGGCTATGCGCTGCCGCGCGACCCAGCCACGCAGGCGAAATTCCTGCTGGTTCTCGGCGATGTTCGCATGGAGTTGGACGCCACATGGTCGGATGCGATCGAGGGCTGGGTTGCCGAGGACGCGATGGGCCCGGACACGCTGTCGCTTTTCAGTTGGGCCAACCAGATCACCGTGCTGGACGCGGATGAGGCGGTGCTGGCCACCTATCGGATGAACGGCTCCAGCGCCGCGCGCGAGGCCTTGCGGCGGCGCTGCGGCATCTAGGGCGGGCCGCCCCGTCAGCCCAGATAGGCCGCCAGCCCCGGCGGCGGTGCGTCGAGCAGGGCCGCCGTCGGTTCGGGCGGCGCGGCGCGCCCCTCGGCCACCACCAGCGTCAGGTCGCACAGGCGGCGCGCGTCGGCGGGGTCGTGGGTGACCATCAGCAGCGTCGCCCCGGTCTGGCGCACGATCCGCCCCACCAGATCGAGCATCTGCGCTTTCAGCGCCGGACCCAGCGCGGCAAAAGGCTCGTCCAGCAGGATCAGCGGGCGGGCGCGCAGCAGCACCCGCGCCAGCCCGGCCCGCCCGATCTGCCCGCCCGACAGTTGCGCGGGCTTGCGCGACTCAAGCCCATCGAGCCCGGTTTCGGCCAGCGCGCGCATGATCCGGGCGCGCTGCTCGGTCGTCAGCCGCAGGTTTGGGTCCAGCCCCAGCGCGACATTGTCGAACAGGCTGAGATGCGGCAACAGGTTGTTGTCCTGAAAGAGCAGGCTCAGCGGGCGCCGTGCCGGGGCCAGCGTGTCGATCCGCTGCCGCTGCCACAGGATTTGCCCCGCCTTCAGCGGCACAAACCCGGCGAGCGCCCCCAGCAGCGTCGATTTTCCGGCCCCCGACGGCCCGATCACCGCCACCAACGCCCCCTGTGGCACCCCAAGGTCGGCTGTCAGGACAAAGCCCCCCAGATCGATCTGCACGCCGTCAAGTCTCAGCATCCCGCCCTCCGATCAGCCGTTCCAGCCCGACAAAGGCCCCCAGCGCCAAGGCCATCAGCAAAACCGCCGCCCCCGCCGCGTCATCGCTGCGAAAGGCGCCCATCAGGGCATGCATCTGCATTGGCAGAGTCTCGGCCCCGGTCTGGGCAAAGAACACGATCACCCCCAGATCACCCATCGACAGCGCCGCCCCCAGCCCCAGCGCCAGCCCTGCAGGCCGCCGCAGCCGGGGCCAGAGCACCAGCCGCCCATGCGCCCAGGCTGACAGCCCCAGCGAGGCCGAGAGCCGGGCGTAATCGGCCTCGGCCCGGCGTGCGGCGGGGATCAGCGCCCGCAGGGCAAAGGGCAGCGCCATCGCGGCATTGACCAGCGCCGTGATCGGCAGCGCCAGATGCACCGGCGCAACCCACGGGTTGACCAGCGCGAAAAGCCCGGTGCCGATGACCAGCGGCGAAGCGGTCAGCGCCGCCATGCCCAGCGCCTCGGGCCAGCGGTGGCGCAGCGCGGCCAGCGTCAGCGCAGCGGCCATCGCGGCCAGCAACCCCACCGAGAGCGTCGCCACCAGAATCGAGCGCCCGGCAGCCAGCCAGACCGGCACGGGCAGACCCGCCAGATGCGGCAGGCCACGCGCCAGCACCATGCCCAGAGGCACCAGCAAAAACACCGCCGCACCAAGGATCGCCAGGGCGTCAAGGCCGCGTGCCAAGCCGCCCGCAGGCGGCGGCGCCACACGGTCAAGCCCGGTCTGCGCGACCTCGATCCGGGTGACGAAGGCCAGTGCCAGCAGGGCCGCCAGACCCAGCGCGGCCTGCACGGCCGCCAGCAACGCCGCGCGGCCAAGGTCAAAGTCAAAGCGGAACGCCTGCCAGATCGCCAGTTCCAGCGTGGTCGCCGCCGGACCGCCGCCCAGGGTCAGCGCCACGGCGAACGAGGTCAGGCAGATCAGGAACACCACCGCCAGCGCCCCCGGCACCACCTGCGCCAGCATCGGCGCCTCGATATGCCGCCAGCGGGCACGGGCGCCAAAGCCCAGTGCGGCGGCCAGCCGCTGATGCTCGGCCGAGATGCGCGCCCAGCCCTGCAGCAGCAGCCGCACCGCCAGCGGCAGGTTCAGGAACACATGCGCCAGCACCACGCCCTGCAGGCCATAGATGCCCAGCCGCGGCAGGCCCAACGCCGCCAGCCCCTCGTTCAGCAGGCCATTGCGGCCGAAGACCGCCAGCATCCCGGCCACCGCCACCAACACCGGCAGGATGAACGGCGCCCCCATCAGCACGATCAGCAGCCGCCGCCCGATGAACCGCCGCCGCGCCAGCGCGCGGGCCACCGGAACCGCCAGCGCCACCGAGGCCAGCGCCGACAGCGCCGCCTGCAGCAGCGTGAACCTGAGCGCGGCCCAGTCCGCGGCGTGCCAGCCACCGCCGCCCTCGGCCCGCCAGAGCACGGCGCCCAGCGCGCCAAGGTTCAACGCCACCAGCACCGCCGCCACGAGGGCGGCGGCCAGGGTCACCCCGCGGGGCTCAACGCGCCAGGGCATCCCGCCACTCGGCCAGTGCGACATCCCGCAGCGCCGCCGCCTGATCCGGCGGGAACAGCAGCGAGGTCGCGGGCTGGATCAAGGTCTCGAACCCCTCGGGCAATCCACCGTCCAGCGTGACAGCGGGATACATCCAGTTGGTCGTCGGGATCACCGACTGAAAATCCGCGCTCACCATGAAGTCCATGAACCGCGCCGCCAGCGCCGGCTGATCGCTGGCGGCCAGTATCCCCGCCACCTCGACCTGCAGGTAATGCCCCTCGGTGAATTCAGCCGCTGCCTTGGTCGCATCGCCCTCGGCGATCAGGTGATAGGCGGGCGAGGTGGTATAGGACAGCACCATGTCGGCCTCGCCTTCGAGGAACAGGCCATACGCCTCGGACCAGCCGGGGGTGACGGTCAGGATGCGCGGCGCGAGGCCCCGCCAGATCTCGCCCGCCCGCTCGCCATAGGCCGCACGCACCCACATCAACAGGCCAAGACCGGGCGTCGAGGACCGTGGATCCTGAATCACCACGCTGAGGTCGCTGGCGATCAGTTCCTCGAACGAGCGCGGCGGCTCGGGCAGGCGGGTGGTGTCATGCACAAAAGCGAACCAGCCCCAGTCATAGGGCAGGAACAGCGGGTCGTCCCAGACCACCGGCAGCGCCAACTCGGGGGCCCGGCCATGCGGCGCAAAAAGGCCCGTGGCGGTGGCGGCATGGGTCAGGCTGGTGTCGAGGCCCAGCACGACATCGGCCTCACTGCGCGTCCCTTCCAGCAGAAGTCGCGCCAGCAGCGCAGCCCCATCGCCCGCGGTCTCGAACACCAGATCGCAGCCGCACCCGGCCTCGAACGCCGCCTCGACAGCCGGGCCGGGGCCCCAGTCCGAGACGAAACTGTCATAGGTCAACACCCGCAACTGCGGGGTCTGCGCCGAGGCCGCCAGCGCGAAAGCGCCAGCAAAAGCCGCGGCAAAGGTCAATGTACGCATGGTGCGTCCTCCAATGCCTGCGGGCGGGTGGGGGTGGAGGATCATCCTGTCACCTTCCCTCCGCCGGTCCTAACCGGTTCAGGTTCAACGGGTCCACGGCCATGCCGCATCTCAGCCCAGACTGGGCCCCCCGAGGTGACCGTGAAGATAGCCCTTTGCAGCGCGTCGGCAAGAGGGCACGATGCACCCAGCCAGGGAGGAGAGTTCATGCCCATCGCCATTACCCCCGAATTCGACGGCCAGACCGTCATTTCCACCTTCGAGATGACCCCCGGCACCTGCACCGACGTGCTGGAAGCGCTGAGCGCGGCCTACGACCAGGTGATCCGCCACCAACCAGGGTTCCTCGGCGGCGCGATCCATGTGAACGACGCACAGACCCGGATCTGCACCTACTCGCGCTGGACGCGGCGGCAGGACTTTCAGGCCATGCTGCGCACGCCGGAAATGCGCGAACGCAACCGGGTGATCGCCGGACTGTGCGCACGCTTCGAGCCGGTGATGTATGAGGTGGCGGCAGTGTTCTGACCGGGCAGAAGCGGGGCTCGGGGGCATCGAGCCCCCTCGCCCCGCGCGGGTTGCCACCCGCACC
>CALESR010000270.1 GCA_937907485.1 uncultured Paracoccaceae bacterium | reverse complement strand
GGCCGCGCGGCAATTCGGGCAGGGTGCCGGGCCTTCGACGGGCCCAGCCCTGCATCGTCTCGTTGCCTCAGCGGATAGTCCGAAAACACCGGAACCCGAGGTGATAATTCGAATGGCTGGCGGATGAGAGTACCCGCGTTCCGTGCCAGAACGGCGCCCGCCAGCGCGCCCAGTGTTCATGCGCCCGCACTGTGTCCCAGATGAACCACGAGCCCTTCATCTCGGTCACGCCGAGGATCGTCGACCCGCGCGAGGCCATCTGGTTCTCGGCCAGCGGCAGGTTCATGTGCTCGGCGGCGTTGCCGTCGATGTCATAGACCCCCAAGGGCGAGTGGCATTGCGGGAACGACCCCGCCGGATAGGTGTTCGAGCCGCAACCCGACCACGACCCACCATTGCAGCCGGGCGATTTCGAACTGGCCGCGGCGCAGACCCCGCGCCGCCATTCGCCGATCGAATAGAGGTTCGACTGCCGCGCCCAGTGGTTGTTGTGCCAGGCCCGCATCGCGCCGTGACTGCCCAGTTGGAACTGATAGTCCGGCTCCAGCAGCGCGCCGGCTGCCGCCCCTTCCCATTCATGCGCATCGCCGATCCGCGCGCCTTCGGCGGCGCAGAGCGCCACCGCCTGATCTGCCCGCACCCACGTCACAGGATAGGCCAGCGGCACGTTGGGATACTCGAACATATGGGCGCAGACCGTGGCATCCTCGGGCCGCTGCGTGGCCGGATCATAGAGCGGCACCTCATAGGGCCGTCCGCAGATGCTTTCGAACCGGGCATTGCGATAGCCGCGGCGCACGGACTCGACCGAGCCTCCCTGCCGTGCCGCGGCCTCGTCCGGGGTCATCGGGTGGCGGGTGACCGCCGGATTGCCCTGCCCCATCTGCGGTGCCCCGGCAAAGATCGCGCGGATACGGTCCATCGTCGCGCCTGACAGGCCGCGCACCGAACTCATCTCGCGAAACATTGCCTCGTTGTTCTGCGCCAACGTCTGGGCCTGCATCGTAAGCGGCGCCAGACCCAGACACAGAACCAGACCCAAAACCACTCGACGCGTCATCGAAGCCTCCTCTAACGGCGCAGCAGGTAAAAGAAATCCCGGTTGTCGGAGAATTCGATGAATCGACCCATCGGCGTGCCATCCCGGTGGCGCGAGTCGCTTTCCGCCATGCGACGGTCCAGATGCACGATCTCGAAATCGGGCGAGCCGGGTTCGCGCGGATAGATCGCCGAATAGGTCAGATCGAGCGAGTTCATGTCCAAAAGCATGCCATAATCGCATTGATAGGCCTGAAACGTCCGCGCCATGCCCGAAGGTGTCACCGACATGAAGACCGCATAGATCAGGAACTGGCGATCCTCGACCCGGCGCACACAGACGCCCGAGCGCAGGGTGCGCAATTGGGCCTCGGCGCTGCCAGACCAGTTGCCGCCCATCCAACTGCGCACTTGACTGCCGGGCACACCGACTCCTTCGGCATTGGGTTCGATCAGCGGGGTGCCATTCTGGCGGGCAAAGCGGATATGCGGCAACAGGACGTTCGATTGCTCGGACCATGTCTCCATGTTCACCGAGCCGTCTTGCAACACATAGAGTGTCGCCAGCCCCGGCTGCAGCCGGCTGAGCACCACGCCGTTGACGACAAAGCCATAATGGTGGCCGTGGTTGGTATAAGCGAAATCGGTCATGCGCCAGGCGCCGTGATCGCGCTTGAACCCGCCCGCGAAAATCCCGGCGAGGCGATCCATGAACACCGGGTTCAGCATGCCCGTCATGTTCAGCGGTTCGAGATCGTCGAACCCGTCCGGTCCCGGCAGCGAATAGTCGCGGCCCGAACCCGAAGGCCGCGGCGACCAGCCGACCGAAGGATGCGAGGTGCCGATCTCGTAGCGCAGGTCAAAGCGCGACATGTCAAAGGCCCAGAGATGCACATCCGAGCCATTCTCCACCCCGTCGAGGCCATTTGCCCCCGAGATGCGCATCAGATCCTCGGCCACCAGACCGGGTTGCATGACGCTGGCATAGATGCCGGGCGCGTTCTGGACGGCATACCAGCTGCCGGCCTCCATCTGGGTGCTGTCGGCGCCGACCAGATCGACCCGCAAGTTCGATCGCATCACCGGTGCGCGGCGCAGCAACGCCTGCCCCAGCGAGGCCACCACCGCGCCCGCCTCGGCCTCGTTCATCTCTTGCGCCGAGGTCAGATAGGCGTCCTCGTACAGCGTGTCCTTGATCAGGTTGATCAAACTTTCGCCAAAGGGCACATAACCACGCAGGAATTCGGTCACGGCCTCACGCGTGGTGCGGCTACCGGAGCCGGCATTGCGCAGGAACAGGTGCTGGTCACAGATCGGTGCATAGGGCAGGTTACTGTCGGCCGCGTCCTCCAATTCGCCCTCCCATGGGGCGCAGGCGACGCTGCTGGCTTCGCTGGTCACAGTCAGGCTGCGACCGTCCTCTCCCAGCGAGACGGTAAAGAGCTCGGGCGCCGCATTTTCCAGATGCCACGAGCGCGCTGCACGCCCCTCGCCGGTTTCCAGCACGAACCATGCGTTGACATAGGGGTTCAGCGAGGTCAGCCGCAATGGCGTGCCATCGGCACCCGTTCCGGTGAGTTCGGCTCGGAAGGGCTGGAATTCGACGACTGAGCGGCGAAAATCGTCGCTATAGGCAGCGAACTGGGCCGCGCGGGTCGCCGCCGGGGCATACCAGGGCGCCATGGTATCGGCCTGAGCCGGGACTGCGGCCAGCACGGCCAATGTCGCGGCGGCGGCAAGGCCGGTCCTGAGTCGCATCGTCTGCAAGGTCGCACTCCTGAAAAAAGCGGCCAGCGCACGAGGCGCCGAAAAAGGGTTTTGCGCACCCTGCCCCAATCCACTGATTCAGGCAACAGCGCCGCGCATCCCTGCCGGGACTCTCAACATTTGTTGATGCGGCCCCGCTTGACGGCAAGATGTCGCGCAACGCACGGGCGCATTGCATACATTGGCATACCGATTGATTTTCCCCGCGCCACTGGCTATGAGGGCGCAAATCCCGCTGCAGGAGTCCCGCCATGTCCGCCACCCGCACCGAAACCGACAGCTTTGGCCCGCTGGAGGTTCCCGCCGACAAATACTGGGGCGCGCAGACCCAGCGGTCGATCATCAACTTTCCGATCGGCTGGGAACGTCAGCCAGTGCCGATCATCCGCGCTCTGGGGGTCATCAAGAAGGCCTGCGCCTTGGTCAACATCACGCAAGGCGACATTTCGGCTGAATTGGGCCATGCCATCGCCGCCGCTGCGCAAGAGGTGATCGAGGGGAAATTCGACGACAATTTCCCCCTTGTCGTCTGGCAGACCGGCTCGGGCACGCAGTCGAACATGAACGCCAACGAGGTGATCTCGAACCGCGCGATCGAGGTGCTTGGCGGCGTCATGGGCTCGAAAAAGCCGGTGCACCCGAATGATCATGTGAACATGGGTCAATCGTCGAACGACACCTTCCCCACAGCGATGCATGTCGCCATCGGCATGCTGGCGCGCGACGTGCTGCTGCCGGGCCTGCGCAAGCTTCATGCGGCGCTGGCGGCCAAGTCAGTCGAATTCAAGGACATCATCAAGATCGGCCGCACCCATACTCAGGATGCGACGCCCTTGACGCTTGGGCAGGAATTCAGCGGCTATGCCAAGCAGGTCGAGCGGGGGATCGAGCGGGTACAAATGTGCCTTCCGCACATCTATGAACTGGCGCAAGGCGGCACGGCGGTGGGCACCGGCCTGAACACCCGCGTCGGCTGGGATGTCAGGGTCGCCGCGCAAATTTCTGATATCACCGGACTTCCATTTGTCACCGCCCCGAACAAATTCGAGGCCTTGGCCGCGCATGACGCGATGGTGATGTTTAGCGGCGCGCTGAAAACCGTCGCTGCCAGCCTGTTCAAGATCGCCAATGACCTGCGGCTGCTGGGCTCGGGCCCTCGCTCGGGTCTGGGCGAGTTGATCCTGCCTGAGAACGAACCGGGCAGTTCCATCATGCCGGGCAAGGTGAACCCGACGCAGGCCGAAGCGCTGACCATGGTCTGCGCGCATGTCATGGGCAACGACGCGGCGGTGGGTTTTGCCGGATCGCAGGGCCATTTCGAGTTGAACGTCTATAACCCGATGATGTCGTATAACGTGCTGCAATCCATGCAGCTTCTGGGCGACAGCGCCAGTGCCTTCACCGACAACATGGTGGTCGGCACGCAGGCCAATGTCGCGCGCATCGACAAGCTGATGAAGGAGTCGCTGATGCTGGTGACGGCGCTGGCGCCGACCATCGGCTATGACGCGGCCACCAAAGTCGCCAAAACCGCGCACAAGAACGGCACCACCCTGCGCGAGGAGGCGATTGCGCTGGGCTATGTCGATGGCGAGACCTTCGACCGCGTCGTTCGCCCTGAGGACATGATCTCGCCCAAGGGATAATCACGAAATCGCGACGGAAAAGGGCATCTCAAGCGTTCTGTTACCGGTATCAACGCCGGAGAATGTCTGAATGACCCTTTCGAACCCCTATACCCCCCTGAACCGCGGCGCTGGCGCGGCGGTTCTGACCTTGGCACTGGCCACCGGATACACGACCCGTCCGGCCCTTGCGCATGACATCACCGATGCGGTGCTGACCGCGCGCTCGGCCAATTGCGCCGATTACGTCGCCGCAAATACGGCGACGGTCAGCGACGTACAAAACCAGCGCACCTTCGAGGCCGAGGTTACCGTGACCAGCAGCGGTGGCACCTGCCGGATCGAATCAAACGCGATCCCCAACCATGATTTCAACGCCACGGGCCGCTTTCACACCCCGACGCAAGAAAGCGCGCAATCCTATTCCATCACCGCCAGCCCCCGCGCCGCCGCACAACCCACACCCTTGAGCCTGGAATACGACAACGCGATCTTTCTGAATGGCGTCAAGCTGGACATGATGGCCGCCGGTTGTTTTGGCGTTGGCGATGGCCGTATCGGCTGCAACGACATGTCGGCGCCGTATCGGTATGATCCTCTGGGACCGGGTGGCCAATTTGGCGCGGACGAACACAACGCTCACACCCAACCCGACGGCACCTATCATTACCACGGCAACCCGATGGCCCTCTTCGATCAGGACGATGCCAGTCGCCCCTCACCGGTGATCGGCTTTGCTGCGGATGGCTTTCCAATCTTCGGCAGCTTTATCCGCGACGGTTCAACGATCCGCCGAGTGCGCACCAGCTATCAGTTGCGCGCCGGGTTGCGCGCTGGTGGACCGGGCCGCACGCATGACGGAACATTTATCGACGACTGGGTTTATGTGCCGGGATCGGGTGATCTGGATCAGTGCAACGGCATGGTTCAGGACGGGGTCTATGGCTATGTCGTTACCGAGGCTTATCCGCACGTGATGGGGTGCTTCACCGGAACGCCGGATTCATCGTTCCGCAAAAGCCGCCCCTGACCGAGCTTTGCCCGCGCGGTTTGACATTTGCCGCGCGGGCCGCAAGATGGCGTCAGTGCACAACGGGGTAGTGTCATGCAGTGGCGTGGGCGGCGGACCAGTCGTAACATCGAGGACCGGCGGACAGGCGGAGGCGGCGGTCGTGGCCCCGGCGGTGGGTTGGGCATCGGCGCCACGATAATCGTCTTGCTGATTGGCGCCTATTTCGGCGTCGATGTGACGCCCTTCCTCTCGGGCGGCACCGGCACTGTGGCCAGCGCCCCGGCGCCCAGCGGACCCAATGCGATCGACGATGACGAAGAGGCCTTTGTCGCAACCGTTCTTGCCGAGACCGAGGAGGTCTGGACCACACTGTTCCGCGCCGCCGGCCAGCGGTATCAGCCGACCACGCTGGTGCTCTATCGCGGCGGCACCGCGTCGGCCTGTGGTTCGGCGCAGGCGGCGATGGGGCCGTTTTATTGTCCCGGCGACCAGCGCGTCTATCTGGACACCGGGTTCTTTCGGGTGATGGAGCAGCAGTTGAACGCCGGCGGAGAATTCGCCAATGCCTACGTCATCGCGCATGAGGTTGCGCATCATGTACAGAACCTGACCGGCACATTGGGACAGGTCAACGCACAGCGGCAGCGAGTGGCCGAGCGTGAGGCTAACGCGCTGAGCGTGCGCATCGAGTTGCAGGCCGATTGTTATGCCGGGCTTTGGGCGCGTTCGGCAGCGCAGCGGCTGGCACTGACCGAAGCCGACATCCGGCAGGCGCTGGCGACGGCGGCGCGCATTGGGGACGACGCGTTGCAACGCGCCGCCGGCGGCGCCGTGGTGCCCGACAGCTTCACTCACGGCACCAGTGACCAAAGGCAGCGCTGGTTCTTCACTGGCTATCGTGGCGGCGATCTGGCGGCCTGCGACACCTTTGCCGCGCGCAGCCTCTAGACCGACGGAAACCATGGCGCCGCGCGTGACAGGTGCGCACCCTCTGGAGCCTGATATGTCGCGCTTTTCCCCCTATATTCTCTGGCTGATCCTGTCGCTTCCCGGCGCAGGGATGGCTTGGCAACTCGCCACCTCGGACAACCCGCGCATTGCCCATATCCTCTTGCACCCAACCGGCGAGTTCTCGGCGCGGTTTCTCATCATCACCCTGCTGGCCTCGCCGCTGATCCTGATCTTTCGTCAGGCACGATTCCCCCGCTGGCTGCGCCAGAACCGGCGATACTTCGGCGTCGCCAGCTTTGCCTATGCCGCCGCGCATACGGTGCTCTATGTGATCGACCGCGGCACGCTGGAGCGGGTGCTGGAGCAGGTCGCGCGTTTCGACATCTGGACCGGCTGGCTGGCGATGGCCATTTTCGTGCCGCTGGCCGTGACTTCGGCGGACTGGGCGCTGCGCGCCATGGGGCCGCGCTGGAAGAGCCTGCAACGCTGGACATACCCGGCCGCGGTGCTGACGCTGGTGCATTGGGCAGCGCTGCATGACTGGGCCAGCCCCTGGGCAGCGTTGGTGCATTTCGGCCCGCTCGCGGTGTTGGAGGTTTACCGGCTTTGGTACTGGTATGGCCCGCGCAAACCTGCCAGACTGGCCGGATGAACGCCAATCCAAGCCCCCTCTCGCGCCTGCTGCGCGCCCTGCCCCGCGCGCTGGGCTGGGGGCTGATGGGGGCGCTGTTGGTGCCGATCGTCGCGGCTTTTGGCGCGCTGGGGATCAGCCATCTGGCCGGGGGCTGCGGCCCCGGCAGTTCAGGCGGCTGCGAGATGGGCGCTGCGGCGCTGGGGATCTATGCCATCCTTCCGGGTTTTGCGCTGGGCGCCGGGCTGGGTCTTTGGCGCGCGTTGAGGGGGTAACCCGTGGCGCAGATCATCAATCTGCGCATAAGGCGCAAACAGAACGCCCGCGCGGCCGAGCGGGACGCGGGCGCCGTGCAAGCCGCGAAATATGGCGTCAGCAAGGTCGAGCGCGATCTGACCCGTGCCCGCGCGGACAAGGCTGAACGTGATCTCGACGCCCACCAGCGCGCGCCCGAGCCGCCTCAGAACTCATAAAAACCCGGCCCGACCTGCGTCAGGTCGCCCGAGCCGCAGCCTTCGATGTCGGACTCGACTCCCTGCGCCTGCACGCCGGTGATGCCGTCATGCACCTCGACCGACAAGGTCACTGTCAGGCAGCCGCCGAAAGCCGGCGTGATCGCCAGACCGCGCACGGGTGCGGCCTCGTTCACCTCCGCCAGAACCTCGTTTAGGCGCTGGTCGGTTACAGCGGCGTCGCGCAACGCCCTAAGGATGGGAAACAGCGAATCGACAACCACCCAATCCGGCCCATACAGGTCCGAGATCTCGGGCACCCGATAGGTGGCGCCGACCAATGCCGCGCGAAGGGACCGCGCCGCCGGGCGACCGAGTTCTTGCCGCACGACGCGGTTCAACGCCCCCGGATCGATCGCCACCATCAGGATCGAGGGTTGATCCGCCGCAACCCGACCGGGCAGACCCGTCACCGTCATCAACGCGCAAACGGCTGACAAAACAAGGGAGTGTCGCATCAGGCTCATTCCATGACCTCCGATGCCGGTTGAAACCGCTGACCGTTCGCCGCCCGGCACAACGCGACGGCGGCGCCCTCAGGCTGCATCCCGGAACCGCCACGCGTCAAGATGGGCCCCCTGCGACCGGTTGGCGCGGCTCAGCGGTCGATCACCACCTCGGGCGCCCTGACCTGTGCGCGCCGCGGCGAATTGCAGCTCAACGCGACCTCGCGCCCCGGGCTTTGCCGCGCCAGCAGCGCGCGCCCGGCCACCCCAGCTGCCCCCTGATCGGCCAGCGTCAACGAAGGATCGGCGCCCTCGAACTCCATCTGGATCGGCACATAACCCGCCCCGCCCACCATCGGCCCGCGCGGCCCGGCGCACAGGTCCATCCAGGCGATCATCCCTGTCGCCCGTGCCAAAGGCGGCTGCGCGGCGATGAAATTGCCGGTCGAATAGACCACCGGCACCACGCCGGAAGGCCCCACCAGCATTTCCCAAGGCTGCGGCACATGCGGATGCGTGCCGACCACCGCCATCGCCCCGGCTGCCACCAGATCGCGCGCCAGCCCCCGCTGCGCGCGATCTGGTTCCAGCTCATACTCCTGACCCCAATGCGGCAGCACCAGCACACCGGCGCCGCCTGCGGCCTCGGCTCGCACCAATGCCAGAAGACCCGCGCGATCCTCATAGCAGTGCGGCACCTGACCCCGTGCATCCGCTATGCCATTGGTGGAAAACGTGCACGCGATCAGGCTGAGTTGCCCCGCCGCCGTCCGCAGCCGCAACGGCCGCCAAACCGCCTCGCCGCCCCGAACTGCGCCCACATGGCGCATTCCGGCACGTTCCAGCGCGCCCAGCGTCGCGTCCAACCCCGTCGGTCCGCGGTCCAGCGCGTGGTTGTTGGCCGTCGTCACCACATCGACGCCTGACCCGAGCAGCGCCTCGATCAGCACCGGGTGATAATTGAAGGCCGGATACTCGGTATAAACGACGTCATCGAACACCGGCCCCGGATCGGCCACCCGCCGCCCGCCGCGTGCAAATCCCGCCGCCACCGGCCCTTCGAGGTTCAGCACCGCCAGATCCGCCGCCTGTAAGATCGGCTCGACGGCGCCCCACAGGCTGGAGAACCCACGCTCGTACCCACGCCACGCCAGCGCCCGATGCACCAGCACGTCGCCGCCGATCGCCAGCGTCACGCGCGGCCCGTCACAGGCATTGACCAGCGGCGCCGCCACGGGCGCGCAGACCTGCGCCTCGGCCGCGCCTGCGATCAATGCAAAGACCAGGAACTTACCGTGCATCTTTGCCACCCTGATCTGCATGGGTTTCCCAATCCGGCCGCGCCCCGGTAGGGGACTGGCAGCCTCCCCAAGCCTCACACCCTATGCAGATAGAGATCGAAGTCCACATCCGGAATCGTGCGCGCCACGCGGGCATATTCCGCCGCCTTGACCGCGCAAAACGTCCGGTGCATCTCGTCGCCAAGGGCGTCCTTGAGGAACGCCGAGCCCGTTGCAGCCTCGATGGCCGAGCGCCAGTCGCGCGGGATCCCTGCCCCAGCCCCGGCGTCATAGCCGTTGCCGGTCGTTTCAGGGCCGGGGTCGATGTGTTCGACAATGCCCTTACGCAGCGCCGCGAGGACGGTCGCCGCCACCAGATAAGGGTTGGCATCCACCCCCGCCGGGCGGTGCTCGATCCGCCGCGCCCGAACATCGCCGGCGGGAATGCGCAGCGCGACCGAGCGGTTGTTCACGCCCCAGGTGGGCGAAACCGGCGCATAGGACTGATTGGCGAACCGCCGCCAGGAATTGGCGTGGGGGGCGAAAACCAACATCGACTCGCCCATCGTCTGGATCATCCCACCGATGGCATGCCGCAGGGTGTCGGTCCAGCCAGCCCCCGGCGCTTCGGAGAACACGTTGCGCCCCTCGGCATCCTGCAAGGACACATGCAGATGCATCCCAGAACCCGCGTAATCCGCGATCGGCTTGGCCATGAAACAGGCCACCACGCCATGCCTGCGCGCCTGCGCCCGCACAATGCGCTTCAGGCGCACCAGATCATCGGCCGCCGTCAACACATCGGCGCGGTAGCGCAGGGTCAATTCATACTGCCCCGGCGCATATTCCGAAATCAGCGTTTCCGCCGTGATGTCGGCCTTGGCCGCGCCCGCATAGATATCGTCGAACAAGGGCTGCATGCCGATCAACTGATCGACGGAATAAACTTCGGTCTTGTTGGAAAACCGTCCGTCCAGCACGTCTCGGGCGGGCTGCACCCGGCCTAGGGCGTCGCGCTCGGGATCAAGGAGGAAAAACTCCAGTTCGAACGCCGCTGACGGAAAAAGCCCCATCGCCGCCAGAGCGTCCTTTTGCCGGGCCAGCGCGTGGCGCGGGTCGGAAAGCATCGGCGTGCCGTCCAGATGGTATTGCCCGAGAAACATCTCGGCCCGCGCGGGGTCGGTGCCGTGCTGCGCCTTCAGCGTGCCAGGCACCGGCCAAGCCCGTAGGTCGCCGTCGCCCGCGTCCCAGATCAGGCCGGTCTCGTGCACATCCTCACCCAGAATATCGAGACCAAGGATCGAGATCGGCAGATGCCGTCCGCCCTCGAAAATGCTCAACAATTCGTGGCGCCGGATGATCTTGCCGCGCCCGATCCCGTTGGAATCGTGCAGCAAGATATCGATCGCCTGAATATCGGGATGTGCGGCCAGAAAGGCCTCGGCCTCGGCCTTGGTGGCGCCTGAGGGGCAGGTGTCGGTCATCGCATCAACTCGGTGAGGATTTCGTCAAAGGCCGCGATCAGCCGGTCGATCTGGCGCTTTCGCGTCTTTGGGCTGACCAGAATCATATTGTGAAAAGGCGCGATCAGGCAGCCGCGATTGAGCAGTCCCAGATGCAGCGCCGCCTCGACCTGCGGCTGATGCGCCCGCGCCGCTTCGGCGCCGTTTTTCAAGGGCCCCGGCGCACAGATGAATTCGACCCGCGCACCCACGCGCACCACATGCCACGGCAGGCCATGAGCGGCGATCACCTGTGCAAGACCGGCCTCCAACCGCGCGGCGCCCCGTTCCATGTGGGCGTAATGGCCGGGCGTCATCACTTCGGCCAAGGTCGCCTCGAGCGCGGCAAACTGCAGAGGATTGGCCGACAGCGTCGTCCCCATCCCCGAATGCCCCGAGGCGCGCCCGGCATTGACCACGGTATACCGCTCGGCAACCGCCTCGGTCATCCCCCAGAGCGCTGTCGCCACCCCGCCCGCGACACATTTGCCGACAACGAACATGTCGGGGTCCAGACCATGCACCCGCGTATAGCCACCCAGCCCTGACGAAATCGTATGCGTCTCATCGATGATGAGCAGCGCACCATGTGCCCGGGTCAGGCTGCGCAGCCCCGCGTGAAACCCCGGATCGGGCAGGACCATGCAGGAATTGGTCATCACCGGCTCGGTCAGCACGGCGGCGACATCGCCTTGCGCCAAAGCCGCCTCAACCCCGGCCAGATCGTTGAACTCGACACAGACCGCGCCAAGGCTCAGGTCGGCGAATTGCCCCAACAGGCCGGGCCGGTTGACCGTTCGCCCACCTTCCAGCGTCACCATCGTCTCATCGACCGTGCCGTGGTAGCAGCCGTTGAACACCAACACCTTCGGCCGCCCGGTCACCGCCCGCGCTACCCGTAGGGCAAAGCGGTTGGCGTCGGTTGCGGTGGTGGCGACCTGCCAGACCAGCGGCCCAAAGGTCGCCCGCAGCAAGGGCCCGACCCGCAGCGCTGCTTTCGAGGGCAACATGCCCGTCAGTCCGCGCCCGGCCTGCGCCTTGATTGCACGCGCCACCGGGGCCGGCGAATGGCCGAACATCGAACCGGTATCGCCCAGACAGAAATCGTCGATCTCATAGCCATCGGCATCCGTCAGTCGCGCACCGCGCGCCGAAGCCATCACCAGAGGCCAAGGTGAGGGCCAGTCGCGCATCCAGTGCATTGGCACGCCCGACAGCCAAGCGGCCTCGCCCTGATCCAGCAAGGCGCGGGTCTTGACCCTTGTCTGCGTGAAACGCGCCGCCTCGCGGGTGGAAAACGCCGCCAGTCGCGCGGCGCTTACGCCTGCAATCCGGTGATCGGGTTCGGGGGCATCAACGGGCATGGGGGCTCCTGGTCACATAATTTGATCATATTCCGACCCATCGGGAAAGCCAAGTCCCCCGCACCCCTTTGTCATGCCGAAACACACGGCTTGCGGCCTCAGGCCCCAGGCGATCAGGCCCCGTGGCTGCGGTCATACCCGTTCACAGTCGGCGCTTGCCACCAGCCTTCCAGCGCGGCCGTATCGGTTTCGAACACCTCGACCAACAATGGGTGGCACGGCGCCGCGTCCGAGGAATGCTCGGACCCGCAATCGCCCCCCGGACAGGCTGACAGCACGCCCAACAGGTCGATCTCGGCGAAAAACTCCAGATAATCCCCGGAGCGCACCGGACTGGCCTTCATGAAATACTGCCCGGTATCGGCAGTGAAGCCGGTGCACATGAAGACATTGAGCACGTCATGCACCAGCCTCTCGGCACCCTCGACCCCTTCCGCGGCCAAAGCACGGGTCAGGTTGGAGTGGCAGCAATGGTGATACATCTGACCGCCCGACAGCAGCCAATGCGTATAGGGATCGCAACGCGTGCCGATCACGTCATGGACCCGGCCGCCGTGGGGATCGGTGCCATACCAGGCCAGCGTGTCGGCGACCATCGTCGCCATCGGCCGCAGATAGGGAAACCCTGACCACATCCGCTGGCCAACCTTCAGATGTGTGCCATGCAGTGCGCGGGTCTTGCCGGAAAAGAAGCGCTCGTCCGGATTGGCCGCATTGAAAAGATTGAGATCGCCGACTTGAGCACCCTCCGGGCAGGTGATGCGAAAGAACGACCCGGCAGACACGCGGAAGGCCGCGCCTTCACGCGGCGGGACGAGGGTGCGCGCACCCGGTCGGGTCCGCGCGCGGGCGGCGCTGATCCGCGCCATGTCAGGCTGCGGCAGCGAGCCGACCGGATAGCAGATCACCGGTGCAATCGCGCGACGAGCCCGGGCGTCGACAGGGGCATCGGTTGGGGTGTTGGCAGAATGCGGCATCGGAACCTCGAAACCAGGGTGCCCCAGCATGGCCCGGCAGCAATCGACCGACAAGTGGGTGTCTTTGAGCGACTGTTAACCGTTTTTCAAGCTGTTTGCGGTTGCGCTGACTGCTATGCTCGACCCTGACGCATTCTGCGAAAGCCCCCGGATGGACGACGGCAGCCGTCACGAACCCAGCCCCCATCACACCGCCGAGGCGGTGACCGAGGTCGTTCTCGGCGGCCTTGCACGGCTGCCGCAGACCCCGGCGCATCGACTGGGTGCGCTGGTCGATCAACTGCTCGAACGTCTGGGTCTGATCCTCGAAGCCGATTGCGCCTGGCTTTTGGTGAACAGCGAAACGCATGACCGGTTGCACCGCCAGTGGTGCCGCGTCGGGCTGGCGCCCCGCGCGCCTGCGGTGCTGGCACGGCTGGCTGCGGCCAATCCCGGCACCGACCCGCTGGTGTTCGACGCCGCAGGCCCATGCCCTGTGACTCGCGAAATGCTCGAGTCCCTCGGCATGAACGGCGGATTCGCCCTGCCTCTTGGGCGTGAGGGCCAGCGCATTGGTGTGCTGGGCTTTGCCGCGGCGCACGGCCATCCCCGGCACACGCCGCGCATCCTTGGCATATTGCGCCACCTGATCGACGGATTGGCCGGGGCGATCGCTCCGCTTCTGGGCGACCATTCCGGCGCCAGCGACGTCGAGGAACGGCTGCGCGCCACGCTGTCTGCGATGCCAGAACTGGTGCTGGAAATTGACCTCGAGGGGCGCTGCATCGACCTGCATTGCTCGGCACCGCATCTGCTCGCCGGGCCAACCGACCAGATCCTCGGCGGCACGCTCGAAGACACGCTCCCAGCCGATATCGCCCGCCTGCAACGCGAAGGAATGGCGCAGGCGCTGCGGGAGGGCACCGTTGAACTGCAGCCCTACAAGATCGCCCATGAACGCGGCGACACCTGGTATCAAACCACAATTGCGCGCCGCATGGGTCGGCAGGGCTGCACCGGTTTTGTCTTTCGCATCCGCGACATAACCGAGGATCATCAGCGCGCCGCCGAAATTGCCATGTTGGACGCGGTCACGCGTGGCATGACCAGTCAGGCGTTGGTGCTCGACGCCGACTGCCGCGTTGTCTGGGCGAACAAGGTGGTCGAAGACAACGCCGGCCAACCGCTCGAGGCGCTGCGCGGCCGCCCCATCTGGGAATTGCACGATCCCGGCATTGCGCCCGAGGTTCTGACTGCCATTGGCAGCGCCTTTGCCGAACGCCGCCCCCTGCGCATAGACGTTGCCAAGACAGACCGCCACGGGCAGCAGATCTGGGTCGATGTCAGCATCCAGCCGATGTCAACGACCGACAACGGGCCAGGCGGCTTCACCATCCTTGAATCCGACATCACCGCGCTCAAGCGTCATGAGGCCGCGCTTGAAGACATGGCGCGCGCTGCCGAACGCGCCCATGCCCGGCTCTATGCCGCCATCGAGGCGCTGCCCGACGGCTTTGTCTACTTCGATGCCGAAGACCGTCTGGTGCTCTGCAACGAGCATTACCGCGCCTATTTCCCGGCTTCGAGCGATCTTATCGTGCCCGGAGTGCGGTTCGAGGAAATCCTGCGCAGCCAACTCAACCGCGGGCAATTCCTCGACGCCATCGGCCAGGAAGAGGCTTGGCTGGCCGACCGCCTCGCCCAGCACCGCCAGACGGTTCACAGCACCGAATTGCGCCTTGCCGACGGCCGGGTGATCCGTTCGTTGACCAGCAAGACCCCCGAAGGGGGCCATGTTGGACTGCGCATCGACATCACCGAAATCCGCTCGGCCGAGGCGCGGCTGAACGACGTCATCGCGGCGGCTCGGCTGGGAATCTGGGAATTCGACAGCCAGAGCGGCACCACGGTTTACAACGGTGCCTGGCTTGACATGCTGGGCCTGCCTTCGGACGACGGCGGCAACCTCACGCGCGAGATGTGGGAGGACCTGATTCACCCGGCCGACCATCTTGCACTGGTGATCCAGATGCGGGCTTTGCGTCACGGCACCAAGGCCAGCATAGAGGTCGAATTCCGCCTGCGCCACGCGCTGGGACACTGGGTGCATATCCTCGCACGGGGCAAGGTCAGCGCGACGGATGCGGCCGGCACCCCGCTGACGATCAGCGGCATCGGCATCGACGTCACCGACCGGCGCGAGACCGAAGGCCGGATGCGCGCCATCCTCGAGGCGTCCTCGGTCGGCACCTGGCAACTGGATTCAGTATTGGGCAAGGTCGTCATCGACGAGCAATATGCCGCGATGCTGGGCTACCGGCTGGCCGAACTGCACCCGTGGACGCATGAAAAATTCGACGCGTTGGTCCATCCGGACGATATCGACGCCCTGCGCAACGGCGTCTCGGAATTGTTCGGCACCGACCGCGACGTCATCGCGAACGAGTTTCGCATGCGCCATCGCGACGGCCACTACATCTGGATCATGTCGCAGTCGCGCGTCCAGCGTTGGGCCGCCCCCGGCGTCGCTGCCGAGGAAAGTGGCCTGCACATCGACATCACCGAACGCAAGGAACGCGAATTCGCCCTGGAGGCGGCGAAACAGGCGCTCGAAGAGGCTCTCTCCGCGCAGCGCGCGTCCGAGCAACGCTATGCCGATATCGCCGCGGTCAGCGACGAGTGGTTCTGGGAGGTCTCGCCCGGCAACCTGCTGCGCCACTTGACCTCAGGGTTCGAACGCACGACCGGCATCGCCGTTGCCCCGCTGATCGGTCAACGGCTGGACCGGCTGGATCCCGCCTCCGGCATCGCCGGTCTCGGGATCGATTGGCGGGCACTGGGCGTGCTGGTTGAAAACCGCGCGACCCTGACGGGCCTGCTGCTGAAACTGCCGCCCACCGACCAGCGGTCACCAGTCTGGCTGCGCGTCAGCGGCGCCCCCTTCTTTGATGACGCCGGCACCTTTTGCGGCTATCGCGGAACCGGGTCGAATGTCAGCGCGCTGATCGCCGCGACCGAACGCGCCGAGGCCGCCAGCGAAGCAAAATCGCGTTTCCTCGCCAATATGAGCCACGAACTGCGTACACCGCTCACAGGGGTTCTGGGCATGGCCGAATTGCTGGGAGAAACCCCAGTCTCACCGCGCCAGCGCGACATGATCGACACGATCCGCGTCTCAGGCGAAGGGTTGCTGACCATCCTCAACGACATTCTCGACCTGGCCAAGATCGAGGCCGGAAAGATGATCGTCGAGTCACAGCCTTTCGTGCCAGCCGAGGTTCTCCGCAGGGTCAGGGCGCTGTTCCAGCCTCGCGCCACGGCAGCGGGCCTGACCCTCACCGTGCCGATCCCGCCCGCTCTCGAACTGCCGCGACGCGGCGACGCCAACCGCTTATTGCAGATCCTGACCAACCTGGTCGGCAATGCCATCAAGTTCACGGCAAGCGGATCGGTGACGATGACGCTGGCCGCCGAACCCGGCGACAGCCTGTTGCGTATCGAGATCGCCGACACTGGCATCGGCATGAGCCCCGAGCAACTGGCCCGCGTCTTTGACGAATTCGAACAGGCCGAAAGTTCAACGGCCCGGCGCTTTGGCGGCACCGGTCTTGGCCTATCGATCACCCGCAAGCTGGTCTCGCTGATGGGCGGCACGATCTCGATCGAAAGCCTCGAAGGTCAAGGAACCCGCGTTATCCTGCAGTTGCCCGCGCCACCGGTCGGAGGCAAGGAGGCGCCGCCATCGCAGGTGGTCGAGGGTATCACATCGGACCGGATCGCCGGGTTGCGGCTCTTGGTGGCTGACGACAACCTGACCAACCGGCGCATCCTGCAAACGATGCTGAGCAGCGTTGGCGCCCTTGTCACGCTGGCCGAAGACGGGCACGCCGCCTGTGACCTCTTCACACCCGGCGGATTTGACGGTTTGCTGCTCGACATCTCGATGCCAGGCCTCGACGGGCTCGAGGCCCTGACCCGGATTCGCACAGCCGAGTTGGCCGCCGGAGCGCCGCGGACACCGGCACTGGCGGTGACCGCGAACGCGATGCAGCATCAGGTGGAAACCTATACGGCTGCGGGTTTTGACGGCCATGTCGCCAAACCCTTTCGCAAGGAGGCCTTGTTAGGCGCATTGCGCGTTATCGCCGCCCGGTGCGGCAAACCGGAGACGGGCTGACGCCAAAGTCCAGTGAGCACAGGCGCTGAAGGGCGGCCCCATCGCGATTGGCCAGAGAATTCGGCGATGTCCGGCCCAAATGGTTCGCGCCTCGGCGCTTGACCGCCCGGCAAAGCGGTACCTCGCGCAGCGGCCCGAGGCAGCTCTTGTGACCCGCGTCATATCAGCGGTTGTATCCGCTCGTCGCCTGCCGACAATCCGGCCTTCCCCCCTTTCCTTTATCCCGGCCACGGCCTAGCTCTGCCGGGCGAAACAGGGGGCAAGCATGGCGATTTTTCTGGGCATCGACACCGGCGGAACATTTACCGACGCGGTCTTGCTGGACGATGCGTCGCAAAAGGTGCTGGCCCAAGCCAAGGCGCTGACTTCGCGCCCGGATTTGTCCGTGGGGATCGGCGGCGCAATCGACGCGGTGCTGGCGCGCGCGCCTTGGGTGGCGCCGGGCGATGTGGCGCTGGTCTCATTGTCGACGACGTTGGCCACCAACGCGCTGGTCGAGGGTCAGGGCACCCGCGCAGCGCTGGTGTTGATCGGCTTTGATCGGGGTGAGCGCAGCCGGGCGGGCCTCGCCGAGGCGCTGGGCAGCGACCCCTTGATCGACGTTGCCGGTGGCCATGGCCATGCCGGAACCGAGGCGATGCCGCTTGACCTTGCAGCGCTCGAGGCCGGGATCGCCGCCCTGCCCCAAGGCATCGCCGCCATCGCGGTCGCCGGGCAATTCGCCACCCGCAACCCCGCCCATGAAATCGCCGCCCGCGCGCTGATCCGCGCGCGCACCGGCCTGCCAGTGACCTGCTCGCATGAGCTGTCGGCGGCGTTGAACGGGCCGAAACGCGCGTTGACCGCGTTGCTGAACGCTCGTCTGGTGTCAATGATCGACCGGCTGGTGACCTCGTGCGAGGGCCATATGCGGGTTCTGGGGATATCAGCGCCGCTCATGGTGGTACGAGGCGACGGCGCGCTGGTTTCCGCCGCCCTGGTGCGCGAGCGGCCGATCGAAACGATCCTGTCCGGCCCCGCCGCCTCGATCGCCGGGGCCGCCTGGCTGACCGGGTTGCAGGATGCACTGGTGTCGGACATTGGCGGCACCACCACCGACGTCTGCCTGCTGCGCGGCGGCAAACCCGCCATCGACCCCGAGGGGGCCCGGGTTGGCGGATGGCGCACGATGGTCGAGGCGGTGGCGATGCGCACCTCGGGTCTGGGAGGCGACAGCGAGGTGCAGGTGCTGGGTGGATTGGAGGGCGATCTGCAACTGGGTCCGCGCCGAGTAATGCCGCTGGCGCTGCTGGCAGTGCAACACCCGGACCTTGTGCACCGCGCGCTAGACGAGGCGTTGGGGCGTGACCCCGCGCCTGATGAGGGCTGGCGCTTTGCCTTGCCGCTGTTCACCACCCTGCCCGGGGGGCTGGAGCCGCGCGAGGCCGCGTTGGCCGAGCGACTGCTGGCCGGTCCCGCGCGGCTGAGCGCGCTGATCCGGGCCCGCATCGAGGGCCCGGCGTTGACAAGGCTGGTGCAGCGTGGGCTGGTGCTGCTGGCAGGGCCGACCCCCTCGGATGCGGCGCATGTGCTGGGGCGTCAGTCGGGCTGGGACGGTGCAGCGGCGCACAAGGGCCTGACCTTGCTGGCCCGGCAGCGCGGTGGCAATGGCGAAAGGCTGGCCGCCGACGCCGAGGGCATGGCGCGCCGCATCGCCGATCAGGTCACGCGCCAAAGCGTCACCTGCTTGCTCGAGGCCGCCTTTGCCGAGGACGGACGCGATTGGCCGCTGCCCTCGGAAATCCTCGCCCGTCACCCATTGACGCGGGCCGCGCTGGACCGGGCGCCCGCGCTCGTGCAGTTGCAGGCTCGGTTGGGAGTGCCGGTGATCGCGCTGGGGGCTTCGGCCGGGTGCTGGTATGGCGCGGTCGGCGAACGGCTGGGCTGCGACGTGGTCGTGCCCGACTTCGCCGGTGTCGCCAATGCGGTTGGCGCGGTGGTGGGCCAGGTGTCGATGCGCGCCGAAGGTCAGGTCACCAGCCCGACGCCAGGCCTTTTCGTCGCCCATCTCGAGGCCGGTCCCCAACGCTTCATCGAGGCCGAAGCCGCAGTTGCCGCCCTGCGTGCCGACCTCACAACGCGCGCCGAGTCCCGCGCCCGCGCCGCCGGAGTCACCGCACCACGCCTCGAACTGGTCCGCGAGGACGTCGGCGCCGAGGTCGAAGGCCAACGCCTGCTCATCGAGATCCGCCTGCGCGCCACAGCCTCGGGTCGGCCGCGCATCGCCACGGGTTGACCGCCTTGCAGCCCCTCGCGCGCGCGGCTATGACCACAGGGCCGGATGGGTGGCCGAGTGGCTTAAGGCTCTGGTCTTGAAAACCAGCGTGGGGGAAACCCCACCGTGGGTTCGAATCCCACCCCATCCGCCATATATCGTTGATTTCGTTGACTAATTATAGATTTATGTAAGAATACCCCACAAAGAACCCCACATTGGAAAAACGCTTGGCGGGAAAGTTGCGTCTAGGCGCCACTAGAGAGTTTGCGTTAGCAAGTCAGAGGCATCGTGGGCGGGCACGCGAGTGCAGCCATAGGCCGCAACGCCAGAATTAGGGGGCAACTTTGCGCAGACTGACCTTTGCCGTTCCCTTCGTCGCTTCACTTGCCTGCTTGGCTTTGCCAGCACTCGCTCAAACATGGCAGCGAACCGATTGCCTCATTGTCGAACGCTTCGCGAGAGAGGCAACGTCCAATGAGCGAATGCCAGACCTGCGACGCATGCTTGCGCTGGAGGCCATGCTAGACGAAGCGCTGTCACGGCTACCCTCTACCGATCTTGAAGCCGTTCTCAACATGAACCAGACAAGCGAACGCACTGGCCATGAGTGGCCAAACGAAACGACTGAGCTTTTCGCCGCGCTCATCCGAGATCGGTGTGGAATGCGCTTGGAGTAGTCCTCAATTCGAGGCCACTTGAGTGCCACCAGCATCAACGCCAGCGCAGACTAGCTTTCAACACGCCCCCAACGCCAGCGCGGCCTTGCGCGCCTCGACCACCAGATCGGCAATCTCGCGGCGCATGGCCTCAACGGACCTAGACCTTTCCCCATGACGCCAGCGGCCATTCGCCGGGCCAGAGGGGGCGCCGCCGCCTGCGCCGTGCATCCGGCAGACTTGCCAGCCCGTCACAGCGGGGCCTTGGCAGCGGTGCCGGGTTGTCTTGGCCATGGCGCGGCAACGGGGGGCTTTGGCGAGGCGCTGGGCGGGGTCTTTAACGGGGCGCATGGGGTTGTCGTCGGATTTCATGGGCGCTCCCCGCCCCCCGTCTGGACGGCGCCCACAATGGCCTGCCCGCCAGCTTGCACCGTTACATGCTCGACCGTGACCTTCTGGTGCCCGCCAGTGCGATAGCGTTTCAGGGCCTCCATCTGCATGGCAAAGGTCCGGGTCAGCTTGTTCAGGGCGCGCTCGGCGCTGTCCTGTTGCGGGATGGTCGTCACCAGATTGAGTTTGCGCGCCATCATCATGCTGGCGGCGTGAATAGCGCCCATCTGCGTCGCCAGCAGGGCCTCCAGTTCGTCGCGCGGCTTCACGCATCGAACAACGCCCATGACGAAATTGGACGCGGTATTGTCCACACTGCGCCCATGCGCGCCCAAGCAGGCTATCTGCCCGGTCAGGCCCGCGTAAACGTCGCGGTCAGCGGTGCCCAAGTCGGCCATCTGCAAGAGCATCGCGGTTTGCAGGTCGTCGCATTCATAGCCGATGTTCAACGCGCCGTCCCTCATGGACAGTTGCATGCTCGGCGCTGTTTCATGGTCGCGTATGGCCTTGAGGGTGCGGTCTATGCGGTCAGGCGGGGCCTTGGCGGGTGCGGGGCTATCGGGCATCGGGCAGGCCTCTTGCGGGTTTGTAGGTGTGATTTCAGGCGTCATATGTAATCTTAGCCCTCCCCCCTGCTTTCCCCACGCCCCTGCGCCCTTCATTCGGCATTCAGTCGCAATCTTGATAATTGGACGCCATACAAACCCGCGCCCGGCGCTGCGCCTCGGATATGTCAGTGAGGGTCATTCTGCGGGCAACAGTTTCGCGGGCCGCGACGGCAGGTCGATATCCTGTGCTAGCGACGATGTTTAGCCACATATGTGCCGTAACATAGTCCTGTGGCATACCGTAGCCTTCGGCATACATGGCGCCCAGATTCATTTGCGCGAAGGAATTTCCCTGCTCGGCGGCGGCACGATTCCAGCGTGCGGCCTCGGCATAGTCCCGCAGTACGCCGACGCCCATGCTATACATCTCGCCGAGGTTGGCTTGCGCCCCGGCGTTGCCCTGCTCGGCGGCCAGCCGATACCAGCGCACGGCCTCGACATGGTCCTGCGGCACGCCGTTGCCATAGTGATAGATGTCTCCAAGGTCTAATTGTGCCACAGCGTGGCCTTGCTCTGCGGCAGCGCGATACCAGCGCGCGGCCTCTGTAAAGTCCTGCGGCACGCCTTGGCCTAGGCGATACATGAGGCCGAGATTGGCTTGCGCTCCTGCATGCCCCTGCTCTGCAGCGGCGCGAGTCCAGCGCACGGCTTCTGCAGGGTCCTGCAGCACGCCTTGGCCTTGGTGATACATGAAGCCAAGGGAGAATTGCGCCAGAGCGTTGCCCTGCTCGGCCAAAGGCCTCCATTCATTCAGGGCTGTCGCATAGTCGCTATTCACAAAGGCGGCCAAGCCGGCCTCAAAATCCTGCGCCACGCCGGGCACCGGGGCGAGGGCGAGGGCTAGCGCGACAACAAATGCTCTCATGGACTGCGTCCTTGGGTTCAAATCCACCCCGGCCACCAGCGGCGCGGCTTGGCATCGGTTCGCGGGTGACCTGTCAACTTTGCCCTTTGTGGGCGGGTTTGCCAATATGAACGATGCGGTCCGGGTCGGCGTCAGGGGCGCAAGGCCTGCCCAAGGCAAAGGTCTGGTGAACCGCGCCCGCGCGATGGTTGCCCATCAGCCTCAGCAGCCCCACAGCTTGCAAGGTGCGCCGCCCCGCGCGCAGGCGGGGAACGGAAAGCCGGGTCAGGTCGGACGCCCGCATGGCCTTGAAGTCCAGCGCGAACCGCTTGCCGGGGATATGCCCATGCAGGTCGACCAGCATCACATACATCGCTAGCGCGTCGGTGCCGTTCTCCCATCGGCGCAGCGCGTCCAAGGCCAGCCGTTGAACCGAAAAGGCGCTCTGGCGACCCCGGTAAACCCGGTTTTCAAGTCTCACCGTCCAAGCCCAGCCCGATATGGCGACCACCTCACTATCCGGGAAGTTCTCGGCATCTTGGCAAAGGTCATCCCGAACCGCCGCAAGGTTGGCGGCCAGTTCCTCGGCGCTGTCCACAAACTCGACCATTGCGACCGCCTCCTTGACCAGCCTCACATGGCGTTCACCGATTAACAGTGCCCTGCCCGGCGCCTCTGGGGCGGGCCTGAGAGGCGCGCGCAGGGTTGGCAAGGCATCGATGCCCAGCACGCCCTTGGCGGCCACATAGGCGCCTCCATCGGGCCTGAGAGACAGCGGCCCCACGACATAGGACCGCGCCCCGGTCTTGATATCGACCGGCAATCCCTCGGCGCGCAGGTTTGGCGCCGTCTCGGCGCGACTAGCCCGATAATACAGGTGGCGCCCGCGTGGGGTTTTCACATGCACCGGGGACGGGCCGAAACGTGCCTCCATCGCATCAACAAGCGCGGGGTCGTCGTCGTCGCAATCGATCACCGCCAGCCCGTCCAGCCGGATGCCATAGACCTGCGCCCCAGATCGGTGCAGCGGGGCCAGAACGTGCGCCAAAGGCAACACAGGGCCAGCCCATGCCCTCACCAGCGGGGCCTTGCCATCGGTGCCACCGCCAAGCGGCAAGAGGGGGAAGCCCGCCCGCGCAAGGCGGGCAAGCTGATTGCGGAAATCATCGGGAAGCACGTCATCATGGCGCCGGGCGCGAGTGCTCATGGCATCACCCACCAGATGAGCAAGAGTAGCACCGTATAGAAGGCAAGGGCCAACAATGACGCGACAACGGGGCGAAACCCCAGCTTGAGCAACAGGGTCAGCATCCCGATACCTCGCCCGCAAGCCCGGCGGCGCTGGGCGGGAATTTGAGGCGGGCAATCTCGGTGCCGGGGCGCAGCCGGTAATAGGCGATGCACTCGGGGCCGCGATACTCGACCTCAATCGGCCAGCGGTATCTGGATTTCAGATTGTGGATGATTGCGCCAAGGCGCCATCCGTTCACCTCGCGAATTTCCGTCTTGTGGGAAATCCAGCGGCCATCGATCAGGGCTTTGCAACACCAGAACACCTGAGTGGGGTTGGAAAACCAGTGGTCTTGTTTGGTCATGTTCAATACCTTGAGCATTGATGCCAAGGCAGGGTGGTGCTATTGTTCAGGCAGTCCAAATGCCCCAAAACGAATGCGCCGCCGCCCCGCCGGGTGGCGGTTTCGTTTATGCGGCGGTTTGGGCTTTGGACGCTTCCCAAGCCTCGATTTCCGACAGTTTCCAGCGGGTGCAGCCGGGTGTCAGTTTCACCGGGCGGGGAAATTCGGGATCGGTGCGTTGCCAGCGACGGATGGTCAGATGGTGAACGCCCCAGCGGGCGCCAAGCTGGCGGTCAGTGAGATAGGTTGCAGGCATTTGCTACTCCATGCGGTTGCCATGGATCGCATCGTGGCCCAATCCGACACGTAGCGGCAGCTACTCAGAAATCTCGCAAAGTTCAAAATGGTTTTTGCGATTATTGAGGTGCTCGTCCCCGTAATTGACCAACGCCCCTTTTGAGGGTGACTTCCGATACTGACCTTCCTAGGCGACTTTCAACTTCTTGAAGGGCTTGCTTCCATGTCTTGCCGCAGGCTTCATGCCCATCTGGAAAGATATCAAAGTAGACCTTAGCAGCAGCGGCCTTCTTGTCAGGCCTTCCTCTCATCAGTTTTTCGCCTGTCGTAGGGGAATCGGTTTCGCCTCCAAGAACGTCATTTAGCTTCGCCGAGATTTTTTCGTCCCAGCCAAGACCGTCTAGAAAGTCTCGTATATCATTTGAATCGGGAAATGCAGGCCAGCAGACGACGGATTCGGACACATTGCGGACAAACTCAGCAAGTCTGTAAGCATCCATTTCATCCATTGAGGTGAAGTTAGCGAGAAAGTTTATGTCACCATTCTTGCGACAAATTTGCCCTGAAATCGGATCGATGAACGCGAATCGATCAAGAAGTGTCTTCGTTGAGATTCGCCCTTCCTTTGCATAAGTGAACAGCGCCTGAAATTGTGGGTCACTTCTTATTGGCCAAGAATATGTGCAGAGGTCGAGGCGATCCTTGTGAAGAAAGACTTCTGGACTTGCTTGAATGATTGGACCAGCGATATTGGCTAGTAGTGGCGGAAAGTGCTCAAGAAAATGACTCAAGAGGTATGTTGCCGTTAGCCCTACAATGAAATCCGCCTCTGCATAGTCTTCAGCAAACCCGCCACGAATAAGATAGTAACTTGCTGAGTGAATATGACGGGGAGTTGTCGGTCCGTCTTCATAAGCTACAAGCGATTTCGAGGCACTGACTTCGCACAAAATCTTCTCGGCCAACTCGAAGACTTCATTCACCACATCATTCCAAGAAACGTAGCCTTCTGGACACCACATCACCCGATCCTCACAACCTGCCCGGCCTTCGCCGTGCCGCCCAGATAATCCGCCCAATCCGCCATCATCCGGCGGCGCTTTTCGATCATGTCGCCGCGCCGATAGCTGGCCTCAACGGCGTTGCTGATTTTGTGCGCCAGCGCGACCTCGGCCATGTCGCCGGGGTATTGCGTCCGCTCGGCCACCCAGTCGCGGAAGGTGCTGCGCAGGCCATGCGGCACGGCGGGGCGCTTGGACGTGCGGTCAAGGTAACCCGCGCCGCCCTCGGCCACCTCGGCCTCGTGCATCCGCTTCATGGTGGCCGACAGGGTCATGTCGGACAGTTGCCCGCCGCGCGCCGCCGGAAACACCAGCGGGTTGCCCTCGATCCGGGGCAGCGCGCGCAGCAACGACAGCGCGCGCGGGGACAGGGGGACGCGGTGTTCCTTGCCCCCTTTCATCCGCACAGCGGGGACTATCCACAGCCCCTTGTCCAGATCGATCTCATCCCAAGGCGCGCCGCGCACTTCCTTGGACCGAGTCGCGGTCAACGCGGCAAACTCCAGCGCCCGCGCCCCGAACCCGTCGCGGCCCTGCAAGGCGGCAAACCAGCGCGGCGCTTCGTCAATCGTGACGGCGGGATGGTGGCCTTCCTTGGCGACCTTGGACGGCACGGGCAACAGTTCTTTCAGGTTGCCAGACCAGCGCGCTGGGTTGTCGCCCGTCCGGTGCCCGGCCACGGTTGCCCATGACAGGACCGCCTCGATGCGCCCGCGAACCCGGCTGGCGGTTTCGGTCTTGTCGACCCAGATCGGCTGCAACGCGCGCAGAATGTCCTGCGTTTGGATATCCTGCACCAGAAGCGCGCCCAGTTCCGGGGTGGCATAGGTGGCCAGCGTGTTGGCCCATTGCTGGCGGTGCTTGGCGTTCTTGTGCGCCTCCATCTTGGCGGCAAGGTAGCGCTCGACCGCCTGCGCAAAGGTCAGGCCCCGGCGCTGTGAGGCAATCAGCGCGGCTTTGGCGGCTTTGCGCACCTCGACCGGGTCAATGCCTTGCTCGATCTTGGCGCGGGCGTCGCGGGCCTTGTCGCGGGCCTGCGATAGGGTCACAGCGGGAAAGCCGCCCAGCCCGATATCGCGCCGCTTTATCCCCACCTTGACGCGCAATATCCAGGTGCGCCCGCCCATTGGGGTAATCTGCATGTGAAGCCCCGGCACGCCCCCCACCGCAAACAGGGCATTGTTGGCTCCGCCGGGATGCGCCAGCCGCTTGACGTCCAGCGCGGTCAATTCTTCGGCAATCCTCGGCATGTCTGGTGCCCTTCTTACTACCCCACAAAGATAGAGTAACCAGATGCACCGAATCGCGCAAGGCTGCATACCGGCTTGTGTGGTATGGCCAAGGAAACTAGGCGAGTTTCGCCATTATGCTATTGATTGCTAACGGATAAATCGCTTTCATGGCGGCCACCCCATCCGCCATATGAGCATTGGTCTTCCCTCAACGGGTTTGCCTCGTTTGGCGGAGCGAGACTGTTCGGCTTTCACCTCGCCCAGACCCCGGAACGGATCAGGCTTGGGTGCGCCGCGCTTGGGGGCTCACCGTGCTCTTGGCTTGCCGGGTTGGATCAGGGATAAGCGAGGCTTGAGCGCGAACCTTCCGCCGCGAGGTGATGAAGGACGAAGTTTTCCGTCGCCACCAGAAACAGGACAGGTGGTTACGAAAGGAATGGGATTATGACGCCTGCAAAACGATTTTTCGACATCCTTTTCGCCCTGATCGCCATCGCCGTCTTCTCGCCGATCATGATCGTGACCGCTGTGGCGATCCTCCTGCTTGATGGCCGTCCGGTTTTTTACATCTCTGACCGCGCCAAGGCGCCTCGCAAGACTTTTCGCTTGGTGAAATTCCGCACGATGCGCCCGGCGGTCAACGATACGACCGCCTCGGGTGGCCACAAGGCGCATCGGATCACCCGGACCGGGGCGTTTCTGCGCCGCACCCGAATCGACGAAATCCCGCAGCTATGGAACATACTCAAGGGGGACATGAGTTTCGTCGGCCCTCGCCCGCCGCTGCCGGTCTATGTCGAGCGATTCCCCGAGATCTATGGCAAGGTCCTGCAATCGCGCCCAGGCGTGACCGGCGTGGCTTCGATCTATTTCCATGCGCATGAGGATTTCCTGCTGCGCCATTGCACGACACCGGAAGAAAACGAGCGGGTCTATCAGACGCGTTGCATTCCACGAAAAGCACATCTCGACCTCCTCTATGCCCGCAACCGAACTTTGTGCTGGGATTTCAGGCTTATCCTGGCGACGGTTTTCCGTCGGCTGCGGTGATGTCGTGGCGTCCGAGGGGCAATTGAGGCGCGCCTTGTTGTTCCGCGACCTGATGCGCCGGGCTGCTTCTGTGGAAATTGACGGTGCGTTGCGCGGCCTGCCAGCTTCGCAGCCAAGCTGGTTCACCAAGTCTTAACGGCGGGTCCGCGCACATCACGCAAGAGCAAGGCCGTTGGCGGACAGTGCCGGATGCGGCCAGCGACTTGCTGCCGCGCACCCCAGCACAAGGACTTGCCATGAACCCCTTTTCGCATCGTTCCGCTGCCCTGTCCGGCCCCGCGACCGACGCGCTGCCCGTCACGCCCAGCGACTCGGTCGATCTGGCGCATGTTGCCATCGCGCTTTATGTCGAAACCGGCGGCACGCTGGATATCGTTACGGTGGCCGGGAATACCCGCAGCCTGTCGGTTCTCGACCATTCGATCCTGCCGCTCGGCGTGCGCCGGGTGAACGCGACCGGCACCACGGCCAGCGGCATCCACGCGCTGGTGCTGGCATGAAGACAGTGGTCGACCTTTCGGTCTGCTCGGCACCGTTTCGACGGCGGGTCGGCGCGGTGCCAGTGCTCGATCCGGCGATGGTGTTTGCCACCGGCATCCGCGGGGTCTGGATTGACCCCTCGGATGCAGCGACGCTGTTCACCGATCTTGCAGGCACGACGCCAGCCACCACGCCCGGTGATCTCGTAGCACTGGCGCTCGACAAGTCGCATGCGCTGGCTCGGGGTGCCGAGTTGATGCCCTCGGGTTTTGGCTCCGGAACCTGGAGCAGCTTTGCCAGTGGCGTGTCGGTCGCCGGGGGCATCGTAACCTTCGATGCAGTGCCCGCAGGCAGCAACGGGCTGTTGCTGACGGCCGCCAATGGGTCGCCCTATCAGACCAGTGCGAGCGTCGAGGTGACGATCACCATCAGCGACTATGTCTCGGGCGGTATCCGGTTATGGCATGGCAGCGGCTATAGCCCGGTGTTCAGCGGCAACGGCACACACCGGTTTCTGGCGGTCTTCCCGGCAGACCTGTCGTTGCGTTGCTATACCCCGTCGAGTGGCGGGGTCACCTCGCTGAAGGCCGGGCTCTCGGTGCGCGAGTTGCCCGGCGCCCATGCCACGCAACCCGTGCTGGCCGCGCGTCCGGTTTACAGCCTCGCGGGCGGCCTGCCTTCGTTGTCCTTTGACGGGATAGATGACCGGCTGATCGTGCGACGTTTGGACCTGTCATCGGGCGCGGCCCTGACCGGCGCCGCGGGTCTTTACAAGCCCGACGATGGCGTGGCAGCGCGAGTTCTGGACCTTGGCGGCGCCGAACCAACGATGGCGCTGGATGCTCCGGCGACGGCCGGGTTGCCGCAGATCGCCCTAACGGTAAACAACGGGACGCCGGTCTCTGTGACAAACAGTGCCACCGCCGCGCCGGTTGCCGCCGCCGCGCTGCTGCGGGCTTCGGTCGCCGCGCCCCATCTGGCGGCGTTGCAGGTGTCAGGCGGCGCGGACCTTGCTTCAAGCGCGAGCAGCGGCACCGTGGCGGCACATTGGAGAAACGCCCGCGAGTTGCATCTGGGGCAACGCACGGACGGCGGATTGCGCTTTGCCGGGCGGATTCACGGGCTGGTGCTGTTCGACACGGCCCTGTCCGAGCCCGACAACACCCTGCTGAGTCACTACATGGCCCAGAAAACCGGAGCGCCGACATGAGACTGACAATCATCTGCCCCGCCGCTCTTTGCGACAGCGCCAATCAACTGGCGCTGGTTCTGGGGCAAAGCACAGCCGACGCCCAGACCTTCGATCTGGCCGGTGGGTCCGGCATCGGCGGGGGCACGCTGGCGCTGGCCTCGATCAGCGACGGTGCAACCTGGCTGGCGGCAATGGCGGCGTTGCCGGATCGTCCGGATTGGGATGTCAGCGGTGCGATCGACATGTCGGCGGCAGAGGCTGCGCGCCAGTGCCTGCAAGACTGGTCCGGCACGGGTCCGCTGCCCTCGACCGAGGACGCAATCCTGTTGGTGACGCAGGTCGACTCGTTGGCACTGGCGCGCCACCTTATCACGGAACTGGGCGCCTGAGGCGTGGTTCAGAACGTATCCATCGCCAGCCCGTCATACTGCAACAGGCGGGTGTCGATCTCGTGACCCGCGGCACCGAGCGGGCGGAAGATCACGTTCCAGGGCGACGGGTGCAGGCGGTCGGGCAACCGCAGACTTGCACCCGGCACCGGAAAGATCGGCGTGAGGTTCGGCAACCAGGGCAGGCTGTGCACCCTATGATCGGTGAGAACGGGCGCGAGGGATTCGGCGGGCACAAAACCCAATGTCACGCCAAGGCCGCGCTGGCGGGTCTGGATGCGCACCCTGCCCCCGGCCAACCGTGACAGACGATAGCTGGCCTGTGGTCGCGCCAGCCGCCAGGCCAGCCAATCGGGCCGAGTATCGAGGCGCAGCCGCTCGACGACCTCATCCGGACCGCACCAGGCGACCATGCGGATTTGGCCCAGATGCTCAAAGCCCAGACTGCGGATAAACCCATGGGTCGAATTCGCATTGGCGGCGCCGAGCACGAACTGAAACCCCTGCGCCTGCCCCGCTTCATAGGTCGCATTGGCCAGACGCTTGAACAGCCCGCGCTGCTGGTGGCGGGGATGGGTCGCCGTGTTGACCGACAACAGTGCGCGATACGTCGCCCCGCCCTGCCGATAAGTGCGCGGAATAGTGACATAATGGGCGGCCAGTTCATCACCCAGGTAGGCGTCCATCCCGACAGCCGGACCGTCCGGGTTCTGCCGATAGAGCCATTCGAGATACGCGCGCCCCAGTTTGTCATTGCCGGGAAAGGCCAGATCAAACAGCGCGATGTAATCGTCGATGCTGGCGCGTTCGAGCGCGGGGTGCAAACTGTAGTCGATCACCGACGCTCTCCCTTGTCGCTTGCCCTGGGCACCCATTCGGCCAGTTGCGCCCGATAGAACTGGCGGAAATGCTCGATCACAACTTTCTGGTCGAACTCGGCGCGCGTCCGGTTGATGCCGTTTTCCCCGAGTCTGCGCCGCAAACCGCCATCGGTCAACAAGCGCTCCATCGCGTCGGCCATCGCCTGCGGGTCGCCAACATCGAACAGCAGGCCGGTTTGATTCTCGGCGACCGCGCAGGTGATGCCATAGATGCGCGATGCCACCGACGGCACACCCATTGCCGCGGCCTCGATCAGCACCATGCCAAAGCCTTCGCGGAAACTCGGCAGCACCAGAATGTCCGCCGCAGCGATGAAATCCTCAGGGGTGTCGGTATAGGGCAGCACCTGCACCCCGGCGCCAAAGGTGCGCACCAGCCCCTCGCCAAGCCCGTCTTCGTCCGGGCCGACGGCCAGCACGTGAATCGGCTGGTCGCTGCGTGCCGTGAGCTTTTGCAGGGCCGCATCGAGGATGTGCAACCCCTTGTCGCGCTGCAGCCGCCCCAAATACAGGATGACGAAATCGCCCTCGACATAGCCCAGCTCCGCGCGTTTCGCAGCGCGCCTCTCGGCGTCTGGATAAAAACGCTCCAGATCCACCCCGCAGATCGAGCCTGAGCCCAGAACCAGACCCCGATTCGGTGGCAACACACCTTGGTCGCGCAGGAAATCGCGTTCCGAGGCCGAAACCACGGTCACCTCGGTCGCAAGCCATGCGACCAATCGGTCAAGCGCCTTGAACAGCCAACGCTTGACCCCGGTGAAATGCGGCCAGGCTTCGCCCTGAAAGGTATGAACCCGCCGCGGCACCCGGGCGAAGAACGCCGCCAGCATGCCGATCAGCCCGCCTTTGGCCGTCGTGCTGTGCACAAGGTCCGGCCGATCACGCCGCAGCGCCCGATACAGCACCCACAACGCCTTGAGATCGGCCAAGGGATCGACATGCCTGACAATCGGGATTTCGACGACCCGTGCGGGAATATCCAGATTGGCCAGAATTTCGGGTGCGTCGTTGCGCAGATAGAGCAAGACCTCGTGCTCCTCGCCCAGCATGCGCAGATGCGGAACCAGAAAGAACTTTGCGTTGAAGACGCTATGCATCACCCATGCAACGCGCGGGCGTCGCGAAGCGGGCGCAAGGGGATCAAAGGCCGGGGACATGGGTGCTTCGGATCGTGGCGATATCGGAATGGACTTTGGCGATCAGCGCCTGATCCGTCAGCGGCGTCGAGCGGCGGCGCACCAGCCAGTCCAGCCGTCCGGCGGTGACGATCAGCCATAGGGCCGCGGTTTTCAGCAGCGATTTCAGGATAAAGCGCGCCTCCCACAGGTTACGCCGGTTGCGCCAGAGGGCCCGGCGATCCATCCGGTACGAGCGGAACATCTTGGACGGAGTGACACTGCCGACCTCGCGCACATAATACAGTGGTTCTTGCAGGATTCGCACCGCCAGATCCCCCTTCGCACTGGAGCGCAGCCAAAGGTCGTAATCCTGCGCAATTGGCACCGACGGGTCATAACGGTTGCGCAAAAACCACGCCCTGCGCCCGACCACGGCGGCATGGACAATCCCGGCGCCCTGTTTGCGCAGCAGGTTCTCGCGCGTGACAGTGTCGGCAAAATGCGAACGTGCGCCAAAGGGTTCGCCCTTGCGGTCAATCGACACCAGCCCGGTCGATACAAGATCGATGCCCGGCTCGGCCTGCAAAACCGCGAGTTCGCGTTCGATCCGCTCGGGCGCAATCAGGTCATCGGCATCCATGCGCACGATGATCTCGGTCTGCGCCAGATCGACGATCTGATTCAGCCGCGCCGCCAGTCGCAGATTTCGCCCATCCGAAACAACCCGCACGCGCGGATCCTGAACCGAGCGCGCGATGTCCAACGAGCGGTCGGTCGAACCGTCGTCGATCAGGATCAGTTCCCAATCCTGATGGGTTTGGGCGAAGATCGAGCGGATCGCATCGGGCAGATCGTCTTCGGCGTTGAAGAATGGCAAACCAATGGTGATTTTCATGGCCGACCCTGAGTCTTGTCCGACGAAAGCGCATAATCTGTCGCCAGCAGATCACACATCCGTCCGCCCTGCTGGAACTCGGCAAAGACCCGGTCGAGCTTGGTGTTCATTCCTGCATTTCCAACAACATGCCATTGTATCTGACGCGCATAGACCAGCGCCCGTTTCATGGGGGGCAAAAACGCCAACTCCTTCCAACCGATCATGAACGAGCGGTCGGCCACGAATTCATAGGGGTGCAGATAGAGCATCGGGAGCAACCCGTTCGCCGTCGAGCGTCGCAACAGATCAATCCCGATCGAGACCGGGAACAACTTGAGATAGGTGCCGCCGGTCTTGATCGGTTTGAGATAGCGCCGCACCCGGTGGCACCCGACGGGAAAGACCCGCAACCGCGTCAGGCCCAAAGCCTTGCGCACCGCGATACATTCCTCGACCGAATCCACCCGCATCGACGAATCGTAGTCGAAATGCTCTTCGATCAGGCCATAGCGGTGGCGGTCATCGGCATCGATCGAAAACCGGGGCGCGCGAAAGCCGCGAACCACCTGGCCACCGGCATCCTCGAGGGCAGCTTTGGCATCGCTGAGGCGCTGCGACAACACGTGCAGATTGTCGGCGCGAACATCGTCGTGAAAATGATAGTGGCACGCGACCTCATGCCCCAAGTCGGCGATCCGCCGCACGACATCCGGGCACTTGCGCGCCACGATCCCGGTGCAGAAAAAGGTCATTCGCGGGTCTTGAAAATGCCGCGTGGCGTAGTCCTGAATGACGTCCAACGACCGCAGCAAGGCCTCGCGCCGCATCGTTGGCTCATACGGCGCACCGAGGCTTCGCAGATTGTCATGCGAAAAATCCTCGAAGTCGACGCTCAGGTACAGGCGCGGTTTGTCGGAACTCATCGTGGCCTTCATTGCAACTTGCGCCAAACCGGTTGGCCGGTTCATCGGAACGTGAACGGGATGTACCCGCCTATCTGATTGAGAAAAACAAAAAAATAGACGCAGCCCATCCCCATGACGGCGACAATGACCGAAAACCGGACATTCGGCGAGCGAACCGACCGCAAGAGGATCGGCCAAAGAAACGCCATCGAAATGGTGAAATAGAGCGCCATCCGGGTCATTTCGACGTAGCTGCCCGTCAACTGGACAATCACGAAGATCATCGCCCCGAACAGCAGCATCATCAACAATTTATCGTAATCCGCTCGCCATTCGCGACGCACCATTGGGCGCCCCAGCATGAACATCGCAGCGAGCATGACGTGAAACAGTGTCAGCATCGCGCCGCCGGTGGCCGTGCTCTGACCGTAGAGCGCATAGCGTTCGTTGGCGAGGCCGGCGAACTGGAAAACAAAGTCCAGACCCACGGTCGTCAGGCCTGCCATGACCATGAGAAAGCCGAAGGTCCAGATCGAAAACCCGATGCGAAACAGCGGATAAAGCGGCAATGTGAAGATCGCGGTCGTATGGAACAGCGACGCGGCCAGCACCCACAGCCCATAGCGCGCAGGTCGGCCCTGCAGCAGCGATGGCAGCGCGTGGACATACACGGCCAAGGCCAGACCCTGCCGCAAACCGTTCATGTGAAAGGCATAAAAGCCAAAGGCGATCATCACGAACAGCGCCAGAGGCGGGATCAGCGCCATTCGATAGGCCCCGGCCACCAAGAGCCCAGACACCACACCCGAGGTCACGATCAAGAACACGGTCGGATCGTCCGATATCAGCCGCGCGATCAGAACCAGCGTCTTGTAGCCCGGCTCGGCAGAACTGGTCCCATCCCAGTCGGCGTCTACGCTGACCAGATACAGGAAACGCTCGATATAGCCGATCGTATCGGCGCCGACAAAATTCCCGCGAAGCCCGGCGAAAAGGGTCAGCATGAGAACGATCACAAAGCCCAGCACATAACGGATTCCGCCCGAGAACCGGCGGTATTGCGCGATCAGCGCCACCGTCGAAACCCCGAACAGAAGGGCGAAATGCGGCATCATGGGCGATCAAACCGCGCGATATCCAAGGTCTGCCCGAACGCGGTCAACACCACCTCGCGATGCGCATCGCAGCGCACGACGTTCAGGGCGGTCATGCGTTGCTTCTTGCTGAACAGGGTCCGCACCAACCCGCCCTTGAGCAACCGGTTGAGGCGTGTCGGCCAGAGGCCCAGCCCCAGCACATGCGGCAACTGGTTCTTGCCCAGATTGGCGCAGAACCCTGACCAGGCGGTCTCGATCCACGCGGGATCTTCGGCGCGGCGCGACCGTTCGTCCAGTGCCATCAGACAGGCCTTTGCACTGTCTTCGGGGAGGAGATCGACCCTCCCCGAGGCGTCACAGCCAATCGGCAACATGTCCAATCGGGCCTGTATTCCGTCCGCTCGATCAAGAAATACCGAGACCGCCAGCCCCTGATTCCACCCCGATTTGCCGGGACGGTGGCCAAAGACCGAATTGCCCTGCCCATACAGGATATGCCCGCCCTCATAGGCCTCGAGCGTGCCGATCACATGGCTGTGCTGACACAGGACCAGGTCGGCGCCGTTGCGCACCAGCGAACGGCAGGTACGCTGCAACAATGGGCTGGGAAAGGGGTGATACTCGATACCCCCGTGATAGAGCACGACAACCCAATCACACCGTGCTTTCAGGGCGCGCAGGCGTTCGAGATCGGTCAAGGGATCAAAAACATGCGCGCCGGCGCCAGTTGCCGAAGCGGCGTTGAATTCGTGCTCGGCCACGGCCATCACGCCGATGGTCCAGCCCTTGACCTCAAGGCACGCGGGTTCGGCTGCAGCGGCGGCATTCGGTCCGCTGCCCGTCGTGCGAATCCCGGCGGCCGCACAGGCGGCAAGCGTATCCAGCACTCCGGCCTCGCCGCAGTCCTTGATGTGGTTGTTCGCCACACCCAGCAGGTCGAATCCAGCGTCGGCCAGCAGTCGGGCGTCGGCGGCCTTGCCGGTCAACACTGGTCCGATCTTGTCCGCTGGGGGCGCCGTTTCGGACAAGACGCATTCGAGATTGGCGAGCGAAAGATCGGCGGCCCGGATCCTGTCGACCAACGTGCCCAGCAAGGCACCGGGCACCCCATCGTCGAACAGCGCACGGGTGTCCGCCGTCGGGCAGATGTCACCACAGATCAAGAGCGAGAGCGATGCGGAACCGGTCATACGGGGTCTCCGGGCAGAAACGACGGGTCGCGCCAGGCGCGTTCGATGCGCTGCGTATTCTCGACGGACGAAAAACCGCGCTCGCCAATGCGGCGCGCGACGAGATCGAGCGCCGGGCGCGCGCGGCCCGACGCCTCGATCACCGCCTCCGCCCAAAGGTCGGCGTCGAACCCCTTTGGCACCAGCACTGCGCCAAGATCCATGTCGATCATCGCAGGGAATCCGGTTGACAGCACTGCCGGGGTGGCGGCGGCCTGCGCCTCGAGTCCGACAAGGCCAAACCCTTCGCGCAGGGCCGGCGACACAAAGACGTCGAGCGCCGCCATCACCGCCGGAATGTCGTTGCGCGGGCCGATGAAGCGCACCGCCTCGGACAGCCCCAGATCCAAGGCCCGCGCGCGGATGTCCTCGCAATAGGCGGCGTCCGCCTCGCGTCCGATCAGCGCAAGCGTGGCATTCACACCGCGGCGGCGCATTGCGTCGAGAATATCGACCAGCATCGCCGCGTTCTTGTGCCGCACGAGTCGTCCGACAGTGCCGATCAACAGGCCTTGGCGCCCGCCCGACAGGTCGGCGCGCGCCCGGGCCACCGCCTCGGGCGAGACCGATACATACTGAGAAACATTGATCGCGTTGTTGATGACCACCCGCGGTTGACCGCGGTGAAGCCAACGCGGAAACTGGCTGGCGACCGCGTCGGCCGAGCAGCCCCAGAAATCGGTGGCTAGCAGCCCAAAGATCACCTTTGCGACGGCCAGTTCTACCGTCGCAAAGACCCGATACGCCAGCGACCCCCGAAAGGTCAGCGCCGCATGGGCATGGACGATGATGCGCCGGACCCCATTGCGCCGAGCCGCCAGCGCCACAATCCCGCTGCGAGCGTTGAGATGGGTATGCACCACATCCGGCCGTCCCTGCGCCTGAACCAGCGCGCGAAACGCGCGAAAATAGGCGCGCAGCCCACTCTGCACCGGTGTGACGATCGGGAACAGACGCGCGCCACTGGCCAAGATCTCGGCGTCGAAATCGGCGCTGCCGCCGACATGGTCGCGCGTCTGGTGCACGAGGAAATCAACCTGCGTGCCCGGATCCTTGTGGCGCAACAGCTCCATCACCATCACTTCGGCGCCGCCGTGGTTCATCGGCCCGACGACATGCCAGACCTTCAACGGCGCGCTCAGCGGCGGATGGCCTTGAGATAGAGACGTTGGCATTGGTCCTCGCGCTCGCAGTGGAACATTGTGTTCATGTAGTTGCGGAAAACGGCATTCAGCGCCCCTTGGTGATTCAGCACGAAGAACCGGTTGATCAGCAGCCGGTTCAGCCATTTGCGCTTGGCCGACAGGCGCTCGAAGGGCTTGATGACCTCGACGTCGAAATAGCGCGAGACTTCGCTGCCCAGCACGTTCGAGTCGAAATGGCGGAAATGGTGCGGCGCCAGTGGCAGGTTGCGATGGGGCACCGTCAGATGCAGCACACCACCGGGCCGCAGGGTGTCGCGCACCCCACGTAGAAAGGTATCGGCCTTGGCGGGCTCGATATGCTCATAGACCTCCATCAGGACGGCAACATCGTTGTCACCGTCAAAGGGGGCTTCGATCAGATCGCGCGCCTCGAACCTCATCGCCCCGCCGGCGTTCAGCGCCGAGGCCAGCCGGATCGCCTGTTGCGAATAATCGATGCCGGTCAGGCGCGCAGCGGGAAAACGCTTGGCCAGTTCATGGGTCAGGCGCCCGTCGCCGCAGCCGATGTCGATGATCTTGTCGTGCGAGGCATCGGCGGCGATCTGGTCCAGCAGAAATGTCACCGCAGAGGCATAGTTCAGGTGCCAGTCATAAACGCGCGCCACGCCGAACCGGGGCGGCAGGGCGGTGACATAGTGATAGGGAAAGGAATACCAGCTTTCCTGAACCTGCTGGGCCGCTTGCAAGTCTTGCGTCATGAAATAGTCCTCAGGCATTGGGTAGAACAAGCATCTCGCCGCAGACGAAATCCTGTTCATCGGGGATGAAATCCGGCAGTCCGCTTGCCGGGTAGAAGGTCAGTTCTCCAAAAACCACCCGGCCGTCCAGATCATAGAGATCAACCCTGATATACGGGTGGCCGACCGAAAGCGCACGGGCGATATCGATCATGCGCTGCAACGCGGGCGGTCGGGGGATCTCGATATCGGGACGCGGCGCGAGGTCCTTGCCAAAGGGCAGGATCTGCCAATCGAGGCTGTAGAAGTTCTGCGCATGCTCTTGCGACAGCCGCCCGGAGTTGGCTTGAACAAAACGCGGCTCACCGTTGAAGCAATAGAATTTGTAGTCGCGCAGCCCACCGCTGGCGTCAGACAGGTACTCTTCAATCACCAGCCGGTGCGGCATGTCGCGATAAGGCCATTCGCGCCCGTTCCAGAAGATCCCCTGCCGTAGCCACGCAGCCATCAATCGGCGCGCTTGTTTCCGGTCCAGTCGCGCCTTGTCGGCCACGATCAGATTCCAGCCGCTGGCATGGGCCGCCTTGATGACAAACCGCTCCGGCAGTGCCTCGAAATCGACGGCGCGTGCATCCTCGATGCGGGCGAGTTGGCGGCAGAGCAAATCGCCAAAGCCGCGCTCAATCAGATAGGCCCGGACCGCATGCTTGTCGGCCAGGACCGTCTGCAGCGGGTCCCGGTTGTTCAGTTTCAGCCACTGCAGTTTCTCGCTGAACCGGACCGGGTTTTCCAGATCAGGCACCCGCCCGCTGTAATCGCGATAGAGCTTGATGATGGCATCGCGATCCGAATACCGCGCGAGGTTCCACGCGGCGCGAAGCCGCAGCGTTTCAAGCCACATCAGCTTGCCAAAGGCGTTGGAGTTCTTCCAGGTCACCAAAGCGCGCTTGAGCCGCGAAATCAGGGAGGTGTCGCGAATTTCCATGTCAACCTCGTCTCGCAAATCGGCGGTACAGCGACCGGAGCATCGACCGCGCGGACAGCGCCCAGCCGGCAAACCGGTTGCCCTCGAGGGCCCGGTAAAACGCCCGCGCCTGCCAACGCAGGGGTTTGCCCGCCCGCAGATAGGCGCGATGCCGGTCGGTGAACCGCTGCTCGATCATCGCCTCGACCTGCGCGCGATGCTCAGGCGCAATCACGTCATGCACGCCATGCCAGGCATTCAACTGACGCCCGGTCAAGGTATCGGCAAAGGTCTCGAAGAGACCGTTTTCGACCAGATAGGCCTCGACCAGATCGAGGACGGTGAAATAATCAGCCCGCTTCAGACCCTTGCCCGCCGTGGTTGCCTGCGGTTGCTGGCGGTAATAGGCGAGACGCTGCGGCACCAGCGCAATGGTGTCGAGTTGCGTGACCAAGGCCCAATGCACAGGGACGTCCTGATAGGTCAGACCCCGCGCAAACGCGATCTGCAGCCGCGTCAGGGCATCGCGGCGCACCAACCGCGTCCAGGCAAAGGCGGGGCGATCCAGCAGCGCCTTGCGGTCTTTGGGGTCGAGATAGGCCATCGGCGATGGCTCGGCTCGCTTTCGGGCAATCTCATCCTCGTCCGTGAACACCACATAGTCCCACAGCACCATCTCGGCGCCCCGCGCCCGCCCGGTTTCGATCGCGACCCGCAACATCTGCGGGCTGTATAGGTCATCGGCGTCAAGGAAGGTCACCCAGTCACCGCGTGCCTCGGCGATGCCCAGATTGCGCGCGACCGCTAGCCCCATGTTTTTCGTCTGCAGGAACAGGCGGATGCGCCCATCGCGCGCCGCATAGTCGCTGAGAATCTCTCGTGTCCCATCGCTAGAGGCGTCGTCGACGATGATCAGCTCGAAATCCGGCCAGTCCTGCGCGAGCAGACTATCCAGACAGGCCGCCACATAGGGCGCGACATTATAGGCGGCCATGGTGACTGAAATGGCGGGTCGTTGCACGAGCGTCTCTTTCAAATCTGCAAGGTTCATGCGCCGGGCGCCTTTCCTGCCCTGCCCCACCGCAGCAGACCCAGGACTGAACCGTCGATATCCAGATATCGCCGGACCGCCAGCCAGAAAAGCAGGTTCCAGATCAAGATCGAGATTCCGGTGGCCAGGGCGGCACCAGCGGCCCCCCAAGCCGGGATCAGCGCCGCGTTCAGACCCACGTTGACGACCGTGGCAATCGCCAGCCCGCGAAAGCCTGCGCGTTCGTGGCCGGTCATGACCAGCAGCGGCCAGACGATGCCGAAGAACCCGTTCACCAGTTGCGCTCCCGACAGGATCAAGAGGGGCCCCCACGAGGCAACGAAGGTCTCGCCATAGACAAAGGCGAGCAACTCACGGCCCCAAAGCAGATAGATACCGATCACCGGCAGCGCCAGCAATGTCGATGCACCAGCGCAGGCCGCCGCGAGGCGCTGCAGCCGATCATGTTCGCGACCCGAGAAAAAGCGGCTGACATAGGGCATGGCGACGACCTGGATGGCCGACAGGCCAAAGATCACGAACCCCGCGCCTGACACCGCGATCTTGTAATAGCCGACCTCGGCCGCGTCGCGGAACAGACCGAGCATGACCATATCCGTGTTCTGGTTCACCAGATGCAGACTCGACATCATCGCCAGCGGAAGCAGCGATTTCAGCCAAGGCCCGGTCTTGAAGGCCAGCGCCAGTTCACCGCGGCTGTCGGCCGGAAGCGCACGCCGGACCAGCACGATCAAAAGCCCCAGCACCAGCAACGTTGCGGCAAGGTTCAGCAGCAACGCCGTTTCGGGGCCTATGCTGTCCGCCCACACCAACGCCGATGCCCCCACCAGCGCGCTTATCAGCACGGGGCGCACGACCTCGCCGGGATAGAGACCCGCCATCACCCGGCGCAGCCCGCGCAACGTCGCGCCCAGAGTGCTGCTCAGAGCGACAGGCAGGATCAGGGCCACCGCCAGAAACAGGACGTGACGGGTGGAGGTCGAAATGCGCTCGCCGGCGGCCCAGGCGAACAGCAAGACCGCCGCGACGATCAGCAGCCCGAACAGCCAGTTCACCCGCAGCGCCCAGGTCCGGATACTGTGCAAGGCCGCCCAGTCGCGCGCCGCCTCGGCGCTGGAGGTCTCGCGGATCACCAGAATCGGCACGCCGACCTGCACGGGCAGCGCCAACAGCGCGGTGACCGACAGCGCAAAGGCATAAAGCCCATAGCCCGAATCGCCCAATACCCGCGCCAGAACCACGGACGACAGCAGCGTCGCGAACAACGAGAGAATCCGCACACCCAGCCCTCCGGCCCCGGCGCGCAGCAACTGCCCCTTGATCCCCGCGCCGGACACTCCGGCGACTACCCGTCGCAGCATTCCCTACTCCGTCCCGCGGTGCCGCAACGCGCCACCGCCCTAAGTCACAATCGCAGATCGCTCTCGGTCGGCGCAAAGATGCTCTTGAGGTCGAACAACACCCCGTCCGCGGTGCAATGGCCGCGCATCGCAGCAACACCGGCTGCGCGAAACTGCCGATGCGCCACCGCGACGAGCACCCCGTCATAGACGCCCTGCTCCGGCGCCGCGCACAACGACAGGCCGAACTCGTGCGACGCCTCGGCGGCATCGGCCCAAGGATCATGCACATCCACGCTCACGCCAAAGCTTTCGAGCTCACGAATCGTGTCGATCACGCGGGTATTGCGCAGGTCCGGGCAATCCTCCTTGAAGGTGAGCCCCATCACCAACACCCGCGAGCCGCGAATCTGGATCGAGCGATGCAGCATCGCCTTGACCATCCGGCCCGCGACATAGACGCCCATCGTATCGTTCACCCGGCGCCCGGCAAGGATCACCTCAGGGTGCAGGCCGATCTCGGCCGCCTTGTGCGTCAGATAATAGGGGTCGACGCCAATACAGTGCCCGCCGACCAGACCGGGGCGAAACGGCAAGAAGTTCCACTTGGTGCCCGCGGCCTTGAGCACGGCGTCGGTGTCGATACCCATCCGGTTGAAGATGATCGCCAGTTCATTGACCAGGGCGATGTTCAGGTCGCGTTGTGTGTTCTCGATCACCTTGGCGGCCTCGGCCACCCGGATCGATTCGGCGCGGTAGGTTCCGGCAGTGATGATCGAGGCATACAGGCCGTCGACGATCCCGGCAATTTCGGGGGTCGAGCCCGAAGTGACCTTCCGGATATCGGGCAGCCGGTGAGATTTGTCGCCCGGATTGATCCGTTCGGGGCTGTAACCGGCAAAGAAATCGACGTTGAATCTCAGGCCCGATACACGTTCCAGCACCGGCACGCAGTCTTCCTCGGTGGCGCCGGGATAGACGGTGGATTCATAGATCACGATATCGCCGCGCTTGAGCACCTTGCCGATGGTCTCGGAGGCGCGCAGCAGCGGCGTCAGGTCCGGGCGCTTGTAGGCGTCAATCGGTGTCGGCACGGTGACGATGAAGATCGAACAGGCCGCCAGATCGGCAGAGTCGGCGGTAAACCGCAGATGGCGCGATGCCGCCAGTTCTTCGGCATTCACCTCCAGCGTCGCGTCATGGCCCGCGGCGAGGTCAGCGATCCGGCGAGCATTGATGTCAAATCCGACGACCGCCCGCTTGCGGCCGAATTCGACCGCCAATGGCAGGCCGACATAGCCCAGCCCGATCACGGCGAGGGTCGAGTTCGTGTGGTCTTTCATGCGTTCCCCCCGTTTTGCGGCTTGCTGCAGGTCACGAAATAACCTGACGTCGAGCGATCATCCGGCGAAATGACATCGAGCAGCATCAACACCAGAAAGAACGGCATCCCCAGCACGATGGCCAGTCCGCCGACCAATTGACGCTTTCTGCCCGGCGAAAAGATCGAGCGCATGAACAGCACGATGATCGACCGGTAATAGTGGTTGCGCGCCCGAATCGCGTGATTTTCAAAGGCCCCGAGCAGGTGTTCCAGCCCATGCCGGGTAAAGCGCCAGAAATCCCACGGCTCTTCGTGGATGCCAAAGACAAAGGGCGTGCTGAGGACGAAACGCCCACCGTCCTTGAGCACACGCCGGACCTCGCTCAACGCGGCCTGCGGGTCTTTGACGTGCTCCAGCACTTCCATCATGTAGACCGCGTCAAAGGTGCCGTCGGCAAATGTCATGGCGGTTGCATCCATCACCAGATCGGGCTTGCGATCCGGGTCGATGTCGATCGAAATGGCGTCCGTGGACGGATGGTCCTTGATCATCGCATCCAAAGCACCGCCACCGCCGATGCAGAGCACCTTGCTGCCCGGCGGCAGAGTGGCCAGATCCTCGGCCAGCCATTCATAGAGGTTCTCGCGCGAGAACCGTTTGGACAGCCGCGCAAAGGCGGTAAATGCGGTGCGCAGAAGGAATTTCATGGCAATACCTCGGTAAAAACGCAGCAAAGGGACCAAGCCGCTCAGGGCGGGCTGGGCGAAGCGGTCAGGCGGGTGGGCAGGTGGTCGGCAAGACGGCCTGCCACCCACGCGGCCCCGGCCCGCGTCAGATGACCACCGTCATAGGAAATCAGCGCGCCTTCGGGGGTGAACAACGGGCAGCGCAGGCTCTCGTCGCAGATCGCCGCCTGAATGTCGATGAGCCGGTCGCCCAGCGTCGCGCGCAGGATTCCATCGGCCTCGAACTGCTCTGGCCGCGTCGGATTGCGCAGTGCAGGGCGGCTGGCGGCATCGGTGGCGATCAGGTCGCGCAGGTTGACGGTGCCGAAATCCTTGCGGCCCAGGACAAAGACCTCGGCTGATGACAGTGCCGCCAGGCGCTCGGCCGTGGCGGCGACATGCGCCAGTTGCCACGGCTGCCAGTCGCTCGCCAGCACGATGATATCGGCATCGCGGATCAAGGGTAGCAACTCGGCTCGCTCCAGTCCGCCCTCGGACTCGCACAGCGCCGCGTCCGAGGCCGCCACGTTTTGCGCCAACTCGGGCGTCTGATAGAGGTTGCCGCATTGTTTGCTGACGTGATGCGTGGACAGGCTCAGCCCTTGGCTGAACCCACCTTCAGCCAGCACATTGACAAAATCCTGAGCAAAGCTATCACCTATCACCAGAAACCGCAGACGCCCATCCTCGGAAAATGGCTGCAGGCGCGCGGCGTTGAACCGACCCCGTACATAGGCCCCCGCCTCCTGACGATCAAACAACGCCAACTCGAGGTCGCTTGGCTCATACCGATGGGCCAATCCCCGCGTGGCGATCAGCCCGGCGCCGATCATCGCCACAGCGAGGCTGGCGACCAACCCGGCGGCAAAAACACTGGCGCGCGTCGGCAGCGGGCCACCCCCGGCACGGCGGAAAGGTTGCTCGACAAACCGCCAGGACAGCGCCGCAAACCCCAGCGCCAGCAATCCCAGCAAGGCCAGAATGGCGGGCGTTGCCCCGTCGCCTAAGCCAAGGCGCGCAAACGCATAGAGCGGTTGGTGGAACAGATAGGCGCTGTAGCTGACAAGCCCGATCCCCACCATCAGCCGCCAAGCGAGCAAGCGACCGGCCAGCCCCTGCCCTGCCCGGCTGAACAGGATCACCAGCGCCGTTCCGGCGACCGGCACCAGCGTCAGTGCCCCCGGCAGGGCCATGGTGCGATCAAACGCCATCATCGCCCCCACGACCATGGCCAGCCCCAGCGCCGCGAGGACGGACCGAAGCCCCCCCCCCCCAAGTGCCGCCACCCTTGGCGCCAGAACGGCGCACAACGCCCCGGCCAGCAACTCCCATGCCCGCGTCGGCAGCCAATAGAAATTCGCCACCGGCATCGCATGCGAGGCCCAGACCGACACGCCGAACCCGGCCAGCATCAGCAGGCCCAACACCCCGATCAACCCACCACGCGCCAGCCGCCACAGCGCCAGCAACAGCAGCGGAAAGAGCACATAGAACTGCTCCTCGACCGCCAGACTCCAGGTGTGCAGCAGCGGTTGCAACTCGGCAGCTTCGGCAAAATAGTTGACCGAGCGCCAGAAATGCAGGTTCGACAGGAACAGCACGACCGAAATCAGGCTCTCGCCAAACCCGATCAACTGGCCGGGCAGCATCAGGGCCAGCGCCAGCGGCACCGAGGCGAGCAGCGTCAGCACCAGCGCCGGCAGGATGCGCCGCGCCCGCCGTTCATAGAACCGGGCAATCGAGAATTGCCCGCGCTGCAGATCGGCCAACAGAATTCCCGTAATCAGAAAGCCCGAGATCACAAAAAACACGTCCACGCCCAAAAACCCGCCGGGCACGCCGGGCAGGCCGGCGTGATGGCCGATCACCGGCAGCACGGCGACGGCGCGCAGCCCGTCGATATCCGGGCGATGGGCAGTGGTCGGTTGCGACATGGCGGTTCTCCTGCCCCGGTTCAGACGCCGTGATACTCACGGTACCATTCGACGAACCGCGCCACCCCGTCGCGAAAATCGGTTGCCGGGCGATAGCCAGTCAGTTGCTGCAGGATCGAGGCATCGGCCCAGGTGGCGGGCACGTCGCCGGTCTGCATTGGCATGTAGTTTCGGATCGCGGTCTTGCCGAGATGGTCCTCGATCGCCTCGATGAAATCCATCAGGCGCACCTTGTCCGAATTGCCGATATTCACCACCCGGAAGGGCGCCACCGGCGACAGGCTGTCACCTGTGACCGCGGTCTCGGGGCCGCCCGGCACCGCGTCGATCAGCAGGCGGATGCCGCGGACCAGATCGGTGACATAGGTAAAGTCGCGCCACATGTCGCCATTGTTGTAGATGTCGATCGGCGTGCCTTCCAGAATCCCCTTGGTGAACTTGAACAGCGCCATGTCGGGGCGCCCCCAAGGGCCATAGACGGTAAAGAAGCGGAACATCGTCACCGGCAGGCCATAGATATGGGCATAGGAATGGCCCATCGCCTCGTTGGCCTTCTTGGTCGCGGCATAGATGGTCAGGGGGGTGTCAGCCTTTTGCGTCTCGGCAAAGGGCATCTCGGTATTGGCGCCATAGGCTGAACTGGTCGAGGCCATCAGCAGGTGACCAACCTTCAAGGCCCGCGCGGCCTCCATCACGTTGAAGGTGCCGACGATGTTCGCGTCAATATAGGCACGCGGATTTTCAAGGCTATAACGCACCCCGGCCTGCGCTGCGAGATGCACGATGACATCCGGGCTGGCCTCGGCAATGGCGGCTTGCACTGCCGGATTGTCCTCGAGCATCGCGCGCGTGAACGAGAAATTCGGATGCTGACGCAGCATGTCCAGTCGACGTTCCTTGAGTCGGACATCGTAATAGTCGGTCATGCCGTCAAGGCTGGCGACCTTCCACCCTTCTTGCAGCAAAAGCTCGGCCAAATGAAAGCCGATGAATCCACCTGTGCCGGTGATGAAGGCTGTTCTCAACGTCCCACTCCCGTATAGGCCGCGAATCCGGCCCGCTGCGCCGTCTCGCGATTATAGATATTGCGCAAATCGGCCATGGCCGGGCGCGCCATTCCCGCCGCCAACCGCCCGAGGTCGAGAGCGCGAAACGCGTTCCACTCGGTCAGGATCACCACCGCGTCGGCACCGGCGCAGGCGGTATAGGGGTCTTCGACCCAGTCGACGCCCGGCAACAGCGCCTCGCCTTCCTTGCGGCCATGCGGATCAACGACCCGAATCCGCGCCCCCGCCCCCACCAGCGCAGGCACGATGGTCAGCGAAGGCGCGTCGCGCATGTCATCGGTCCCGGGCTTGAAGGTGACGCCCAGCACGGCAAGCGTCTTGCCATTCACCGAGCCGCCGCACAGATCGACCACCTTGTCGATCATCCGCCGCTTGGTGGCCTCGTTGACAGCGATCACCGTCTCGACGATGCGCTGCGGAGCGCCGTGCTCCTGCCCGATGCGCGTGAGGGCCGAGGTATCCTTTGGAAAGCAACTACCGCCATATCCCGGCCCGGCGTGCAGGAACTTGTTGCCGATGCGCCCGTCCAGTCCCATCCCCTTGGCCACCGATTTGACATCGGCGCCGACCCGCTCGCATAGGGCAGCGATCTCGTTGATGAAACTGATCTTGGTCGCCAGAAAGGCGTTGGCGGCGTATTTGATCATCTCGGCCGATTCAAGATCGGTATAGACCACCGGAAAATCGCGCAGATAAAGCGGGCGATAGACCTCGCCGATCACCGCCTTGGCCCGCTCGCTTTCGACCCCGACAACCACGCGGTCCGGCTTCATGAAATCGTCGATCGCCGCCCCTTCGCGCAGGAATTCCGGGTTCGAGGCAACGTCGAATTCGGCCTCTGGATTGGCGGCGCGGATGGCGGCGGCCACTTTGCGGTTGGTGCCGACCGGCACGGTCGATTTGGTCACCACCACGGCATAGCCAGTCAGCGCGCAGGCGATATCCTCGGCGGCGGCCATGACATACGTCAGATCGGCATGGCCATCCCCGCGTCGAGTGGGGGTGCCGACGGCAATGAACACCGCGTCGGCGCCGTCCACAGCCGCAGCGAGGTCGGTGGTAAAGCTCAGCCGGCCTGCCGCGACATTGCGCTGCAGCACCGTGTCGAGGCCGGGTTCATAAATGGGGATCTCGCCCCGTTCCAGCATCGCGATCTTTTCGGGCATCTTGTCGACGCAGACGACCTGATGGCCGAAATCCGAAAAACACACGCCCGAGACAAGGCCGACATAGCCAGTGCCGATCATCGCAATCTTCATGCCGTGAAAGTCCCCGTGAAAGTCGCATGCCCAGGCAATTGGCACCCTGATCCACCGGGGCGCGACGCAGAACACCGGGTGACCGGGTCACAAGGCCAGCCCCTCGATCTTGCACAATGTTGAGCAATACGGATCAAAGACATGCCTTTTTCAGACTGCCAGACGAGCCAGAATGCAGCGCCGTGACCATTCGACATGGCGCCAAAGACCAAGACGGCAGCCCGACCGGGGCATGCGTTGTACCCGGCTGGATAAGGCGTGGCCATATTTCTCGCAAGCCCGAATTGCTGCAGCCGCAAAATTTGGGCGGATTTCCACGGGTCTGGTCCGCCCCTGCGCCGGGCGGGTCTGCGGTCTGGCGAAGACGCCAAAACCACCGAACGCAGACAAATTCCGCATGTCGTCGGGCGCGAGCATGCGTGCAAAGTCCCGTGAGCCTTGCGCCCGCGCTTGATCTTTGGCCCTGTTGTTGGCACAGGTTGGCACGGATCGACACACCCGCTGGCTGCACGGAGCATTCCATGACCAAATCCGAAGCAGTTCGCGAAGACGAGATCGATCTCGGCGCCCTCTTGGGCACGCTCTGGAAGGGCAAGTTCTGGATTGTCGCGGGCGCCGTGCTGGGCGCGGTTATCGGCGCGTTCATGGTCGCCAACAGCAACCCGACGTTTCGCGCCGATGCCTTGTTGCAACTGGAAGAGCGCAGCGGCTCGATGGCGCTGCCCAGCAGTCTGGCGTCGCTGACCGAATCCGACCCGCGCAGCGTTACCGAGATCGAGATCATCCGTTCGCGCATGGTGCTGGGTCAGGCGGTTGCCGACCAGAATCTCGACTGGGTGATCGGCACGGAACGCGCGCCGCTGATCGGCACGATGGTAGCGCGCTATCAACTGCCGCTTGTCGATTCGCTGCTTCCGGTGCGGTTTGCCCGACGGGGCGATCTGCTGGCGCTCGAAAGCCTGACGGTGCCGCCCCGGTGGGTCAACATGCGCAGCACGCTGGTTGCCGGTGCGGATGGCGCCTTTACGGTGACCACTCCGGACGGCGCCGAGCACGACGGCGTGGTGGGGCAGGCGCTGTCCCTGCCCGATACCGGGTTTTTGCTGACAGTTGCCACACTGACGGCGCCACCGGGGCGGGTGTTCTTCATCACCCAGATCGACGAGTTGAGCGCGATGGGCGGGCTGCGCGGTCGGCTGGCCGTCGCCGAGCGTGGTCGGGCCTCGGGGATCCTCGAGGTCAGCCTGACCGGTGCGAACCGCCGAACCATCGCGCAGGCGCTGAATGCCGTCATTCAGGCCTATTTGCGCCAGAACATCTCGCGCAGTGCTGCCGAAGCGGAAAGCAGCCTTGCCTTCATCCGCGAGCAACTCCCCCTCGCCGAGCGGAGCCTGCGCGAGGCCGAGGCGGCGCTGAACGATTTTCGTCAGCGCGAGGTCACCATCGACCTGACGCTGGAAACCCAGGCGATCCTGTCACAGGTGACGCGGATCGAAAGCGAACTGTCGGACCTGCAAAGCCAGGAGGACGAAATCGCGCAACGGTATACGCCAGCCCATCCGACGTATCGACAGTTGCTGGACCAAAGGACCCGACTCGAGGCACAATTGGTCGCGCTGCGTGCGCAGGTCGGCGAATTGCCCGAGACCCAGCGGCAGGTGCTGAACCTGACGCGGTCGGTCGAACTGGCGCAGGGCATCTATACCGAGTTGCTGACCCGCGCGCAGGAGGTTGAGGTGCTGCGTGCCAGCACAATCGGCAATGTGCGCATCATCGACACGGCCGCCGCTGCGCCCTCGCCCATTGCGCCGCGCAGCTCGCTGATCCTGGCCTTGGCGCTGGTCGTCGGCGCGGTGGGCGGGGCGGCCTGGGTGCTGTTTCGCAGTTGGCTGCGCAAGGGCGTGCAAGAGGCTGGCGCGCTGGAAAAACTGGGCTTGCCGGTTTTTGCCACCATCAACTATTCGCGCGATTCCGATACCTCGGGACGGCGGCAGGGCCACATGCCCTTGCTGGCGCTCAACAGCGCGGGCGATCTGACCGTCGAGGCCATCCGTTCGCTGCGCACCAGCCTGCATTTCGGCATGCTGGATGCGCAAACGCCGACCCTGACCATCACCTCGTCGCATCCCGGCGCGGGCAAGAGCTTTCTGGCGGCGAACCTCGCCGTGGTCGCTGCCGAGGCGGGGACGCGGGTCCTGTTGATCGACGCCGACATGCGGCGCGGACAACTGCGGCGGTATTTCGGGGTCGAGCGCCACCAGCCCGGCCTGGCCGAGGTTCTGGCGCATGACATCACCCCCGAGGCCGCAGTGATTCAAGGTCCGGTGCCCAGCCTGTTCTTCCTGTCGACCGGGCGCTATCCGCCGAACCCCTCGGAACTGCTGATGCGCGCCGAATTGAGCGGTCTCGTTGCTTGGTGCAGCGAGAATTTCGACCTGACCATCTTTGACTCGCCGCCCGTCCTGGCGGTGACTGACCCGGTGGTTCTGGGACGGGCAACCGGAGCGACGATCTTTGTCGCGCGCCATGACCAGACGCCGATGGGCGAGGTCGAGGCGTCAATCAAGACGATGAACTCGGCTGGGCTGCGCTTTAGCGGGGCGGTCCTGAATGGATTTGACCCGCGCAAGGCCAAGGGTGGCTACGGTTATGGCTACGGCTATGGCTATCGCTATGAGTACAAGCAACGCAAGGATTGACGTTGTTGGCAGGCCGATGCCTCGGCGCGGAGGCGCCGTTCACGGGCTTGTGCGCTCTTCCGGGCGTTGAGCCGCGCGCCAATGCGCGCTAGGGATGAGCACAACCGAAAAGTTTTTTTTGGATGCAAGCCGACTTTGGGTGATTGATAATGAATGTTTTTCTCCGTCTTGGCAGGCTGCCGCGCACCACCAAGCAGGCGATACAGGTTTTTTCGGATTCCGCCCTGATTACCCTGTCCTTTGCGCTGGGGATGTTCCTGCGGCTGGAATCGTGGCGGTTCCTCGGGGATCCGCGGGCGTGGCTGGCCTTTGCGCCGGTGATTCCGCTGACTGTCGGGTTTTGGGCGGCTATGGGGCTGTATCGCACGGTGGTGCGCTATATCTCCTCGGGCGCACTGAAGGTGCTGTTGCTGGGGGGGTTGATCTCGGCCTTTACCCTCTCGCTGTCGGATCTGGCGATCGGCACGCCGGTGCCGCGCTCGGTGCCGTATATTCAGGCGATGCTCGTCTTCTGTCTGGCGGGCGGGTCGCGGTTCGTGATCTGGGCGCTGTTTCGACAGACGCAATCGAACCACCGCAGGCCCGTGCTGGTCTATGGCGCAGGCGATGCGGGGCGCCAGTTGGTCAACGCGCTGCGCCACGGTCGCGAGTATCAACCGGTCGCCTTTCTCGACGATGACGCGGCGCTGGTCGGCAGCACAATCGGTGGCCTGCGGGTCTTTAACCCCCTGGCCTTGCCGTCGCTCATCAACGACACGCGCGCGCGCACCGTGCTGCTGGCCATCCCCAGCGCAACACGGGTGCGCCGCCGCGAGATCGTCGCCGCGATCGAGGTTTACGGCCTCGAGATCAAGACGATCCCCGGCATGGCCGATATCGTCAGCGGCAAGGCCAAGTTCAGCGAGTTGCGCAGTGTGCGGCCCGAAGACCTGCTGGGCCGCGACCCGGTCGAACCCAACGCCGCCATGATGCGGCGCAACATCACTGGCAAGGTGGTGATGGTCTCTGGCGCTGGCGGCTCGATCGGCAGCGAATTGTGCCGCCAGGTGATCGGTCTTGCCCCCAAGATCCTGATTCTGTTCGACGTCTCGGAATACAGCCTCTACACCATTGATGCGGAACTGCGCGAAACCCTCTTGCGTGAGCGGCTGACGGTGCGGCTGGTGCCGATCCTCGGGTCGGTGCAGGATCCCGAGCGGCTGCGCAAGGTGATCGGGCAATTCGCGGTGCAGACGATCTATCACGCGGCCGCCTACAAGCATGTTCCACTGGTCGAAGAGAACGTCATCGAGGGCCTGCGCAACAATGTGTTCGGCACAAGGGCCATCGCCCGTGCCGCCGCCGAGGCCGGGGTCGAGAACTTCATCCTGATTTCCACCGACAAGGCCGTGCGGCCGACCAATGTCATGGGCGCGTCCAAGCGGCTGGCCGAGCTGATCTGTCAAGCGCTCGCGCGCGAAACGCACACGACCACCTTCTCCATCGTGCGCTTCGGCAATGTGCTGGGGTCCTCGGGCTCGGTCATCCCGCTGTTTCAGGCCCAGATCGAGCGCGGGGGGCCCGTGACGGTGACCCACCGCGATATCAACCGTTTTTTCATGACAATCCCCGAGGCGGCACAACTGGTCATTCAGGCCGGCGCGATGGCGCGCGGCGGTGATGTATTTGTGCTCGACATGGGCGACCCGGTCCGGATCCTCGATCTGGCGCTGTCGATGGTGCGCATGAACGGACTGGTGCCCTATATCGTCGACACGCCCGATGCCGACACCGCGATGCGCGGCGACATCCAGATTCAGGTCACCGGTCTGCGCAAGGGCGAGAAACTGTTCGAAGAACTACTGATCGGCGATTCGCCCACCGGCACCGAACATCCACGCATCCTGACCGCGACCGAGGTCGCCCTCGACCCCGAGCCACTGTCGGAACTGCTAGACCAATTGGCGCAGGCCTGCCGCGACTATGACATTCCCGCCATCCGCACGATCCTTGTCGGGGCACCGCTGGCCTATCGGCCAACGGCGATGGCACTCTCCGATCAGGTCTGGGACCAGCAGCACCGCGAGCAGATTGCCTGACTTGGCGCAGGGGCCTCGGATGTCCGGCACCCCGGCGTATCGAGGTGCAGGGCGCCCGACCGCGACGTGCCTTCGGGGTTGGCCGCTGTCAGAACGCCCGGCGATAGCCGATGGCGAATGCGTTGGTCCCCACCGCATTGGCAAACAGCCCATAGCCACCCGAGCGGTGGTGCAACCGCAGGAAGATCCGCGCGGCGGGGTCGGACCGCAGCTGACGCTCCAGTTCGACATGGAAATAGACCATTCCCCGTGACCCCACCCCGCCTCCGCGGCGCAGTTCGATCGCCGGGATCTGCGAGGCCATCGACGGCCCTATCAGAAACGCCAGACTGTCGAACCCCAAAATCCGGCGGCGCGGGGCAAAGCGCAGGCCCACCGGCAGGTTGACCTCCCAATGATCCTGCAGGCCGAAATGGCGAACCAATTGCGCCTCGGCCTCGAAACGAAGCTGGCCAAAGGGCAGGTCGTACGGGCGGCCAAAGCGGGTGTTCAGCGCGAAACCGACCAGACCAGACTCCAGCAACCGGATGCTGTCAAAGGTTACCAGTTGCCGGACGTCATTGTCGGTCATCACGGCGCCCCAGACCTGCCACGACAGATCCTGCGCGCGCGCGGCGCCGGGGGGCATCTGGGCCAGCAGCAAGGCGATCATCAGCGACACAAAGACCCGAAGCCCGAATCTTGAGCGCAGGCATCCACGGTGCTCCAGGTGCCTGCCGCCACACATCGCCATCTGTTCCACTCCCGAATGGACGGTTGCCAGCGCGACTATTGCCCGCCTACGCAGACAGTGCAATACGCGCGACGGGGCTGCACTGCGCTGATATCATGTCGCCCTAGGGCGTAAAGATTTCCCGCCCTTTGCCGCCCGCGCCCGGAGTTGCCGACAATGCCTGCCGAAGCGGCCTTTGCCCCGACCCGAGGTCTGAAGATCACCTTTGTCAGCGACTGGTTTGCCCCGCGCCGTGGCGGCATCGAGAGCCACCTGTCCGGCCTCGGCCGGGCGCTGACCGCTGCGGGGGCGCAGGTCAGCGTCCTGACCCCGCAGCCTGGCGCGCGCAGCGACGAGGTTGCGGTTTTTTCACCGGGCGGGCTGCGGTTGCCGGGGTTTGACCTTGCGGTGTCGCCCCGGCTGGTGCGGCGGATGGCGACAGCGCTGACCGCGATCGCGCCCGATGTGGTGCATGTTCATGCCAGCATCGTCGCGCCCGCCTGCCTCGCCGGGCTGATCGCCGCGCGCAGTCTGGGCCTGCCCGTGATGCTGACCGCGCATTCCGATCTGGCGGCGCTGGCACCCCTGCTGCGCTGGCTGGGTCCGCGGTGGCCGGACGTGCGACTGACAGCGGTCAGTTCCCGAATCGCGGCACAACTGGCGCCACTGTCCACCATCGCGCCACAGGTTCTGCCCAATGGCTTTGACGCCGGGTTCTGGATGGCCGACCCCGCGCAACCGCCTGCCGGGGGAGCTTTTCGGCTGGTCTCGGCAATGCGACTCGAGCGCAAGAAACGGCCACAGGTGCTGGGAAGGCTGCGCGAGGCTCTGGAACGGCGCATCGACCGGCCCGTCGAGATGGTGGTCGCCGGTGAGGGACGTCACCGCGCCACGCTGGGCGCCGGCGTGCAAAACCCCGGTTGGCTGGGCCGCGAGGATCTGCGCACCCTCTATCGCAGCGCCCATGCCTTTGTCCTGCCGTCGCGCAACGAATCCTTTGGCATCGCCGCGCTCGAGGCCCGCGCCGCCGGGCTGCCGGTGATCGGCCGCGCGGGCACCGGTCTGGCCGAGTTCATCCGCGACGGCGAGGACGGCTTTCTGTGCGACAGCGACGCTGCCATGATCGAGGCGCTGCAGGCGCTGGCCATGGATTCCGACCTGGCCCGGCGGCTGACCGGTCCGCGCCCCGCCCTTGGGCGTTTTGACTGGCCCAAAGTTGCGGCGCAGCATCTGGCGCTCTATCGGCAGATGGCCTCAGGCGGCTAGGGCCGGTGCCTCGTTCACCAGCCGAAACTGGAAATTGCGCGCCTTGAACCAGCGCAGCGTGGTGCGCAGCCGGTCCAGCGCGGGTTGCCCGGTGCGGAACCGGCAGTCCAGCCGGATACCCGTGCGCGACAAATCGACGAATTCCCAAGGATGCACGAACAGCGTGACCGGACTGCGCAGCGCATGAAAATACGGGCTGCGCAGCACGCGCGGCAGGCGCAGCACGCTCGACGTCACCGACGCATCCAGCCGAAAGGGCATCCCGTCGCCGTCATGGCGCGGCTCGTTGCGCTTGTAGATCCCGCGCGAGCTGTCCACGGCAAACCCGGCCTCGGCCAGCAGCGGGACATAGGCCTCGGGAAAGGACAGATACGGCGCGCGAAACGAGGTTACCGGGGCATGCGCGCGCAGAATCGCGTTGGTGCGGGTGATCTCGTCGCGGGCGGCGTCGCGGTCAAGCGTGCGAAAATTGCTGTGCGAATAGCCGTGGCAGGCCAGTTCGTGCCCGCCCTTGACGATGGCAGTGACGGCCTCGGGCCGGGCCTCGGCGGTGCCGCCCGTGGTGAAAAAGGTCGCGGGCACACCTTCGTCCGCCAGCAGGTCCAGCAGCAGCGGCAGCCCCTCGTCGATGCCGCGCCATGTCCACAGGAAGGGCGGGCAATCGGGTTCGGCATCGACGGTCATATAGGCGATGGGACGGTGGGTCACAGGGCGGTCCTTTGTCGTGCACCCGACCCTAGACCGCGAGGCGCACCCTGTGCAATTGGCCGCGATGCCGCGCCGGTTGAAACCCTGCGCCGGTCACCGTATCCTGCGCGCTGATCCCTGCTGGATATCCCATGCCCCTGCCCCGCATCCTGTCGCAAACCTGGAAAACGGCCCGACTGCCGCCCCAGGCCGAGGCCCTGCGTGCGGATTGGGCACGGCTCAACCCGGGCCTGGAGCTGCGGTTATACGACGACGACGCCAGCCGCGCGGTGTTGGCCGAGGTCGCGCCCCAGCACCTCGCCGCCTTTGACGCGATGCCCTTTGGCGTGATGCGCGCCGATGTGTTCCGGCTGGCCGTGCTGTGGCGCGATGGCGGGCTCTATGCCGATATCGACATGCAACCCCTGCGCCCCTTGCCGCCTGACCTGTTCGCGCGCCCATGCTCGCTGTCGATCGAGGCGCATCTGGGCGCCCGGCGTCAGCGCGAGTTGGGCTATCTCAAGCCGCTGCAGATCGCCAATTGCATTCTGGCAACCCGGCCCGGCCATCCACTCCTGCGCGCGGCGATCGAGCGGGCCTTTGCGCTGTTCGCCGCCGAACCCCAGCCCCCCCGGCACCGGATCGAGGACATCACCGGGCCCCGGATGCTGACCCGCCTGTTGCAAGAACGCCCTTGGCCCGAGGTCTGGATCGGCGCGCAGATCCAACTCATGGCGCCGCTGGACTATCCCGACATCTGGCCAGTGAACCGCCACATCGTCACCCGCCACCTGACGCAGGGCAGTTGGAAGGACGCAGGCTTGCCCCGCCCCTCGCTGACCCGCCGCTGGATCGAGCGCAATCGCCTGGTCAATCCCTTTGCCGCGCCGGTCTGGCGCCCCGCGGCCGAGGTCTGGGCGCCATGACCAAAGTGCCCCTGTTGCAAAACATCGCCCGCAGTCTTGCGCGCTATCGCCAGCCCAGTCTGGCGCAGATCGCCGGGCTGTATCTGCGGGCGCTGCGGCTGGGCTGGCGGGTGCCCGCTCCAGTGCCCGCCACACCGCGGCCCGAACGGCTGGTGGTGACGCTGACCACGATTCCCGCCCGCGCGCATCGGCTGCACCGCGTCCTGCGCAGTCTGATCGACCAGTCCCAGCCCGCCGACCGCATCGTGCTGTGCCTGCCCCGGACCCGCCGACGCGACGGCGCGGCCTATCCTGACCCACAGACGCTGGGTCTGCCGCCCGGTGTCGAGGTGCTGCGCTGCACCGACGAAGGCCCGGTGACCAAGCTGTTGCCAACACTGGCGGCTGACCCCGACGCCTGCCTCGTGGTTGTCGATGATGACGTGGTCTATCCGCGCGATTTTCTGGCCTCGCTGCTGACTGCACACCGGGCGAACCCCACCGCCGCGCTGGGCCTGCGTGGCGTGTGCCTGACGCCGGGGCGAGAGTTTCCCGCGCTGCACCACGTTCTGTGCAGTGCGCAGACCCGGCTGGTCCCGGTCGATATCCTGTTTGGCACCTGGGGCTATCTGCTGCCGCCGAGGGCGCTGGATGCGGCGGTGCACGATTTCTCGGGCATGCCCGAGGCCGTGCGCTGGGTCGATGATGTCTGGGTCTCGGGGCATCTGGCGCGGCGCGGCGTGCCGCGGCTGGTGGTGCCGACCCGCAGCTTTCCGGTCGAGACCCTCGCCTCGGCGATTCAGGCGCTGACCGACGGGCCAAACCGCTCGGGCCAGAATGACGCCACGGCCATCGCGGTCTTTGCGGCGGACTGGGGCAATCACGCCTCGGGCGGTTGACGGGCCAGTCGTGCCGCCTGCACCAGCGCCATGCCACCGGCAATCATCCCCAGAACCGCGATGGCAGCGCAGACCCACAGCAGCAGCACCGCGGGCACGTCAGACTCGGGCGCCACCCAGCGCGCCGCCAGCAGCGCCAGCACCAGCGCGACAAAGCGGTCCTCGCGGCGCATCCACAGCCGGGGCAGTTCCAGCGCCAGCGACTGCGCCCGCGCGCGGATATACGAGACCCACAGCGACGCCAGCAGCGCCAGCGCCGGGATTGCGGCCAGCCCGCCCTGCGCACTGTAAAACACCACCAGCCCGATCGGCACACAGGCATCCGCGACCCGGTCAAGCGACGAATCGAGCAAGGCGCCGAACCGGCTGCGCCGATCCATCGCCCGCGCCAGCGCCCCATCGAGCAGGTCGAGCACACCGCTAAGTGTGAAGGCCAGCGCCGCCGCCTCGAACCAGCCGACGGCCGCGCAGACCCCGGCGAGCACCGCCGGTGGCACCGAGGCCAGCGTCAGCGCATCGGGGCTGATGCCGGACCCCACCAGACGGCGGGCAACGGGTTCGACGAACGGTTCATGGATGCGCAAGGCAGACCCCTTCTGGCGGCGCGGCCAGCATAGCGACAGGCCGACAAAGCCGCCATCCCGTCGTTCCGACTGGCGAGGAACCCGGCGCGCGTGATACCACCACAGGGCAAGGAGCCCTCAATGCGGACCAAACCCCAGCATGTGCTGATTACCGGCGCGAGCAGCGGCATCGGCCGTGCGCTGGCGCTGCATTACGCCGCGCCGGGTCGTGCGCTGTCGCTCAATGGCCGCGACGCCGAGCGGCTGGCCGCCACTGCCGAGGCCTGCCGCCAGCGCGGCGCCACGGTCGAGGCCGCCCGCATCGACGTCACCGACCACGACCGCCTGGAACCCTGGATCGAGGGGTGCGACCAGCGGCAAGCGGTCGATCTGGTGATCGCCGGGGCGGGCCTGGGCGGCGGGCGCGCACTGGCGCCACCGGGCGGCGAGCGGGGCGCGCAGGCCCGCGACCTGATGGCGGTGAACATGATGGGCGTGCTGAACACGTTGACTCCCTTGCAGCCCCGCATGGCGCAACGCGGCGCCGGGCATGTGGTCATCATCGGCTCGGTTCAGGGGGGCATCGGGTTGCCGCAGGCGCCGGTCTATTCCGCGTCCAAGGCCGCCCTCAGGATCTATGCCGAGGGGACGCGCCGGTTGCTGCGCCCGCAGGGTGTTGCGGTGACGCTGGTGCTGCCGGGCTTTGTCGATACCCCGATGAGCCAGTCGCTGACCACCCCGCGCCCCTGGCTGTGGAGCGCCGAGCGCGCGGCGCAGCGCATCGCCCACGACGTCGCGCGCGGCGCGCGAATCAGCGCCTTTCCCTGGCCCCTGCGGCTGGCGGTGGCGCTGGGGGCCTTGGCGCCAGACGCGCTGGTCGACCGCATCCTGACCTACAGTCTGAAACACACCGGCAGTGCCCCCGATCCGGGCGAGGGCGAAGGCCCGTCAGGCTGACCCGACCAGCACGGCTATCGCGCGGTCGATATCGGCGGTTGTGTGATTCGCCGTCAGGAAAAACCGAATGCGCGGACTGTCCGAGGGCACGCCGACCGTCGCCACCGGCGGGGCATAAATGCCCGCCTCGCGCAGCCGCCGGGCCGCCAGCATGGTTTGCTGGGTATCGGCAAAGATCACCGGCACCACCGCCGTTCCGATCGCCGGGCCAGTGTTCAGCCCCGCCGCCCGCGCCTGCGCCAGGAAATACCGCGACGCCTCGTTCATGCGGGCCAGTCGCTCGGGCTCGGCGATCAGCAGATCCAGCGCCGCATGCACCGTCGCCACGGCAACCGGCGACAGGCCGACGCTGAACACAAAGCCCGGCAGTGTATAACGCAGCCATTCGATGACGTGCTCGGCGGCGACGATCAACCCGCCCGAGGCGCCGAAACTCTTGGACAACGTGCCGACCGAGATATCGACTCGTCGCGGATCGACGCCGAAATGTTCGGTGATGCCGCGCCCTGTCGCCCCCAGCACGCCATAGGAATGCGCCTCGTCCAGCATCAGCCAGGCGTTGTGGGCCTCCTTGAGCGCCAGAATCCGCGGCAGGTCCGGGATGTCGCCATCCATCGAGAACAGCCCCTCGGTGACAATCAGCACATGGCGATAGCGGGCACGTTCCGTGGTCAGGATACGTTCGAGCGCGTCGCAATCGTTGTGAGCAAAGGTCCGGCAGGCATAACCGCCAATGCGGGCCGTGCTGGCGATCGAGTTGTGCGCCAGATCGTCGAGGATCAGCAGATCCTTTGCGGTCAGCAGATGCGGGATCAGCGACAGGTTGGTCAGATACCCACTGATGACCGCCAGCGTCGCATCCACCCCGAGGAACCGCGCCATCGCGGTTTCAAGCGCGCGGTGGGCCAGCCTTTCGCCGCCGACCAGCCGCGAGGCGCCCGCACCGCTGCCATGCTGGCGCAGCGCCGCCACCCCCGCCTCGATCACCGCAGGGTGCCGCGTCAACCCGAGATAGTCGTAATGGCCAAAGCTGAGAAACTGCCCACCTTGCGCCGTGGTCGCGGACTCCAATGCGTCGATCGGGGCAAAAAAGGCCTCCCGCGCGCCAGAGCGGTTGAACTCGTCGGCGCTCATCCCCTCGGCAACGCGCTGAAACGCGCGGGCAATGCGCTTGCCCATCACCTCGTTGAACGACCGTCCGGTTGCCGCGCCCTCGCCCATCATCCGCCCCTGTCGCCACCGCCCTCAGGCCGTGCCCTCGATAAAACCCTGCATCCATTTCAGCCCGTCGGTATCTTCGGTCTGCACCGGCGGCGATTTCATCAGGAAACTCGACGGCGCCTCGATGCAGCCACCGATCCCGCGGTCAAAGGCCAGCCGCAGGCAGCGCACCGCATCCAGCACGACCCCTGCCGAATTGGGCGAATCCCAGACTTCGAGCTTGAGTTCGATGTTCACCGGCGCGCCACCGATCCCCGTGCCCTCGATGCGGATCTGCGCCCATTTGCGATCCTCGAGCCATGGCACATAATCGCTGGGGCCGACGTGGATGTCGTTGTCGGCCAAGGTATGCGCGGTCTGGCTGGCCACGGCGCGGGTCTTTGACAGTTTCTTGGACTCAAGCCGCTGGCGTTCCAGCATGTTCTTGAAGTCGGTGTTGCCGCCGAAGTTCAACTGATAGGTCCGGTCCACCCGCACGCCGCGATGCTTGAACAGGTTGATGAGCGTGCGGTGCACGATGGTCGCGCCGACCTGACTCTTGATGTCGTCGCCGATGATCGGCAGGCCCGCCGCGCGAAACCGCTCGGACCAGACCGGGTCCGAGGCGATGAACACCGGAATGCAGTTCACCACGCCGCAGCCTGCCGCCAGCGCGGCCTCCATGTAATGCCGCGTTGCAACCTCGGATCCGACCGGCAGATAGTTGACCAGCACCTGCGCACCACTGGCCCGCAAAACCTCGGCGACATCGACCTCGGGCGCGTCGGACAGCGGCACCATGTCGGCCACATATGCGCCGATGCCGTCCAGCACCGGGCCGCGTTGCACTGTCACGCCCAGGACCGGCACCGCGGAAAACCGCAAGGTGTTGTTCGGGGCGCAGAAGATCGCCTCGGATAGATCACGACCGACCTTGCCCGCGTGCACGTCAAAAGCCGCGACCAGTTCAATGTCGGAAATGCAATAGCCGCCGAGGTCGGCATTCATCAGACCCGTCTGCGGGCCAGCCATCTCCGGGCGCTCGCCATAAAACCGGAGCGCTTGGACAAAGGACGACGCACAATTGCCGACACCGACAATCGCAACCCGGATGGACTTGGCCGTCATTGCTTTCTCATCCTGATTTGACTAACAATTCCAGATATCAAGCTTCTGTCCCCTTCACCAGCCAGTTGGTAACCCCGGCATGCGCATAGGACATCGCGACGCAGCCTCGCTGCATGCGCCGCTGCGCTCGACTGGCCCTTTGGGCCGAGGTCGGCGGCTGGTGGTGGCGGGTGCGGCGCTGGTCATCGGCGGATTGCTGGTTCTGGGGATCGTTCTGACGCCGTGGCAGCAGGTCGGCCTTGCACTGGCCGCGACAGATTCTGCCTTGCTGGCGCTGGCGCTGGCGGCCAGTCTGGCGGTCTATCCTCTCTGGGTCTGGCAATGGCGGTGCCTTGCCGCACCGCTGCGCCGGGTGCGCTGGCCGGTGATGGCGCAGGTTGTCGCGCTGTCGATCGGCGCGCGGTTTGCGGTGTCCGGCCTCGGCGGTGTCGCCACGGGGGCCGCGGCGCTGCACGCCCATGCCGGATTGACGCCGGCCGAGGCCACGGGGGTCATGACCCTCGATCAGGTGCTGGCCGGAGCGGCCAAACTGGCCTTGCTGGCGCTGGCTCTTGCGCTCGCCCCGCTGCCAGAGTCGCTGCGCCACGCGACCCTTGCGCTGACCGCCGGGATGCTGGGACTGGGCCTGCTGCTCTTCGCTTTGCGCCGCTTTGGGCAGCGTTGGACGGCGCGGATCGGCGGGGTGATCGCCCGCTATGCGTCGGACGTCGGGCAGTTGCTGCGCCGCCGGGTGCTGGTGCCGGGAACCATACTGGCGCTGGCCAAGAAGGCGCTCGAGGTCGCCGCCGCGCTGGCGCTGCAGCACGCGCTGGGTATTCAGGCCTCGCCCGCGCTGGCGCTGCTGGCGGTGGCCTCGATCAGTCTGGTGTCGCTGCTGCCGCTGGCGCCGGTGCATCTGGGCCCACAGGCCCTGGCGGTGGTCTCGACCTATGCCGCGCTGGGCACCCCCCCTGCGCAGGCCATCGCCATCGGCGTGCTGCATCAAGGCCTCATGCTGGTGACGGTGCTGATCGTCGGCGTGGTGGCACTGGGACTGGGCGCGATGCCGTCCGGGCCGAAATCGGCGTCATGACCGACGGCCCCCCTGACACCCTGCCCTCGCTAGCTGCGGTCGGTCTGTCAAAGCGCTATCGCGGCGTGCAGGCGGTTGCGGATGCCAGCTTTGCCGTGCAACCCGGCCAGATCGTCGGTCTGCTGGGGCCGAATGGCGCCGGGAAAACCACGATCTACCGCCTGCTGACCGGCGCCGAGTCGCCCGACCGTGGCCGAGTGCTGCTCGACGGACGCGACCTGACCGGCCTTGCACCTTACGCACGCGCGCGCTGCGGCCTTGGCTATCTGCCGCAGGAACCCTCGGCCTTTCGCGGCCTCAGCCTGGCCGACAATATCCGTCTGGCGCTGCAAAACCACGAACCCGACCGCTCCATCCGCGAGGCGCGACTGGAGACTCTGCTGAGCGACATGGGCCTGACCGAGGTGCGGGACGCCAAACCGCGGCAGGTATCGGGCGGGCAACGGCGGCGCTGCGAAATCGCCCGGCTCCTTGCCGTTCAGCCACGGTATCTGCTGCTGGACGAGCCGTTTTCCGGGCTCGACCCGCTGTCGATTGCACAGGTCAAGGCGCAGATCCGCGATCTGGCCGCGCGGGGCATCGGCATTCTGGTCACCGACCACAATGTGCACGACACATTGTCGATCTGCGACCGCGTGGTCGTGATCGCGCAGGGCATCGTGCTGCATGACGCGCCCCCTGACGAGATCGCCGGCGACCCGGCGCTGCGGGCGCTCTGGCTTGGCCCAGCGCGATAGCCCGCCCATGCAAACCGCCCCCCAGCTCGCCACGCCCCGAACCGCCCGCCTGCCGCGCCGCTATCTGCGTGTGCTGGGCCGCGAGGTCATCGGGCAGATGGCGCTGATGCTTCTGGCGGTCGAGGCGCTTTACCTTTCCGACAAGATGGTCACGCATCTGCTGTTCGACACGCTGCGCAACCAGTTGGGGCTGGGGTTCCTTGCTCAGACGCTGGTTCTGGCCTCGCCCGAGATCCTGTCGGTCGGCCTGCCACTGGCGGTGGTGATCGCGGTCTATCTGGCGCTGCTGCGACGGCGCGAGGCGGGTGATCTGGTGATTCTCGCCGCGGCCAGGGTGCCACCGCGCGCCTTGATCGGCTTTTGCCTGCTGCTGGGTCTGGTCGCGATGACCCTCGCCGGTGGCCTACGCGGTTTTGTCGAACCTCTGGCGGCCCGGCATCTGACGCAGCGCCTGATCGAGGCGCAGTTCGAGGCCGTGCGACAGGGGCAGCTGATCGAGGGGCGGTTCCTGAGCATCGGCAGCACGACCTTTTACCAGCAGCCGCAGGGCCGCGACGGGGCACGCAGTTTCGTTTTCCTCAGGCCGAATCCCGATGAAGAGCAAGTGGTCACCGCCGCGCGTACCCGGCTGATCCTCGACACCGGCGCGGCGAGTGGCGCGCTCGACCTCGAAGGCGCACGGATCATCCAGTTCTCCCGCACCGAGGGGCAGACGCGCACCGCCGGGCTGCAGATCGCTGTCGAGCGCATGCGTCTGGGTCCGGTGCGCATCGACCTGCCGGGCGCACCGGGCCCGGGGGAAACCCTGCGCACGGCGACCCTGCCCGAGGTGGTGCAGGACTGGTTCGGCGGAAATGCGCGCGCCGGACAGGTCGCGCTGGAACGGGTGCTGGGCATGGCGCTGGCACTGACCGCGCCGCTGATCGCCGGGCTGGCGCTGGCGGCGACTCGCGGACCGCTGCGGTTGGCGGCGCTGCCGGTGGCCTTGGGTGCGGTGCTCGGCGGTGGGCTGGCACTGTCGCCGGGCGCGGCGCTGCTGGGCGGTCTGCCGCCTGGGGCGGCCCTGGCCTCGGTGGCCGGGTTGGCGCTGGCACTGGTCGCGCTGGTGTCGTGGCTGATGGCCCGGCTTTTGCCGGGATCGGTTCTGCCTCAGGGGATACGATTGTGACCCGCCCGCCGCTCGCCGTCTTCGGGCTGGAAACCCGCTATGTCGCCCGGCTTTATGCACTGCGCACCGCGCTGGTGGTGGCGCTGGCGTTGGCGCTGGTGTTGGCGCTGGATCTGGCCGGGCATTACGACCGGGTGCTGACGGCCCAGGGCGTGGCCGCGATGCCCGAGGGCGCCCCCCGTCTGGCCTGGTATCTGTGGCTGCGTGCGCTCTACAACTTGCCTGCAATCCTGCCGATCGGCATGGGGATCGGCATCCTTTGGGTGGAATTCGACCTGACACGCGGGCACGAGCGCGCGATGATCGCCAACACCGGGCGGGCGCCCCTGTTGTCGCTGATGCCCGCGCTGGTGGTCGGGGTGGCCTTTGGTCTGGCGCAAGTCGCGCTGCTGGCCCATGTGCGCCCCCATGCCGTCAAGGCGCAGGGCGAGGCCGGGTTTCGCTATTACGGCGCAGGCTTCGCAGGCGGCAGCGCGCCGCCCGAATGGCATGATTTCGGGGCGGCGCTGGTCCATGCCGGTCTGCGGTTCGAGGCCACAGGGCCGGTGCTGGTCGATCTGCGGCTGTTCCTTCTGGACGGCGAAAACCGGCTGGAGCGGGTGATCTGGGCTGACGAGGCGCGCCCGGTTGACGGCGCCGTTCTGTTGACGGGCGCCCATGCCACTTGGCCAGCCGGGGGCCCGAGCGACGCCCGCGTGCCCTTGGCCATCAACACCGACTGGCTGGCCCATGCCGGGGTCGAGCCCCGCCTGGTGCCGCAGGACGCACTGACGCGCATTGCGCACGCCGCGGGCGGCGTTCCGGCCGCCGACGCCTATCGCGCCGCACTGAACGAGCGCCATGCGGCCTTGGCCGCCATGGTGGCGATGGCGCTGCTGGTCGCCAGCCTCAGCCTGCGCTGGCTGGCGGCGCGGCGCGGGCTGATGACGCCGCTGGTCATCCTCGGCGCGGCCTATGCGCTGAATCTGGGCGGCAACGTCTTTTCCGCGCTGGGGGAATACGGGCGCATCGCGCCGGTCTGGGCCGCCTGGGGCCTGCCCGTCGCAGTGTTGGGGGGCTGCGCGCTGGCGCTGGGGATCGGCGGCTGGCGGATGCGCCGACGCCTCAGGGCGACGGGCGGATGAGCGCCTCGGCCACCACAGCAGGGCGCCGCCCGACCCCTGCCGTCAGCCGCAGGATCACGCCTCCCGAAGGATCCTGCGCCACAACCCGCCCCTCGCAGCGCAGCGCAGTGCCAACGATCACCGGATCGACAAAGCGGCACAGCATCCAGTCGATCGCGGCGCAGGCGGGCCAATTGTGCAGCACCTCGGCCATCTGGCCCATCACCAGCATCCCCGGCACCAGACTATCGTCAAAGCCCGCCGCGCGCGCCATCGAGGGGTCGCGGTGCAGCGGGTTGTCATCGCCAGACACCGCCAGATAGGCCTGCACCGCCTCGGCATCGGCCAGCGGCAGATCGACACCCGGCAGGCGCGTACCGACAGGCAGCGCGCCGCTCATGCGCCTGCGCCCTGCGGCAGTGCCACCAGTGCAAGGCCGGTGCGCAGGGTGCCCACCTCTTGCCCGGCGCTGTCGTGCAGCGTGCCGTCGAGCCGCAGAATGCGCCGCGCATCGGGACCGTCGAGGGTCAGAACCAGCCGATAGGCCGCACCGATCACCAAGGGCGCGCTCAGCGCAATGCGCTGTTCAATGTGGACCGGCAGGGCCAGGGCCCCCTCACCCGCCAGTTCGGCCTGCAAGGCCAGACGGACGGCAGGCGCCGCCAGCCAGATCAGCGGATAGGTCAGCGGCACGGGGCCCTCGGGGCCCCTCCGCCCCAAGGCGGCGGCGAGGGCGGCTGCGGCTGCGGCCTCGACGGTGACCTCATAGGTGCCAAGGGCGCGCGGCGCGGCGCTCATGGCGCGCGGCGCACCAGCAACACGGCGTTGATGCCGCCAAAGGCAAAGGAATTCGACAGCACGGCGTCGAGGTCGGCCGGTTGCGCCGCGCCGGTTGGCAGGTTCAGCGCACATTTCGGGTCGGGCCGGGTCAGGTTTACCTGCGGCGGCACCATCTGATGCCGAAGGGCCTGCACCGCGACGACCAGTTCCAGCGCCCCGGCGGCCCCCAACGTATGGCCCAGAATCGGCTTTGACGACGACACCGGCACCGATTGAATCGCCTCTCCGAAGACGGCGCGCAGGGCGGCGGCCTCGTTCACGTCATTGAGCACGGTGCCGGTGCCATGCGCGTTGACATAGCCGATCTGCCCCGGCGTGACGCCCGCATCCGCCAGTGCCTCGCGCATCGCGGTGGCCGCGCCCTCGGCATCGGGCTGGATCATGTCGCGCGCATCGCTGCTGGTGCCATAGCCGTCCAGCCACGCCAGCACTGTCGCGCCGCGTGCGTGGGCCGACTCCTCGGATTCCAGCAAGAACACCGCCGCGCCCTCGCCCAGCACCATGCCGGTGCGGTCCGCCGAAAACGGCTGGCAGGCGCGCGGTGACAGCACGCGCAGCATCTCCCAACCGCGCATCGTCACCGGGGTGATGCAGGCCTCGGTGCCACCCGCCAGCGCGCGGTCCACCATGCCCGACCGAATCATCTGCATCGCCACGCCGATGGATTGTGCCCCCGAGGCGCAGGCGCTGACGATGCCGAAACTGGGCCCGGTGATGCCATGCGCAATCGACACATGCGACACGGCAGAGCTGGGCATCACGCGCGGCACCGACATCGCCTCGCCGCGCACGCCGGAGTGCTGTTCGCTGTAAAAGAGATAACAATTGTCGTCGATCGTACCGACACCGCCGACCCCGGTGCCGATGATCGTCGCGCTGCGTCGCCCGGCCAGTTGCTCGGCGGTGATCCCCGACTGCGCCACGGCCTCGGCGGCGGCGACCATCGCGAACTGGCTGAAGCGCTCGCTGGTGCGGGGAACCGACCCGCCCAGCAACGCCGCCGCATCAAACTCCGGCACACCGGCCGCAATGCGCACGCGCAGCGTTTCGCTGCGGGGCATGTCCAGCGGCCGCACCCCCGACACCCCGTCACGCGCGGCCTGCCACAGGGCCTCGGCGCCGATGCCAGCCGCACTGACGGCGCCAAATCCGGTGATTGCGACCCGCACCATGACCCCGGTCAGCCGATGGACTTGAGTTCGTCCGGCCGCATCTGCGCGACCATGACGGCGATCAACTCGGCCAGATTGCGCGCCGAGGAGAGTTCCTCGCTCATCGGCAGATAGACGTCGAATTCCTCCTCGATTCCCATCAGGATGCTGATGACGTCGATCGAGATCAGGCCCAGCGATTCCAAGGTGGCCACGGGTTGCACGGCGTCGGCCTCGACCTTGCCCTCGTCGACCACGATCTTCAGGATCTTGTCCAGCATCCCCTCTTCGGGCAGGACCGGCCACTCGGTTGGCGCCGGGCCGCGTTCGGGCTCGGCGGGTGGGGCCATGTTGACGTCGCTGTCGGTCATCGAGCTGTTATCCCTGGCTGGCATCGTCGGAGAAGGTCTTGCCGAAGATGCGAAAAGTCCGTGTGGCGGCAAAGTTGTAACGAACCAGCAGCCGTGTCAATGCGACGTTATCTTCCAATACCCAGCCCCCTTCGATTGCCTCGAGGCCGAGGGCTTGCTGCTGGTCGATCATCTCGTCGAGCAGTGTCAACAGGATCGCCGCCCCGGCAGCGCTGTAGCGAAGGTTCGCGGCGATCCCCATCACGATGATGCGCCCGCTGCGCGGCCGAAAGCGCAGCGAGCGCCAGGCCAGCCGCAGCCAACCCAACGGCGAGGGCCGCGGCCCCAACCCGCGCGACAGTTCGAAAATGTCCGGAATGCCCAGCAAGATCGCCACGGGTGCGCCGTCAATTTCGATCACCCGGCCGGTTTCGCGCGGCAGGAAGGGCGCCAGCAGGCGCAGGCCCTGCAGGTCATTGAGGCTCAGCGGCACATGCCCCCAGTTGTCGCGCCAGCCGTCGTTGTAAAGGTCGCGCAGGATCGGCAGGTCGGCCCGCAACGACCGCCGGGTGATCGGCCGCGCGGTCACCTCGCCGCGCCGCCGCGGCAGGCGCAGGGACTGGCGCAATGTGGCGGCCTCGACCCCGCGCAGATCGAGCCGCCACGAATTCAGATCCTTCCACTTGGCATAGCCCAGAGCCTCGAGATGGCCGCGCAGATAGGGCGGGTGCCAAGGCGTCTGGGTCATCGGCGGCTGTTCAAAACCGTCGATCAGCAGTCCCGGCTCGCCGTTCATGTTCAGCATGAAGGGCCCAAAGGCGTGGCGGCAACCCTGTCTCGCCAGCCAGCCCTCGGCCTTGGCGATCAGCCCAGCGATCACCGCGCGATCATCAATCGCATCGAGACAGCCGAACATGCCCGTCGCCTCGGGCACGCCGACCGGCCGATCCGCGGCGATTTGCGCCGAAATCCGCCCCACGGTCACCCCGTCGCGCCGGGCCAGCCAATACCGCACCGTCCCGCGCCGAAAGAACGGCGCCTTGCGCGGGTCCAGCATCATCGCCCGCTCCATCCGCAGCGGCGCCACAAAGCCCGCAAGACCCTGATACAGGGCGGGCGGCAGGTCGATGAACTGCGCCAGCAACCGGCGGTCCAGCACGGGCAGAATTTCCAGGGTCATCGCGGCCCCTCGCGCCAGCGCGCGCCCGGATCGGGCGCCGCATAGGCCGGCCAAAGCCGCACCAGCACAGCGTGCAGCGCCAGCACCAGCCCCAGCGTCGCCAGCCCGTCGATCAGCCAATGGTGATCGAGATACACGCTCGCCGCGATCATCCACAGGGTCAGTGCGGCGGTGACGGCCCGCCCCGCCGGACCGAACCAGCGCCAGCCCGTCACCATCGCCACCGCCGGAAAGGCCACATGCAGCGAGGGAAAGGCGCCAAAGACCGTGGGCGCGCGGCTATAGAAGGCCTCGAAATAGCGGATGCCGAACAGCGCATCGAGGCGGCTGAGGGCAGCGGCCTGCGGCGCGACGCTCAGGTCGATGACGCAGGCATGCGCGCGCACATACCACGGCGGCGCAGCGGGCAGCAGCATCCAGACGACAAAGGCCGCCAGATGCGTCAGCGCCAGCACCCACAGATAGCGCCGAAACCGCCCGCGCGAGATCAGGAACAACAGCACGCACCACAGCAGCACCATCGCCCAGAACACGGTATAGGGCAGGCCAAAGACCAGATCCGCCACCAGCCCGTGATGGCGGGCAAAGAAATCCGCCGGGGTCAGGCCGCTGCCAAAGCCAAAGAGCGCAGCATCAAGGCGCTGGAACTCGCAGGCCAGAACCCTCTCGGGCGTGACGAACAGCGGCCGCAGCACGCGCACCGCCTCATAGCCCGCCAGAATGGCAAAGCCGGGGATCGCGGCCAGCAGCATGTCGCGCGTCAACGGGGTCGCCACGGCAAAGCCCGTCGCGGCCAGCAGGATCACCAGATGTTCGATCCGCGCCTGACCCAACACCAGATACCCCGCCAGCACCAGCGGCGGCAGCAAGGCCAGCGGCCAAAGCCGCCCCCAGAGCGCCAGAATATGCCGGATGGCCCGCATCGGTTCCCCGCGTTTCACTTTGGCCCCCGCGATAACACCCCCGGCAAATAACGTCGAGCCATGGGGCGCTTGACAGGCCGCTGGCGCCGGGCGACACCCGGCCCGGCCCCTGTTCCGCCCGGATGCTCCTTGCCCCCATGCGCCTGCTCATCGACACCACCGCGATCAATCTGCACGGGCGCCCGCTGACCGGGATTCCCCGCGTGGTGCGCAACTATCTGGTGCTGGGCTATGCCTTTGGCCGCGCGCGCGGTATCGAGGTTCTGCCGGTGACGATCTCGGACGGTCGGCTGGTGCTGCAGCGCGCGTCGGCGAATTTCCCGCATCCTCCGGGCCTGCCCCGTGCGGCAGCGCGCCGGGGGCCTGTGGCGTTGGCCCTGTTTGCCCTGCATTACGTCGCGCTGGGGGTGGCCTATGCGCTTTTTGGCCTGCCGTGGCTGGCGCTGCGGCTGCGCGACCGCCTCAGCGGCACTCCGGCCCGCCCTGAGGCACTGGAGCGTCAACTCGGCGGCTGGATGGACCTGTTGCAGATCCCTGCCGGGGCGCTGTGGCAACGCTACATGCAGCGCGTTCCGGTCGAGCCCGGCCCCGAGGACATCCTGTTCAGCCCGGCCTATTGGCATGATGTGGACCCTGAGGTCTATGCCGGGCTGCGGGCGCGGCTAAAGGCGACCTATGTGCTGGTGCACGACGTCATTCCGGTGTCGCACCCCCATCTGTATCGCGCGCCGTGGCGCGACAGTTTTCGCCTGAACGTCGGCGCCGCGCTGCGCAATTTCACCGGCGTCGTCGCGATTTCGCACTATACCGCCAGCATGTTGCGCCAGTTGTTCCCCGATCCGGCCGCCCACGCCCGAATCGCGGTATGCCACAACGGCCTTGACCCGCTGGCCGATGGCCGCGACGACGCGACACGGCTGGCAGCGCTGTTTGCGCCGGACAACCGACCCTATCTGATGGTCGGCTCGATCGAGCCGAAAAAGGGCCACCTGATGGTGCTGGCGGTGCTGGAATCCCTCTGGTCCAGTGGCCAGAGCACCCGACCACTGGTCATTCTGGGGCGCCGGGGCTGGATGTATGACGCCATCGTGCGCGCCATCGACGCCACGCCGCACCGCGACAAGGTCACTTGGCTGAGCGATACCACCGACGCGGAACTGGCCTATGCCTATGCGCAGGCGCAGGCGCTGATCCATGCCTCGACGGTCGAAGGGTTCGGCCTGCCGATGGTCGAATGCGCCGCCAGCGGCACCCCGGTTCTGGCCAACCGCTCGGACATCGCGACCGAGGTTCTGGGCGACCACGGGCTTTACTTTGACGGCACGCCCGAGGGCCTGACCGAGGCGCTGCTCGCGCTCGAAGACGGCGACACGCAGGCGGACCTGCGCGCGCGGCTGGCCAGCTTTGACTGGCCCGCTTGGGAGCAGGTCGTCCCTGCACTGTTCACCGCGCTGATCGCCGATGCGCGGGGCGAGGCGCCGCTGCCGCCAGTCATCGCGCCGCGCTGACCGGGCCTAGTCGCAGCGCGCCAGCGTCGCGTGGATCATCGGCACGCCGACCAGACCGAACTCGACCGGGCTTTCGACCACCTCGACCGCCATCGCCTCTTCCATCCAGTGCAGATGCACATGATCGGCCTGCGTGCCCTCCAGAATCGAGGGCGCCAGCGTATAAGTGCCGCGCGGCAGATACGGAAAGGCAAAGCGGAACACCGCCGACATCAACCCGCCCGGTTCGACCTGTGGCGAGTTTTCGGCGGTGGTCAGGAACGAGTTGTCGCCAAACAGGTTCTGCCCGCGCGCATCGCGCAGGATAAAGCCGATGATCGGCTGGCTCAGGCGGGTTTCGGCGTGCACGGTGATGCGCAACTCGATCTCGTCGCCCCCCTCGAACCCGGTGACCGCTGACCCATCGGGGTGATGCCAGGCCGCGGCGACCACGCGCGCGCCTCCCGCCCCGTGCTGCGGCGCATCGGGGCGAAACGGGCCGGGCACCACGCGCATCGGGCGCTCGAACCGTGCGGTGATCGTCTCGGCGCCGCCCACCGCGGCCTCGACCCCACTGGCGGCCCGCAACGGGCCCAGCAGCGCCGCACGATACGCCGCCGCAACCTCGTCCGAAGGCCCCTCGACGCGCAGATGCCCCTGATCCAGCCAGATCGCCCGCGGGCAGATCGACGCCATTTCCAGCGCGTTCTGCGACACAAAGACCAGTGTGCCGCCCGCAGCATGAAACTGCCGCATCCGCTGGCGGCAGCGGTGCTGAAACTCGGCGTCGCCAACCGACAGGATCTCATCGATGATGAGAACCTCGGCGTCGACATGGATCGCCACCGAAAAGGCCAGGCGCGAAAACATGCCCGAGGAGTATTCGCGCATCGGCCGGTCGATATAGTCGCCGATTTCTGCAAAGGCCTCGATCAGCGGCATCCGCTGGGTGATCTGCTGCGGGGTCAGGCCAAGGTTGGCCGCGTTCAGCACCGCATTTTCGCGCCCGGTGAAATCCGGATTGAAACCCGCGCCCAGTTCCAACAGGCCCGCAACCCTGCCCCGGCGGCTGACGCTGCCGGTGGTCGGCGCCAGCGTGCCCATCAGCAGTTGCAGCAGCGTCGATTTGCCCGAGCCATTACGCCCGATCACCCCTAGCGCCTCGCCCGCCCGGATCCTCAGGGTCAGCGGATGCAGCGCCCAGAACGGCGAGCCGTTGGTGCGCCCCAACAAGGCATTCGCCAGATGCTGCAGTGGCGTCGCGTCGCACAGATAGCGCTTGCCCAGTTCATCGGCGATCAGGGCATCAACGGCTGCAGAGGCCTCAGCGGTCATGCTCAGGCCCCCGCCGGTTCGGGGTCGCATTCGATACGCACCGCGCGCATCCGCACATTCGCCAGCCCCTGCGAGATATGCACCGTGCTCACCGGCATCAGCACCGGCGCGGCGCGCAGCACGATGCGCCGCGCCTCAGCCCCACCATCGAGCACCAGCACCGCCAGAGCATACTCTTGCGAGGGCATGTAGG